>DATDNH010000243.1:0-14770 GCA_036518395.1 Candidatus Angelobacter sp. | reverse complement strand
GTCACCAGCTCTCCGGGAAGGTAATCTCCTGCTCGTTTGCTGACACGTAGTATTTCGCCTTTGCGACTGAAGAACACCATTAAATTGGCAACGCGGCGGTGGTCGATGTTTCGGTCGAGCGTGCGCGAACCTGGCGGATATGCCGCAAAGTGCTTTTTCATGTCCTCGTGCACTTCTTTCTGCAGATCGATGCCCAGCGCCCGGTAAGAACGGATCACTTCATCACTGCATACGCCGGCATCCGGCGGCACATCTCCGTTCGGATAGGCAATCGCTACATATCCGGGGTCATAACGAACAACATGTTGCGTTCGCTCAATCGCGGCAGCGGACAACTGATTAAGAAATTCCTGATGCCGATCAGGAGGCACAGGAGCATTCTGAGCCAGGATGGTGGCAAGCGAGATCAGCACGAAAGCAGTCAATGCTGAGCAATGAATTTGAGACAGCGCGCCCATCGCGCCGAGTTTAGCATGCCAAAGCATTGTGAGGCCTGCCAACATAAGTGCTGGCAGACCTCATAAGTTAAGTAGATCGAAACCGCTCAGCTCCGAGTTTGGGTTAACCAACACGCCGATCGCGGTCGATTGTTTCTACGTGGCTGCTGCTACTGCTGCCGCCGCCACGTGAGACCAAAGCCACAATAATGATCAGCAAAACGGCTCCGCCCAACGCAATCCACACCCAGGGGACGCCTCCAACTCGCGTCTCTGCGCTACGCGACGCATTGGGACTGGGCTGATTGCTGCTGCTCGAATTCGATGAACTGCTGTCTCGCGTGGTGGAACTCGAAGTCGAGCCCTGTGCCGGCTGCGATTGGCTCTTTGGACTCGGTTGTTGGTGTGTGCTTGTGCTCTGCTGGCTGTTTGTGGATGACGACTGCTGGCTTGAGGTCTGCGCCAGCATTAGCGTACCCACCAATAGACACATGGCCACAAGGGCCAGAACAGTTCTCCTCATGTTGTCCTCCCTGTAGGCTTTCTGATATGTAGGAAGTTCTCTGCGGCAGTGAACGTTGCTACTGGAAGTAAATGTTGCTTATACGCGATGAATGCGGGGTTGCCTATGAGTCATATCGAAAATTGCATCTTATCCGATGTCCGTTGACGCGCATAAACCTCAGGAGAGATCCTTCGGTTTCGCTGCAATTTCGTCTGCGACCTCCGCTCGGCTCCACCTCGCTCACGCCTGCTCAAGTATAATTTTAAGTTTTGCCTCTGCCGTTTACGGCACACAGATCATCTACTCTCGAGGAAAACTCAAATGGCTACCGCCCCACAAAAATTACGCCAGGAAAAAGATTCCATCGGCATCAAAGAGATTCCCGCGGACGTCTATTACGGCATCCAGACGGCGCGTGCTGTCGAAAACTATCCCATCTCCGGCATGAAAGCGCATCCCACGCTGATTCGCGCTTTCGGCATGGTCAAGCGCGCTGCTGCCGAAGCGAACAAAGCTCTGGGACTGGTGGATGACAAGCGCGCTGACGCCATCATCCAGGCTTCACAGGAAGTGATTGACGGTAAGTGGAACTCACAATTTGTGGTGGACGTATTTCAGGCCGGCGCGGGCGTGAGCTTCCACATGAACAGCAATGAGGTAATCGCGAACCGCGCAGTTGAGATTCTGGGCGGCAAGCTGGGCGACTACGGCGTTGTACATCCCAACGATCATGTGAATTATGGACAGTCCACCAACGACGTTTTTCCCACCGGCATGCGGCTGGCCACTCTGCTGGAACTGGAAAAACTTTATCCGGTGCTGGAATCGCTGGCCGCCGCGTTCGAAGCCAAAGGCAAAGAATTTCACGAAATCATGAAGTCGGGCCGCACGCACATGCAGGACGCGGTGCCGATTCGTCTGGGACAGGAATTTGCCGCCTACGGAATGGCAGTGCGCAAGTCCATCGGCAGCATTCGCCATGCATCCGACTCGCTGCGCGAACTTGGTCTGGGTGGTTCTGCGGTGGGAACGGGGATCAACACACATCCGGAGTACCGAGCCAAAGCGGTTGCCAATCTGGCCCGCATCTCCGGCCAGAAACTTACTCCGGCGGCGGACATGCGCTGGGCCATGCAATCCAATGCCCCCATGGCGGAAGTTTCTTCCGCGCTGCGCAATCTGGCGCTCGAGATTATTCGCATCTCAAACGACTTGCGCCTGATTGCTTCCGGCCCCAACACCGGCATGCCGGAAATCAATCTGCCGGCGCTGCAGCCTGGATCTTCCATCATGCCTGGAAAAATTAATCCGGTTATGCCCGAACTTGCTGCGATGGTTTCTTTTCAGGTAGTCGGCAATGATACTGCCGTGGCTCTGGCCGTTCAGGCGGGCCAGCTTGAGTTGAACGTGATGATGCCGACCATGGCGTACAGCGTGCTCCAGTCCACGACGATCATGACCAACATGCTGCACGTGTTTACAGAAAAGTGTGTTGCAGGAATTACCGCGAACGTGCAGCGCTGCAACTTCTACGCCCAGGCCACAGTATCACTGGCAACGGCGCTGAATCCTTACATCGGTTACGCCAAGGCAGCCGAGATCGTGAAGGAGTCCGTCGCCACGGGCCGCTCGATCATTGATATTGCTCGCGATAAAAAGCTGCTGACAGAAAAAGAAATTGAAGAAATCCTCGACCCGGTAAGCATGACCGAGCCGCAGGTGCCGAAAGAAGCGGCGAAGAAGCGCGACGACATCAAAGGCAAAAACTAACATTCACCACGGAGACGCGAAGGCACGGAGATTAGCTGGTTGTCCTCTGGAACAGCAGCAATGGCTCTCAATCGCGACCAAATTCTTGAACGGCGCCGCCTGCTGAAAAAGGAATATGGTGAACTCTATGACCAGCTTACGGCCCTATTGTTCCGGCACGATCCGGCGCACATCAATTTTGAGGTCAACAAGGATGAGTATCAAATCGAAGTTGATTCTATCCTTCCCAGGCTTGGCACATGCCAGTCTCAGCCCGAAGTCGAGGAAGTAATCCACGAGGAGTTCACGCGTTTGTTTGACCCAATGACTGCTGGGCCGCGGCAAAAATATGTGGCCATTGCAGCGGAAGTTTGGGAGCTTTGGCAGAACTTCAACCGAACTTAAATTAGTTAGAAAAGGTCGTTCTCCGTGCCTCCGTGTCTCCGTGGTGAACCTTCTTAATAGGCCCATCTGAGCAGCGTCGCTCCCACCGTAAATCCTGCGCCCACTGCCGCGAGCAGCAATAAATCGCCTTTCTTTAATCGTCCCTGCTGCCGCGCAGATTCAAGCGCGAGTGGAATCGTGCCCGCGGTCGTATTGCCATATTCGTCTATGTTGATGATGACCTGATCGTCACGCAAACCCAGGCGATCCGCGGACGAAGTAATGATCCGTTTGTTGGCCTGGTGGGGAACAAACAGGGCGACGTCTTTCGGTGTAAAACCGTTGCGGCGCAGCAGCGTTTCCGAAGCTTCGGCCATTTTGCGCACGGCGTACTTGAAGACCGCCTGTCCGTCCTGATGGACGAAGTGCATCTTCTTGTCCACCGTCTCGTGGGTTGAAGGATTCAGACTTCCGCCGCCGGGCATATTGAGTGAGCATCCACCCGATCCGTCCACTTCGTGCAGATAGTCAATAAATCCGTTCTCATCCGTTGCAGGCTCAATCACCACGGCGCCCGCTCCGTCGCCGAAGATCACGCAGGTGGCGCGGTCTGTGTAGTCAATGATGGACGACATCACATCTGAACCAATGACCATCACTCTTTTGTGCGCTCCGGACTCGACGAATTTGGTTCCGGTCTGCAGGGCGTAGACAAACCCCGAGCAGGCGGCGGAGACGTCGTAGCCCCATGCGCCTTTGGCTCCGATCCTGTCCTGCACCAGACAGGCAGTGGCGGGAAACATCATGTCCGGAGTGACTGTAGCGACGAAGATCGCCTCCAACTCGCTGCCCGAAATGCCGCGTTCCTTCAGTGCACGGTTTGCCGCCTCCACCGCGAGATGCGAAGCGGCAACTCCTTTGTCCACGATATGTCGCTGGCGAATGCCGGTGCGCTCGACAATCCATTTGTCGGAGGTCTCGACCATTCTTTCCAGGTCAGCATTGGTCAGCAGACGCGGAGGAGTAAAGGTCCCCAGGGCAGAAATCTTCGCCCGAACTAGATTTGCCAATAGATTTCTCCAGAGAAAAGATAAGCAGTATTTTCAGCTAGTAACTACGAAAGTTCAACCTGAATGATTGCAGTCCGCAAGAACTCTTTTCTAAGACTCTTCCAGATACAGCTGTGCACCATGCAGAATACGATTTATTTCGACTTCACCTTTTGTACACGATAGATGGCTAGGAAAGGGAGTCCGGGAAATACGAGTTCCCGCGTGCCAGCTCTGCGGCCTGGCCGACCGCTATGAGGGAATCGGGCAAGGGTCTCGATATCTTCATAAATTCGTAGCGCCACTTTGCGAGCTCTTTCCGCTCCGTCGTGTTCACTGATGTAGTCGCATATTCCAGTGAGATCTTGGGCTGCCAGCTCAGTCCATCGGACGCGCATCAGCCCGGATACCGGCGATCGATCAATTTGCGGATATCTTCATGATCAATGAACTCGCCTCGATCTGCTGCGGCTAAACCCTTTTCAACCTCACGCAGAAACCACTCATCGTAGTCGACAAAGCGTTGGGCGTCGCTTCCACGCTTAGCGGCGAGGCGGGCAAGTTTAGCTTCCAAATCAGGAGTGAGCTGTATTTCCATCATCTTCAGGTTAGGCGTCCAAAAAACACGTGTCAATTCGAATTGAATGCAATACCTTATTCAACCGGGCACCCCGCTGCACACGCACTAGCCCGTTACCGTTGCTTCCTTCCGGACCTGGCGGGGTTGGCGGGATTGCGTTGCGCGGGACCCGGCAAGTTCGATTCTAACATCCGCACATTCGTAACTGCATCAGGCGTGAAAAGACTTTAATTCCCTGCGTCCATTCAAGCAGAATAGAGGGGATGTCCCACAGCATCGCACCAGCTCGTCTGCATGCCAGCATCGCGGAAAAATTCTTTCAGGGATCGCTGTACCTGCTGCTGGTCATGGGTTTCTGCGCGCTGGCCGGCACGGCCAAGCTGGACGCTCTTTCCATCGTGCTGGTTTCCATTGCGCTGTTCGTGCGCGGATATCATTTATATCAGGGCAGCAACCTGCTCATCCCCGAACGCTGGACCACTTACCTCACTCTGCTCTATTTCGCCTTCTACGCTCTCGATTATTTTTTTCTTTCCCAGAGTTTTGTAAGCGCCACGGTGCACATGGTCCTGTTCATCATGGTGATGAAGATCTTCTCCGTGCAACGCGACCGCGATCTCCTCTATCTGGCGGTGCTCTCGTTCCTGATGGTACTGGCTGCGGCGGTGCTCACCGTGGACACCATTTTTGTGTTCACCTTCTGCCTCTTCATGCTGACCGCCATGTCAACATTCATCAGCATGGAGATGCGCCGCTCCGAGCGCGACTCGCGCATGATCGCCGTGTCTCCTCAGAACGAGAACCGTTTCAGTCGATCGCTCTATGGCGTCGCCGGACTGCTGGCGCTGTTTACGCTTGCCGGCGCGACAGTGATTTTCTTCATCCTGCCCCGGATGAACATGGGCGGATACCTCCACAGCCTGGGCGGCCAGGCCGACTTTGTTACCGGTTTCAGTGAAACCGTCAATCTTGGCGGCATTGGAAGAATCCAGCAGTCAAATGCCGCGGTCATGCACGTGCAGGTCACGCACGGAATGCTTCCGCCCGATGTGAAGTGGCGAGGAGTTTCACTGGCTAATTTCGATGGTCACCGCTGGTCCAACCCGCCGCGCGACATTGCCGCGGTTGAGCGCATGCACAACATTCCGCTCGAGCTCTGGCCTTTGCGGGTCAACAATCTTCCTGTGTATTCCATCGCTCACCGTCCGACGCTTGGCTATCGCGTGATCATGGAACCTGTCGGCAGCTACATTTTCTTTCTTGCCTCCACTCCGCTGAGCGTCACCGGAGCGTACAACGAAGTAGCGATTTCGAGCGGAGGCGCGGTTACAAAGAATGATGCTGGACGGACAATCGATGTCTACCAGGGTGAAGCCGATACCTCAGATCCATCGCCTCTGATTCCGAATTCCAATTCTCAGGACTATCCTGCAGCCATCTCGGCGGAATATCTGGAACTGCCCGCACGGCTGGATCCGCGGATCGCGGCGCTGGCCAGGCGCATTACAGCTAATGCCCGATCAAATTATGAGCGCGCACAGTCCATTGAGCGGTACCTCCATGAAAACCTCGGATACACGCTCGAATTACCCGGTCAGCAGGCCGATCCGCTGGCCAGTTTTCTGTTTGAGCGCAAGAAAGGCCATTGCGAGTACTTTGCGTCCGCCATGGCCATCATGTTGCGTACGCTCGGAATTCCCTCTCGCGTCGTGAATGGTTTTCGCGGCGGTGAATACAACGACGTGAACCACACCTTCATCATTCGCGGACGCGATGCGCACTCCTGGGTGGAAGTATTTTTTCCGCAATATGGCTGGGCTACGTTCGATCCCACTCCCGCCGTGCCGGCGGCGGACAGATCGCGCCTCGCACTCTACATGGACGCATTGCACGAGATGTGGCGTGAGTGGATCATTAACTATGACTTTAATCGTCAGGTCATGCTCAGTTCGGAAATCACTGCCAGCGCCGGAACTGTTCAGAGCAGATTGCGGCTGTGGTATCTGACCAGGTACGCAAAGATTTCTCAGCGGGTGCGGGAGATGCGCGGCGGGTTCACCTACGGCACTCTGGCGGTGATTTGCGTCCTCGGCGCGCTGATTATTGCTCTGCCATTCGCGCCGCGCGGATGGCGCGCTATCGAGCGCTCCAGACTCCTCAAGAATCCGCAACAAGCGCCCGGCAGTTCCGCCAGCCTGTGGTATGCGCGCATGCTGAAAGCGATGGCGCGACGCGGACTACGCAAAACTCCCGAGCAGACGCCGGAAGAATTCGCCTCCACCATTCCTGATCCTGAGGTGCAGAAGGACGTGGTAGTGTTCACCGAACACTATGAACGCGCCCGCTTCGCCCAGTCGGTCGAAGATGCTCTGCGCCTGCCGGCGCTGTACCAGGAGTTGGCAGGGCGAAAGTAATTTACACCAGCGATGTTCGGGTCAGAATTTTCCGATAACCCGACTACTTCTTGATGACTCCGCACGCGATTCGGTCGCCAGAATTGCCTGATGGATCCGTTTTGTTGTCGTCAGCTTTGGCGTGAATAACGAGAGCAGTCCCGCCTCCACTAAAGACCGAATGCGGATCGTCTCCCAGGGTCACGTTAGGCGCTGTCACTGTAGCCTTGGATTTTCCTTTTGCGTCAACCGTGAAATTTGGGATGTCCCCTGCATGCGGCCCTTCCGGGTTTTGCAGCCCGTGTTTTTTCCCGTCAGGATTGAAGTGCGGGCCAGCAGACTTGAAATCCGGGCCCTCACATTTTGCTGTCTGATGGACGTGAATGGCGTGCTCGCCTGGTGTGATGTCGTGCACGATCAGCTTGATTTTGGCGCCGTGGGTAGCGCCGGAAAGAGTGGCCGTCCCAACGTTCTTGCCCTGACCATCTTGCAGCGTTACGGTTACGGGCTTCGGAGCCTTGCCGCCTTTCTTTTCCGCCTGGGCCAGAGCTAATACGGCGGAGCCGGCTAGAAATAGGACTATCAATCCTAATGCTTGTCTGGGTCGCATATTGTAACTCCTTGACTTCCTGCGATTAAGCCAATTTACTGATGAGAGAATTTTACTCGTCTTACCCGCGTCGCGATAAACTCTGCTTCTCCATGGTTTCCAAGGTTTCGGGATTTGCGAGCGAACTGCGCCACGAATTATGTGCGCGCAACGCCGCATTCGCCGAAGCTCAGCGCTTCTCCCACGTCAAAAGCTATGGCGCAGTGCCTGTAATCGTTTATGCTCCTGAGGCCGACGGTCGTCGTCACGGAAACTTCTTCGGCGCTAGTTATCGGGCGATTCTGAAGCATCCTGAATGGATGCGCCGCATGACGAAAATCCACGCGCAGGCCCGCCGCTCACTGCCGACTGGAGACTTTTCCCTGCACCACCGCTGGAGGGAACTCGATTCCTGCATGAGTTCCGACGCGCTGCTCATGAACATCTTCTGCTGCCCGGGCGCATGCACCAGCAAAACCATTGCCGGTATGCTCGGCATTGAAGTGACGGACATGCCGGAATTTGGACACAGAGCGCGCGTCCCGCTGCTCAACGCCAAGTTCGACCGCACAGAAGTAGACATGAAGCTGGGTAAATTATTAGTGGAGTCCAAGCTCACTGAAAACGATTTTCAATCGCAGGAGAGTGCACTGGTAGAGAGATACCGAGACCTGGAAACGATCTTTGACGTCCCTTCCCTCCCCCGTTCCGGCGACCATTACCTCTCCTATCAATTGATTCGCAACGTGCTTGCTGCCCATGCATCGGGAACCAGCTTCTGCGTGATTGCGGACGCAAGGCGGCCGGACCTGATCGAAGCCTGGCACACCGTCATGCGTTGTGTTCGTGACGTGGAACTAAGAACGCGTTGCAAAGTGCTGACGTGGCAGGAGCTGAGCAGAGCATTGCCGCGTAAATTGCAGAAGTTTCTTGATGTAAAGTACGGAATTGGCGCGCCTGCAAATAACAGAGCGTAGTGAACAGGGACAACAGGACTAAAATCCCTGTTTTTGGGAGGTTATTACCTAATAACCCTTCTTCCACCAAGCCGGGCCTCGAAGAGCATTTCTGAATAAAAAATGGACGAGCCATCTAAGCATTCGTCATTTTCATTTGCCGGTCGATTCTCCAAGGTGAAATGAATGGTAGAACTTTGATCGACAAAGTAGCTCTTCCTTCCCGTCTTGGCAAATTCAATCGGAGTTGCCGTAATTTGATACTTTCCGGCTGATCGATCACTCACCAGGGGATCGATTAGCAGGTATCGAAATTCGTAGCCGTCTTTGATGGCACGATTGTCCTTGAACACCATATCAGCAAGATAGGGAGCAGCAGGCGGTTTCTGCGCACCAGAATCATCGTGAGCCTCCTCCTCCTCCTCTGTACCATCCTCGATATCAGCGTCAGGCTGCGCATCTTCTTCCACCACCGGTTCGGAGAGAACATCCAGACTTGTTGGAAGGCCACTACCAGGATGGCTCCTCGCATAGATCGAAAGCGCAGACAAAACTCTAAGTAGTGTTAGCGTCGCGGCCTTTTCATTCCGGCCACTGGATGTGAATTCACTGATGAATCCATCCGACTCTAAGTCAATCTCGCTCCGCCAATCGCCAAAATTAATAATCCTCCATTCACCCCTTTCATAGCGCAGGTAGGCAAATTTCAATTCCTTTTTATTCGGAGGACTGTCCCAATGAAACAAAATGACGGAATCAGTTCCGGAAATAAAGTAATTGACTAAGGTCAACGTCGCATGAACACTGCCCGCTTTATCTACGAATTGCCAAAATCTGAGGTCGTCTGTTCGACGCAGTTCATACCCAGCCTCTCTGATCCTCGATGCCACGCTCAAGCGTTTTGAAACTTCGGCCTTTTCGCCTTCTGGGAGTTCACTAACAACTTCCTGCACCGCTGCTGGGTAATGCTTTAAGATATCAGCCAGCTTTTCTGCCCGCGTCAGCTCGTCAATTGCGCCCAGAGGTGTCGCCGCTTGCGATTGCGCGATAACAGCAGCCCAAATAACAAAAATTGGGACATACCAGAACCTGCTACCAGGCCTCATCGTAATCTCACATGTGCATACTGACACCGTAGGCATTGTCCTTGTTCCTTTCCGATTCGGCGCTTTTTGCGATCACTTGGAATCCCTTGTTCACGCTCCGTCTTTGCTCGTGGTCTGGGGTGGGTCCTAGCGAGCCAGCCAGGACTCCCAAAGCGCGTCGTCAGGGACTGACGCATCCTGCCTTAAGAACGCCCCAGCAACGCGGAAATGCTCTAAAATTAAGAAACCCATGCCTGTTGAAACTCTCACCCAAACGCCACTGGAAGGGCAATCTGCGCCTGAAAACAAGCCTCTCAAAGTCGGGTTTGTAAGCCTCGGATGCCCCAAAAACCTCGTCGACAGCGAAGTCATGATGGGAGTGCTTCAGAGTGGGGGAGCCCAAATCACGTCACGAGCGGAAGACGCCGATGTGATTGTGGTGAATACCTGCTCGTTTATCGACACGGCCAAGCAGGAATCCGTGGACACCATTCTGGAAATGGCGCAACACAAAACCAGCGGCAGAGCAAAAAAGCTCATCGTTGCCGGATGCCTGGTCGAGCGCTATCGCAATGAGATTCAGAAGAATATCCCCGAAGTGGACGCCGTGGTCGGCACCGGCGAACTGGAGAGTATCCTCTCGGCTGCAGGAATTGCTCCATCCGCGCCTGCTGAGAACGCCAGCCCGTTCACAATTCTCAATTCAACTTCGGCCAGCCAATCACTTAAATCAGGCGTGCGCTCGCGTGCTGAGGGCGATGCGCGTGAATCCAGCGGGCGCTTCTCCCGTTCCGAGTGGGACGGCGCGATCGCTGATTTGCCCAACTATCTCTACGACGAAAACACGCCGCGAGTTTTATCCACGCCCAAAGCTTCGGCCTACATCAAGATTGCCGAGGGCTGCGACCATCCCTGCGGATTCTGCATTATTCCGCAACTGCGTGGCAAGTTCCGATCGCGCCACTTTGAATCTGTAATTGCTGAAGCAGAACGTCTTGCTGCTGCAGGTGTGCGGGAGATCACGCTGATCGGCCAGGACACAACCTGCTACGGCGAGGACCTGGGCCTGAAGGACGGCCTGGCCGTGCTGCTCGAACGCTTGGCGCGAATTGAAGATCTCCGCTGGGTCCGCTTTCTCTACGCCTATCCGAACAAAATTACAGGCAGGCTGCTCGATACCATTGCCGCCAGCGAGAAAATCTGCTCGTACATCGATGTCCCTCTGCAGCACGCTTCCGCTTCCGTTCTCAAGCGGATGAAACGCGGCGCCGGCGCGGATATTTTCCTGAAATCGATTGAGAGGATGAGGCGCGTCATTCCCAATCTCACTCTGCGCACATCATTCATCGTCGGTTTTCCCGGTGAAACTGAAAAGGATTTTCTTGAGCTTTGCGAGTTCGTAACCGCGGCGCAGTTTGACTGGCTGGGCGTCTTTAGCTACTCGGACGAGGAAGGCTCAGCGGCATGGCATCTGCCAGACAAGGTTCCTGCACGTGAGATTGAACGTCGCCGGAAAAAGCTGATGCAGCTTCAGCGCCAGATCAGCAAACGCAACAAGGCAAAGCTGATCGGACGCCACTTTGATGTTCTGGCGCTTGGCCAGTCAGAAGAAACAGAATGGCTGTGGGAAGGCCGCACCGAGATGCATGCCCCGGAAATCGATGGCAAGCTGTTTATCAACGATTTTGGCAGCCATGAAGATCTCACGTCCGGCGCGTTCTACCGCTGTGAAATTACTGAAAGCCACGATTACGATCTAATAGCCAAAATCATCTGAGGAATCATGGCCCAAAAGAAACCCCGCTCGCTCCGCTGCCCCACATGCCGCACCCTGGTGCTGGCCGGCGATCAGAATTTCCCTTTTTGCAGCGAGCGTTGCCGCCTGATCGATCTTGGCAAATGGGCCAGCGGCGGATACGTGATCTCCACGCCCATAACTGATCCGGAAAAACTGGAAGACATGAAAGCGCAACACCCCGCCTCAGGGCAGAGTGATAAGAACGATGAGCACCGATAGACGCTCACGCGGTGCCTGGATCATTGCTACTTTTTTCGGCGTTGGTCACCTGCGCCCCGGCCCCGGTACCTGGGCTTCCGCCATTACAGTGCTGTGCTGGTGGGGAATATCACATTTCATCGCCCCGCAATGGCTGATTCCGGCTGCAATCATTGCCGCCATCATAATTACTCTCCTTGGCATTCCTCCTTCAACCATCGTTGCCCGGGAAATCGGAAAAACAGATCCCGGCTTTGTCGTCATCGATGAAGTTGCCGGCCAGATGATATCGCTCATCGCCATTCCCATTGTTTGGAAATACCTTTTGGCGAGTTTTATACTCTTTCGTGGGTTCGACATCATTAAGCCATTTCCCCTGCGCCGCCTGGAAAGACTTTCAGGCGGGCTTGGCATTATGATGGACGATGTAGGAGCGGGCATCTATGCGCTTGTCCTGCTTCAAGTTTGGCTGCATCTAACAGCGCGATAAAGCAGACTCGCATGGGTATCTCCGAAGCATTGCTGGGCAGAAAGAATGTTGATGGCAATCCCTATATTGAGGCCATTGACCCTCCTGCCTCTCTGCCCGGCGGCGAAGTCAAAATCATTGGCAAATCTTTAAAGCCTCCCAAGCTGGCGCGTCCTGAAGTGAACTTCAGCGGAACCCCGGGCGCCATCGTAATCAGCTCTGAGGATTTTTTGATCGCCCGCGTGCCTTACGGCGCACATTCCGGCCAGGTCACCATCCACACCAACGGGCATGTAAGCAATGGTCGCGAGATGAAGATTGCCCAGCCGATAGCGGAGAACCTGCATCCCGTCGGCAATCCCGCGCTGGATGCGGAAGGCAATATTTACGTCACTTTTTCCGGCAGTCGCGGACAAAAAGTCCCAGTCTCGGTCTACAGAATCGATACCAACTATAACGTCAGGCCGTTTTTATCGGAACTCATGAACGCCACCGGCATTGCCTTCGATAGCGAAGGACAGATGTACGTCTCCTCCCGTTACGATGGCACCGTCTATCGCGTGGCGCCGAACGGCACCATGAGCACCTACGCCGAGGGCATGGGCGTTGCTACCGGCATCGCCTTTGACCATGAGCAGAACCTTTATGTAGGGGACCGCACAGGCACCATCTGGCGCATCGCTGCCGACCAGCAGATGTTTGTCTTTGCCACCCTGGAGCCCAGCGTGGCTGCTTATCATCTTGCCTTTTCTCCTGCAGGCACTCTTTTTGTGACCGGGCCCACAACCTCCAGCTATGACGCTGTCTATTCCGTTGATCCGCACGGTACGGTTACAACTTTCTATCGCGGCCTGGGCCGGCCTCAGGGACTGGCTTTCGATGCTGCGGGGAATCTCTACGTCGCTGCTTCCCTGGGTGGCAAGCGCGGAATCGTTAAGATCACTCCTGACAAAAAAGCTTCCCTCGCTGTTGCCGGACACAATCTCGTCGGCCTTGCCTTCACGCGCACCGGCGGTGCCGTGCTGGCCACCACTAACGCTGTCTTCCATCTCACATGGGGACTCCAGCCCCTGCTTCTGGTTTAATTGCCGGAGTGAACGCAGAGACCATCGCTATCGGATCGGAGTTGCTGACCGCTTTTAAGCAGGACACCAATTCCCTGTTCCTTACCGCTAAATTGAATGAGCTGGGCGTCAACGTGGATTTCAAGACCGTAGTGGGCGATCGACGCTCCGATCTTGTCGGCACAATCCGCGTTGCGCTCGGCCGCGCGGACATTCTGATCCTGATGGGAGGACTTGGGCCCACAGAAGATGACCTCACGCGTGAGGCGGCAGCAGAAGCCCTGGGCCTGGAGCTGCGCCGCGATCCGGAAATTGCCGCCTGGCTCTATAAGCGATTTGCCGCGCGCCGCATCAAAATGGCCGAAAACAATCTTAAGCAGGCAGATGTTGTTGCCGGAGCCGAAGTACTCAAAAACGCTCGCGGCAGCGCGCCAGGGCAGTTCCTGAAGACGGAATTCCAGGGAAGACCAAAGATCGTGATGCTGCTTCCTGGCCCGCCTCGGGAAATTCATCCCATGTTTGAAGAGCAGTGCATGCAGCGCCTGCGCGATGTTGTCCCGGCGCGCAATATTGCCACGCGTGTTCTCAAGATCGCCCTGATTCCCGAATCGGAAGCTGACCGCCGGGCCGCTCTCATCTATACCCGCTATTCCGATATTGAAACTACGATTCTGGCGCATCGCGGTGAAATTCAGCTCCACCTGCGGGCCCAGGCGGCAACTCTGGATGAAGCTAAACAAAAGGTGGATACCCTTGCCTCCGAACTGGAAGATGAGTTTGATGATGCAGTGTTTTCCACTGGAGGAGAAACACTGGAGCAGATTGTTGGCTATTACCTGCAAATGCGCGGCGCCAATCTCTCTGTGGCCGAATCCTGTACGGGCGGCATGATTTCCCAGCGCATCACTTCCGTGCCCGGCAGCTCGCGATATTTTGTCGGCGGCGCTGTGGTCTACGATAATTCTCTCAAGGCCAGCTTTGCCGACGTTCCTCCGCTATTGATTAAGGAGCATGGTGCCGTGAGCCGCGAAGTTGCCGCTGCCCTGGCGGAAGGCATTCGCAAGCGCTGCAGTACGTCATTGGGCGTTGGAGTAACCGGCATTGCCGGCCCTGGCGGCGGAACAGAAGAAAAACCAGTTGGATTAGTTTTTCATGCCATTTCTGACGGCAAGACAACTGATGTAATCGAGCGCCATTTCCCCGGTGATCGCGACCTGATACGCTACTGGGCCACTACACAGGCGCTGGACATGGTGCGACGAAGATTAATGCAGTAAATCAGTGTATTTAGGTTTTGGTTTTTACAATTTGTTGTTTTCTCCGTGCCTCCGTGTCTCCGTGGTGCGATTTTGCTGTATTTAAGCCATGAGAACCTTCATCGCCCTCGATATCCCCGTCGAAATCCGCGACCGATTAAGCCAGTATGTCGATCGCATCCGAAGATTGGCGCCCGACGCGCGCTGGGCGAGAATCGAGTCGCTGCATGTCACCTTGAAATTTATCGGCGAGGTCCC
>DATDNH010000242.1:0-7966 GCA_036518395.1 Candidatus Angelobacter sp. | reverse complement strand
AAGGATGGTCTTGAGTAGAGTTTGCCCGGTTTTGAAATCTTTCCCGGCAATCGGCGCGCGCTTGCGCCGCGATAATTCCAGCATGGCGGGAATATCCACGGTGAGGTTGGGAGCGCCATTGGCGAACGGCACACCTTCCATAAGCGCCGCATAGGCATAAATCATTGACGGTGCAATGTTCTCGTCGTTCTGGTGCAGACCGCGCTCGAACGCCTTGAGAGAAGAGTGGACTTCGCTCTGTGTAAGGAAGACTTCCGTGGACCCGCACCAGATCATCACCAGCCGGTCAGCCCGACTTTTCTTCTGGAAATCACGAATATCGGCGCGCAGTTGTTCCGCCAAATCCATCTTGTTGCGGCCCTTTTTTACGTGACGGCCATCGAGCTTCTTCACGTAATTGCGATCAAACACTGCTTTACGCGGTTGAATGGATTTGAGAAATGGCTTGACCTTCTCCAGCAAATCCTTTTCCAGAACCCCGGCGTGCATTGCCGCTTCGAATGCGTCTTCTTCAAAAATGTCCCAGCCGGTAAAGACCAGATCATTGAGATTGGCCAGGGGGACAAAGTCCTGGATTTTGGGCGAGCGGCCCTCAGTACGTTTGCCCAGACGGATGGTGCCCATCTGGGTAAGAGATCCGATGGGTTGAGCAATGCCTTTTCGGACAGCCTCCACCCCGGCGATGAAAGTAGTCGCCACCGCGCCCATGCCGGGGATCATCACTCCCAGCTTGCCTTTGGCCGGAGCGATGTGAGTTCCGTGCTTGCTGCCCGCAGAAGAAGCCATGTATCAGGACCGTCCTCAGATTGAATGGAAAACTGTTATCTTCTCGTATCGCGCAGCAGTTTGCAAACAGAGGGAGGGCAGACCATCAACGCACAACAGATTGAGGTGGCAGAGGAAGGCTTGAACTGCTACGCGGGCTGGCGAATTTCTCCTGCCATATCAGCCACCCGCATCGGCGGCTTGCGCCCCCAGGACATTCAATGCTTTTTGATAGCGCTGCTGCCGATCCGCCAGCCCATTCAGGCCACCATTGATGCGTTTAGTCATTGTCTCCATATCACCAGCATCTGCGAGCGCATTTAATTTACGCCCTTTCCAGAACCAGCACGCCGACTCCACAGCCCCCGCCAGAGTTTCACAGTATGCGACCGCGTCATCAATACTCTTGCCAATCGAATCGGCGAAGGCCTGGTAGTTATCGTGGCCGGTGAGTTGAATTGCGCCCCGGCCGCGATATTGGTAGCCATCTCCGCTATCCTCCGGCCCGTTCCCCATCCGTCCGCCGTAAACCTTGTTCGCGATTTTTTCCGGCTGGCGGGCATACGGCTCAGCAGACTCGATCGTAGGAAAGTACTTGGGAAACGTCTTATTCAGGCCTTGCGCGGAATAATTGAGGTTTTCGTGCAAGACCGTGAAATCCGCGGACTCATGCCCGCATTGGGCCAGAAATGCAGCTACGCGGTTCACGCTCGTGATTTCGTAGTTTGGCAATACGTCACTGAGTGCCTGAAACAAGTCATCAGGATTCGGATTCCTGGAAACGCACTGTGCTAACTGTTCACTGCTGAAATCAAAATCAAATGCCATGTTGCCTCCCGTCTTGAATAATCCCTGCTAAATAGTTAGTGACAGAACTTGGCCAAACGTTTCATTAGGATAGAACAGTAAATTTAGGCCACGATGGGCCGGAGATTGGCAGCGAGAGCCTCACGCGGCAACGCGTACGCGGTTCTTCCAGTGCGAG
Organism: Candidatus Angelobacter sp.; assembly: GCA_036518395.1. Classification (GTDB taxonomy): domain Bacteria; phylum Acidobacteriota; class Terriglobia; order Terriglobales; family Acidobacteriaceae; genus Angelobacter. The sequence continues at coordinate 6,216 of DATDNH010000242.1, read as the reverse complement.
CGCAAAAACCACAACCCCGCCAGGAGCAAGAGCGCGATAACCACGACATCCAGCCGGTGCAGCCAGTGGCTGAGTCGAGGATCGGTGTGCCAGCGCTCGCCCAGCTTCATGCCGACCCACGCAAGGGCAAAACACCACGGCCAGGAACCAGCAAAAGTGTAAACATGAAACCGAAGCCGCGGCATTCTGGCGACTCCCGCCGGCAGCGCAATGAATGTGCGGATCACCGGCAGCAGCCGCCCGAAAAACACCGCTGCGGAGCCAAAACGTTCAAAGAAACGGTCAGCCATTTCCAGATCGTGCCGGCTCATCAGCAGGTATGACCCATATTTTCCGATCAGCGGACGGCCGCCATAAAATCCAATCTCATACGCCACTACTGAACCCAGGTTGCATCCGATGGCGCCCGCCGTTGCCGCCCAGAGCAGCTTGAATTGCCCTGCATAAACCAGGTAACCGGCAAAAGGCATAATGATTTCGGAAGGCAAAGGAATGCAGGCCGACTCAATGGCCATGAGGACGACCACGCCCAGATAGCCGCCTTTAGAAATTACAGCGATCACGAAGCCGGCCAGCGCAGCAATGATTTTTTCCATCATGAGGTGAGCGCTGTCAGAACTCCTGCAAGTCCTGCGTGAAGGTGTAGCCGGGAAGAGTAACACCCTCAGCAGTCTTGGTCACTTTGATGCGAATCGTGTCCGCGTCGGGAGCGCTGACATCAGCAGGGCGCAGCATGGCGTATTGGGTAAAGAGTTCGCTATAGACTTTGGTGACAAGAAAGTTGCTGCCATTCTGGTCGTTACGCCACACCTGTCCCAGTTGAATGGTTTTCACGGCCATGAAAACAGAATAGCACGCGCGCCACGGGAGACTCTGAGGAACAGTAGGGTGCACGGTTATACAAGTAAGGATGACTTTGGGCGCCTGTGCTAAACGTTAGAGGCCCCAAAGTGGGCGTCAGCCCGCACTTCGAGATCGAGGTAACCGGTTGAGGACAAAAGGCTACTTTGGGTGAATCTTTTTTGCCGCCTCAACCGTATAGCAGCCAGGCATTTATGATGGCCCGGTTCCAGGAAGCTCACTGGGGAGCGCCCGTGACGGTTGAAAGTGAATGGACGCGGTTGCGTGGCGGAGATGTGGACGCTCTAGCCGCGATCATGGAGCGTTACCAGCATCGCCTCTACCGCTACCTGCTCCGGCTTTTGCGCGAGCCGGCCACCGCCGAGGATGCGTTTCAGCAAACCTGGGTGAAAGTGATGGAGCGCATTCGCAGCTTTGATCCCAGTCACAGCTTTGAAGGCTGGCTATTTGCCATGGCCCACAATCTGGCGATCGATCATCTTCGCCGCTATCGGCCGGAGAGCCTGGACGAGCCGCTGCCCGGCGGGGATTCACGCCTGGAAACGATTCCCGGCGGCGGCCCGGACGCGCTTGAGCAAACGTTGGCGCGGGAACGGGCCGCCGGGGTGACACATGCCTTGAGCGAATTGCCTCTGGCCTTTCGTGAGGTGCTTACTTTGCGCTTCGAAGAAGAGATGAAGCTTGAGGAGATTGCCACAGTGCTTGGCGTGCCCCTGGGAACAGTGAAGACGCGCTTGCATCGCGCCTTGAAATACATGCGACGCATATTGGAAACCAAATCGGAGATGTTGAGTTGACTATGGACCAGCACAATCATATTCGCGATCTCTTGACACTCGCTGCAGCCGGGGTGCTCTCGGCAGAAGAGCAGAGGGCAGTGGAAGAACATCTGCTGCTGTGCTCGGAATGCCGTTCCGAGTTCGCCGTCTGGAGCCGCCTGACCGGCGCTTTACAGGATGTGCCCACGCCTCAGGCTCCCATGTCTCTGGTCGAGCGCACTCGCCAGCAACTGGAAAAACAGGCCGTCCTACGAACCGAGCGCCGCCGACAGCGCTGGCTTTTTGTCTGGCTGACGGTGTTCGCCTGGACCACTACTTTTCTGACATGGCCGCTGTTTCAGTTCCTCAGTAGCCGCGTTGGCCAATTCCTGGATCTTTCCTGGACCCATATCAGCTTAGGTGAGGCCTGGATCGGCTACATGTTCCTGGTGGGAACAATTGGGGCGCTCGTGGTCGGGCTGGTGGGCAAACAGCGCCTGGAGGAAGAAAGGACTATATGAATCGCTTTTCCGACGAACTTCGTATTATCTCCTGGGTTGCCTGGGTAATTGCTGTGCTGGCATGGGTCTGCATGTTTTTCGTGCTGCTGTTTGTCGCGATCCCCAACGATCATAAGCTCCGCCTCTGGCCAATAGAGGGTCAGATTGCATTCTCCATCTGGCCGGGGCTTCTGGTTAGCATCCTTGTTCTTCTGATCGGCTACATCAACGCTGATGCGCGCCGCCGTGGGATGCGCTATGTGATGTGGACCCTGCTGGCCATCTTCATCCCCAACTCGATTGGGATCATCCTGTACTTTGTCCTGCGCGATCCTCTGCTGGCGATCTGTGGCAGGTGCGGTGCGCAAGGACGCGCGACCTTTGCTTTCTGCCCCCAGTGCGGGACGCAACTTGCGCCAGCCTGCCCGGCGTGCAAACGGACTGTCGAAGCCGGATGGCAGCGGTGCCCTTATTGCGGAACCGCGCTGGCATCGGCCGGAGCGGCCTCGACAACGAACGTCAAACCCGCTGACAAGTCAGTGCGGTGATTGAGCGGGGGCGGCGATTGCTGACGCCTCAAAAGATGGACAACCTACAAGAGGTCCTGTCTGGCGGGTGAATCCCTGGTGCCGAACCAGATTCAAAAGCCTTGCTGAACTCTGTTGACACATATTTCTTTCTTCCAACTCGACAAGGTCTTTGCTCTTTGATTTCAAATTACGCAATTATCAAATTACCCAATTACAAAATTTTCTCGGTGAAAAAACTTCTTTCCTTCCAACGAAACCAAAGCTCTCGTGACCGCTGGTATAACGGACTGATTGATGTTGAACCTGTTGCACGCTGCTTCTCGATTTTGAACTTTGTGGTTCTTTGAGGCTTTGACAGCTACAAAATCGCCTACAGTCGAAAATTGACGCACAGCATCATCAGATGGTGTGTTCCGGGCTGTGCACCACCTGCGGCGGCAATCCGGTTCTGATGTAGTCACGCTATTGCCCGGCAAGTTCGCTTTTTCACTCACTCCCCCACCCACTCACTTGCTAGACAATCATCCGCGTCAACTCCAGGCAGCGATGGGATCAAATCCTTTCTGCCCTGTTGGTTGCCAGTAATTTTGATTGCTGTATGCCCAGTATTCCCACGGGTTATCATAATATGCCATCGTTTCAATGATGCTCCCGTAGTCATGGTCGGTGTGGAACAACCAGAACACGCTGCCTACGATGAAACCACCAACGAGCCAGACAATGTAGACAGCTTGGAACAGTGGACCAAAGATGCGGTTTTGCAGAATGTGAATTGACTCGTGGTTGTCAATCAGATTCATGCTGACCCCTTTTCCACCCCGGCCCGCATTGCTGATCACGTTGCCCTGGGTAAAGGCGTCGTCTTTTGAAATATAAATACCTCCTTCATAAACATTTCTATTCTGCCGGAAGCTGAGGTCACTGCGATACTTGGCCCCACCGATAATGTTGAGGACTTGGACAATGTTGCCCAGAGAAGTTCCCAGCAATCCCCAGGTGGAGTCAGAGAGAAAAGCAAGCCATCCCCCAGGATGCTCCCAGTCGTAAATCTGGTGCATTCCGCTCAATAGTCCGTTGAGTCCGCCCATGGTTCCGAAAACACCCGAAAGCGCCACAGCCGATCCTGCGCCAAAGATAGATCCCAATGAAAAACCTACTCCAGCGCCGAGTGCGAACCCTATCGCCGTTGTCAGTCCCGTTTCCAGGCCCGTGAGCAAGCTGCCCCAGCCTTGCCCCCTCACCAGGCCTGAGATCGTCCCGGCGATGAAGCCGACCACAAAAGCGATTGCCAGTGCAACGAAGAACCACATCCCGCCTGGATCCTTGAAAGCCAGAGGGTTGTTGATGGAATAGCTATAGAGGTTGAAGCCCTGCGGCATCCGCGCGGGCTTACTCGGATTCTCAAGGACAAACCAGTCAGGCGAAATGAATCGTCCTAACGCCGGAGCATAATAGCGCGCGCCAAGGTGCACCAACCCGGTTTCAGTATCCTTCTCTCGGCCCAGGTAACGATCAAGCTCACTCGCCATGAGCGGCGAACCAAACGGTGAGTAGCGCTGATTCTGAATCGCCTTGCCCGTAGCATCGGTTGCCAGCACAACTGTGCCGTGGTGGTCCGTGAGGTAGTAAACCACGGTGGAAGAGACCGGGGCACCAGACATAATTTTTTCACTGGCGATAAGCCCATTCGCAAGGTGAATGTGTCTCACGGAATGGGTCTCATGACGTTCAAATAGTCCAGCAGCATAGCGTATTTGCCTGGTTGCACCACCTTGCGTAATCTGCTTTAGAACCAGCCGGTTCTGGGGATCGTAAGCCATACGCAGTTCGGTGCCGTTTGATTTGACGACATGAACCAGCCTGTCCAATGCGTCAAATTCCAGTTTTGCCAGGTCGCCAAAACTGCTGATGTGCCCGCGAGCATCGTAGGTGGTGTTTTGTGTAGCCGTCGCGCTGGCGACCCTGGTCAGCCGTCCAGGGTGAGCAGCATCGGTGTAGCTCATTGTGAGCGGACGGACTTCTTCCAGGCGAAGCAGATTGCCTTCAGGGTCATAGCTGTACACTCCCTGACTGAGAATGGCGCTGGCTCCATCGTTTCGCCGGACAGTAAAATTCGCCAAGCGATACAGACCGTCATAACCAAAGTTTTGGAACTGGATGTCCCCTGGCATTTCGTCGCGGATGGAGGTGACGTTCCCCACAGAATCATAACCGTAAGAAAGGCTCCGAATTGTAGTGCCATCCTTGCGTGCTGTCGCTTCGGCGAACCGGCGAGATACGGTGTCACGGGGAGTGGAAACTGCAACTCCATTTGCCAGCAGATATCCCGTTACTGAACCATCTGCATCGTAAGTGATTTTCGATAAAACGCCCGGAATCTCAGTTGGGGTACCGCTGCGGTCGAGCGTGTACTGTACTCGTTTGCCATCGGGGTATGTTATGGCTTGTAATTTGCCTTGCAAATTGAAATCACGTGCAGTAGCCAGAGTCACGTCACCCGTAGTCACTTCCTCACGTACAATTTTGCCCGCGCGATTGTACGAGTAGTGAATAGTATGACTGGCTTCCTTCACTACTGCCATGCGGCCTTCGAGAAATCGGCCTGCAGAAGGAAGGCCAGGATCTGCGTCGTAAATGATCTCACGCAGCAGTTGACGAACTCCTCCAGGTGCAGCCTGCTCTATGCGCGTCATTCGACCAAGACGATCAAAACTGTAGAACACCTTTGATCCGTCGGCGCTGACCCGCTCTACCACGCGCCCGGCAGTATCCCGATAGTAGCTCCGGGTACCCGCATCGCGGTTGGTTATCCGAACGATGTTGTCAGGGCCGGCAAAAGTGTAGCGGGTCATCTCAGCGCCGCGGTCGTCTCGTACTACTTCAATGTGTCCGTCAAGCGTCAGATCATAAGAGGTGGTGATGAATCTGCCATCTCCTGTGGCCTCTTCAATCCGATACAGACGGCTGCGGGCGTCGAAGCGCTCGATGCGACTGGCTGGTCCGGGAGGAGTGGGTGAGCCGAAGGCGCCCGCAGCCGCGCCGTCAAAATGAGTAATGGTGAAGTTGTCGCGTACTACGCGATGATGGACCGGGTCGGGGCCGGCGGTTTCTTCCTTGCTCCCTTCTGCATCGTAGCGAATCCGCACAGCACCTGGGTCCGGAGCAGGAAACGGTCTGAAGCTCAAGTCTGGGACAAACTCCGGAGGAAATTCTGCGCTCACCATCTGCCGCGCGTTCAGCATGTTCCTTTGCGCAGTAAGGAAGCGCTTCGCGCCGCCCGGTCCATCCGGCCCGGAAGAAACCTGCAACGCGGGTTTGCCGCAACCGTCGTAGTAAACACGCGAAACAATGACTCCATCAAGCGCTGCGAAATTTGTACCTGGAGGAAATTCTGAAGTCTTTCTGCCTCCGGCCAGCGGCGCCACGGACGTAACCGAAATGGGCCGCGAATTCAAGTCCAGAAGCCAATACTTGACCAGCTGTTCATTGCCGGCATCATCAGTCTCGAGGCTTGCACGCAGCCTGCCCACCGCATCGTGCTCATAGCGCGTTTTGCGACCGTCACTG
>DATDNH010000241.1:0-7195 GCA_036518395.1 Candidatus Angelobacter sp. | reverse complement strand
GTGATTGCCCGGAATCCACTTGGGATAAACCAGCGTGACCGCGCCGGAATTCACCGGTATCGTCACGGTAGAGTGCAGGATATTGCGTGGCGCGTCGGTGGCATCGACTCGGAGGCGCTCATGGATGAGATTCTGGCCACTAATCAGGGAAGGCAACAGCACGATTATGAGAAGAAAGCGCAATTTCATTTGTTATATCTCCGTCCAAGGGCTGCAATGGTAAACGCTGAATGGCCGCAAGACAAAATTCGGTGCTTATGCACAGCAACTTTGCCGATTTGTGGGGTTAAGTTTTACCGGGTGAGCGCGGAGCGAGCGCCGGATCGCACGAGCAGAGCGCGAGGGCAAAGCAGCGGAGCGTTGCGGAGCCCTCTAATAAAAGACAAAAGAATTGTTGCGTACAGCGCGATGTTCTAGGTATAAATCAATCATCTTCATCAAGGTTTTTCAGGAGACCAATCAATGAAGCAAACTGCGTATTTGAAGCTGACAGTTTTTGTCGTACTGGTTCTTGCCGTTTCGTGCGCGTGGGCGCAGATGCCGCAGCCGTTTTCCGCGGACACGCTCATCACACAGAAGACAGGCGAGAAAATGACGGGCAAAATTTATTTTTCGCCACCCAAAAACCGCATGGACATGACGGCGCCTGCGGGAAAAGGAGGGCCTATGGGCGGGGGGAATGTGAGCATGATCAATGACCCCAGTACAAAGACAATGTATATGGTCATGCATGACCGGAAGATGTACATGGAGTTCCATGCCGATCAGATGGCTCCTATGATGGGCCACGCTCCCAAAGCCCCTTCGTCATTTGATCCCAGCCATCCTTGCGGCGCGGATGCAACCTGCAAAAAAGCAGGCACAGAGACTGTGAATGGACGTGTGTGTGACAAATGGATTATGACCGACAAGAATGGTGCGACGAGCACGGCGTGGATCGACCAGAAACTGTTGTACCCGATTAAAGCGCAGTCGTCGAGTGGCGAAACCTTCGAACTCACAAATGTGAAAGAGGGCCCGCAGCCTGCATCTCTTTTCCAGCCACCCGCCGGATACCAAAAGATGGATCTGGGCGGCATGATGGGTGGCCAGCGGCCGCACTAGATCGCGGAATTCACGGGTGGGGGAATAAGTAAGTGCCAAGGCTCATTGAACGCTCTACGCGCGTTCAGTCCGCTGGGAATGTCCCCAAGACGATCGATGAATACATCGGTGTGCTGAACAGCGGTGAAGACCGCGTCAGCGTGGCGCACATGAACAGCCCGGCAGGCTGGGAAGAGCCTGGGCAAACGCCCGAATTCGATGAATACACAATTGTGTTGCGCGGGCGGCTGCGCGTGCGCCATAAGGCCGGCACGATCGAAGTCCGCGGAGGACAAGCGGTGATTACCCGCGCCGGCGAATGGATTCAATACTCTACGCCGGATGAAGGCGCCGAATACATTGCCATCTGTCTTCCTGCGTTCTCACCCCAGACGGTGCACCGCGACGAGAAAATAACCTAAAGGGGTCCGGCAAAGCCCTTGAATCTTAACATTACTTGTACAAACTTGATTGCGCGGCAGCGTAGGAATAGGCTACAGTCATAGGCACCAAAGCGGGTCCGTTTTGGAGGACCTAATGAAGCGCTTCGTCGCAGTTGGTCTGCTTTCTGTTCTGTGGTTGACCGCGGGTTGTGCCCACTACCATCCCGGCGGGACCAGTCCCTACTACACCAGTTACTACAATACCTACGACAGCTATCGTCACTGCTATTACCATTGCTGCAATTATCGCGGAACCGGTTCTCGATCCGGGTTTGCCGGCGGTGGCGGCAGGCACGATCATCATTCCGGAGGTGGCGGTCATCACCACCATTCCGGCAGCGGAAGCAGCAGCCACAGCAATAGCAGCCATAGCAGCAGCAATAGCAGCAGCCACCATGGGCACAATTAGCTGAGGATCGCCGAGACGGCCTTGAGCAACCGTCTGTAGGAATCGAATTCCCTTTTATTGATTTTGAGCCAGGGCCAGATCGTTGATCAGCGCCTTCAGGGCGACCTCCGCGTCCGGAGTCGCGAACCCAACGAACTCAATTCCCATGCCTAGACCAGGGTGAAAGGTGATTGTGTTACCTGTGATGGCGATGGTATTGACCTTGGTGTTGATAAGGAGCATAACTGGCGTCCCGGCAGGCAGAGGGGAGAACGTGTTCACGTAACATCCACCCAGGCAGATATCCGCGACTGTGCCCCAGTAGCCTGTTTCTGAATTGGCGACGCGCACTTCAATGCCCAGCTCACAAATGTAGCGTGGGTACCTTCTATTCGCTGCATACTGCATTTGCGCGGTTCCCATACGGACCTTCCTCGAGGGAATCACCACGGATTAAAGAGAATTGTTGCACTTTTTGCGGGCAGGTAAAGTTACTTTTGTGAACTGTACCGCGAAGGTATCCCGCAGGTAACCGCTTCTAACCATTCCAGAGAACCCGCCCTTCGGAATGGGGTTTCAGCAACAAACTCAGTCAGCAGCAGTGCTAACCGTGTCCACGTTGGCAGGTCTAAATTTGTCGAATTCATAATGTCGGCTGTTTGGATATGGAAACCCTCAACGCTAATCTTCGTTTCGCCGTCCGCATCCTCCGTAAATCGCCGACCCTGTCGGTCACCATCATACTTACGCTGGCGCTCGGGATTGGCGCGAATACAGCTGTTTACTCCGCCATTGATGCAGTCCTGATTCGGCCGCTGCCCTTTCCCCGTGCCGGTGAGTTGATGCTGCTGCAGCAAGTCACGCACAAGAGCAAAACCGGATCAGTGATGGTCGCCCCGATTCGCCTGGAAGACTGGAACCGGATGAACTCGAGCTTTCAGGCGCTGACCGGATACTACACAGAGGATGTGTCAGAGACTTCGGGCACGCTGCCGGAAAAGATCACGCGCGCCTATGTGGCACCTCGGTTTCTACAGGTCTGGGGTGTGCAGCCTGCATTGGGGCGCGACTTCAGCGCCGAGGAGCGAACCTATGGCGGGCCAGACGCTGTGCTCATCAGCGACCGGTTGTGGCGACAGCGCTTCAATGCCGACCCGGGTGTGCTCGGACAGAAACTCCATTTTGGCAGGCAGGCGCAGACCATCGTAGGCGTGATGTCCCCCTGGTTTTTGTTTCCGGTGCGCGGCGTCGATGTGTTTGGCGTCATTCCGGTCCCGTCGCCTTACAGCACGAGTCGTGAGTCTACCTGGTACACCGTTGTCGGGCGGCTAAAGCCTGGAGTCACGATCGATGAGGCGCGTTCCGACCTCAACGTGGTTCAATCGCGCCTGGCTGCACAGTTCCCGAAGACAGACGGGGACCTGGGCGTGAGAATGGTTCCGCTCAAGGAGAATATCGTCCAGACGTCGCGCGAATCGTTGTGGGTCCTGTTCGCGGGCGTCAGCCTGCTGCTGCTGATTGCATGCTCGAATATCGCCGGGCTGTTGCTGGCGCGCTCGGCGCAACGGGAAGAAGAAATCGCTATTCGTTTTGCCCTGGGCGCGCGCCGGCGCGCAATTATTACCCAGCTTCTGACTGAAGTATTCCTGCTCGCGTTCCTGGGATCCATGGTAGGGCTCGCACTGTCAGCGATGGCCCCGAAGGTGTTCCATGCCATGGCAAGCGACCTGGCTCGCGTTGACGAGATCACGGTCAACTGGCGGATCGTCTCTTACTCACTCAGCTGCGCTTTGATTACTACTTTTCTCTGCGGAATCTTCCCTGCCCTGCGCTCCACGCATGGAAGGCCCGGGGCATCGCTGGCGCGCAATAGCCGCACGCAGATCTCTGCCCGCAGTCACATGCAATGGTTGCTGGTCGGAGTACAGATCGCTCTTGCAGTCACGCTGCTCATCAGCGCCGGCCTGCTGCTGCGCAGCTTTCAGCAGTTAGGACGCGTGGCACCAGGATTCGATTCGAGCCATGTTCTAACCTTACATGTGAGCGCAAGCTGGGGTGAAACCGGCGACATGAAAGGCCTGACGCAGCGAATCAATCGCACCCTTGACGTGCTGCGCGCCACACCCGGCATTGAGGCGGCGGCCAGCTCAGGTACGTTGCCCGGCATCTCGCGCGCATACACCCTGGAATTGAAGGTCGAGGAAGGCGACGTTGATCCTGAGCACAAGATCATTGCGGACATGCGCTTCGTTTCGCCGGGATATTTTGCAACACTCGAAATCCCGCTGCTCTCCGGAGAACCGTGCCGCGAGGCCGCCGGGCCGACGGGTATTGTCGTCAATCGCAGCTTCGCGGACACGTTCTTTGGTGATAAGAACGCGATCGGACATCATCTCCAGTCCACTACTTTTGCCAGCTTCCCGCTCGCCGGCGAAATTCGAGGGATCGTTGCGGACGCCCGCGAGCAGGGAATCAATGTGGAGCCGATGGCGACGGTTTACTGGTGCATCAGTGCACCTGTGCCAGATCCCAACTATCTAATTCGCACTCGCAATGATCCGGCATCGATGGCGGAAACGGTCCGGCGCGTTATTGCACGGGCAGAGCCCTCACGGTCCGTATTTGCGGTAATGTCACTCGACGAACAGCTCAGCAACAGTTTTGCCGAAAACCGGATGCGTACGATCCTGCTGGCGCTATTCGCGTTGACTGCAATACTGCTGGCTTCGATCGGACTGTATGCAACGCTGAGCTATATCGTTACCGTGCGGCAGCGGGAAGTGGGATTGCGCCTGGCGCTTGGGGCGCAGCGCTGGCAAATTGCCAGGAGGTTCCTGTGGCAAGGCCTGGGTGTTTCGGTGATCGGCTGCGCCTTCGGTGTCATTGTTGCGCTGGGATCCGGCAGGCTGCTGGCCGGAATGCTCTATGGTGTGTCGTCACACGATTTCACGACGATGTTTGCAGTCGTGCTTCTGGTTTTTGTGGTGGCCAGCCTTGCCGTGCTGCTGCCCGCGGTCCGAGCAGCGCGAACCGATCCCATGAATGCATTGCGTGAGTCGTGACGCTCGATACCGATTATTTCTTAGAACCCCAAGTCGCAGCAGCGGTGTCTAATGATTCAGGAGAGTACCGGGTAGTGCGCTGCGGTTCGGGTGCAGAATCGGCGTCAGGGTTGGCCCGAACGAAGAAAAAAATTGAAAGATTGGCACGCTTTGAATACATAATGGCGCATAAACTAGGATAAGAGGTATGGAAGTATCAGGGCCTATTCGCGGGATGATCCGTTGGTCGTCATGGCTGTTGCGGATCGCCAGCATGCTGGTTCCAAAAGCCCAGCGTAAGCAGTGGTATGAACAGTGGCGCACCCAGGTCTGGCATTGGGCCCATTTTCTCTATGAATCCGGAAGGCTGAATTCCGCAAGCAAGCGGGAACTGGCGAAGCATCTCTGGGGCGCATTCGGTGACGCTTTCTGGCACAGGTTCGATCGCGGGAAAGTACAGCGCCTGATGCGCGAATCCCCGCGGACGCCCCGGTTCATGCTGCTCGCCATCACCGGCGCGATGCTCGCGGTGGTGGTTGCCACAGGTTTTTTCCCGACCATCCGGTGGGCGCTCTCTGCGTTTCCTTACAGATCGCCAGACCGACTGGTCAATCTTTCCTTTAACGGGAATTTTATCCGTTATCATCCCGGGACCCTTTTTCTGACAGTTTCGCGCTGGTCCCAACAGAGCAAGACGGCGGAGGCGATCGCCGCCTACTCATGGGAGCAGGGTGACAAACTTAAAGCCGGAGAGCAACACATTGAGGTTACGGGTGCGCGCGTCTCGCCGGGTTTCTTTGATCTGCTAGGGGTCAATCCCGCCGCGGGAAGACTGTTTCATCCGGGCGATGAAAAGCAGTGCGACAACTGCATCGTGATCTCAGACTGGCTGTGGGAACACGGATTCGACCGCGATCCGGCTCTTGTGGGAAGAAAAATCCTGTATCAGGGCAGCAGCAGCACAGTCATTGGCATACTGCCGGCGCGATTCTGGTTCGTCTCTCCTGAAATTTCAGTCTGGACGTTAAGTCCGGGTCACGCGCGGTCAGTGAATCTTGCCGAGCGCACGGGCGCGGTGCTTCGGCTGCGTCCGGGCGGCACACGCGCGCAGGCCGACGCTGAATTGCAGAACCTGTTGAAAGACACCGGTTCAGCATTTGGTTACGCCAGGGCAGAGCTTGCGCCGATCAGAAATCCAATCAATCAGGGGCTCGCTATTTATCTCGTCTTCATTGCGGTTGCGTTCATTGCGGGCCTGGTGCTCCTGAAGCTTCGGCAGATTCGCTCTGCTGCTCCCCTGCACGTGGATGCAGGACGCCAATATCGCTGGTGGCTGTTCTTCAGTGGCAAGACTGCGCTTCTTCTGGTCACCTGTTTTGTGCTTGCAGTCGAAGGCACGCGGCGCGTTTTCCTGGCTTCAACCGGCTCGGTGCCATCTTCCGCCGGCGCCGTTTCCAGTTGGTTCCTGCTGGTGAGCGCTGTGCTGGCCGTGACGTGGTCACTGCATGACCAGGGACGCCGCTGCCATATTTGCCTCAAACGCTTGTCGCATGAGAGCTATGTGGGTGTTCCCGCCCGCCTGCTGCTCGATTGGTGGGGGACAGAACTGGTCTGCTCGCAGGGCCATGGCATGCTGCACCTGCCCGAAATGAAAGCGTCCTGGCTGGAGGAAGAACAGTGGATCCAACTGGATGAATCCTGGAAACCATTGTTTGAGCCGGACGAAGCCAAGGTGTGAAGCAGCAATTAGCAATTGGCAATTAGCAATTAAGCCTGGCATTGCGGAGGTGAAGCAGTCATGAAAGTCATTGTTGCTCTGTTGTTCGCGGCGCTTAGCTTCACTACGACGAATGTCACCGGCACCTGGACAGGCGAGATCAAGGAAGTCGGGACAACGGAAAGCTCTCCCGCTTACATTGAATTACAGCAGGAAAAAAACAAAATCACGGGCGTCACCGGTCCGAGCAAAAATGTCAACTTCCCAATTAAGAATGTGATTCTGCTGGACGATCACCTCAGTTTCAGCGCGCACTCCGTAAATCGCGAGGACCCCAATCAGGGGGCAGACTGGACTTTTGATCTCAAGGTGACTGGCGACGCGATGGAAGGCACAGCCCACGCGGTAAATACTTCAGACAATCATTCGTGGGACATGACACTGAAAGTCTCGCGCCAAAAATAATTGGTGCTTTTAGTCGATCCTCACCACGCGTTCGGCCACCTTAGGAAACCTTTCAAAC
>DATDNH010000240.1:0-6128 GCA_036518395.1 Candidatus Angelobacter sp. | reverse complement strand
TAGCAGACCCGATGCCGAGAACGCCCATCAGAAATGTACCAATTAGAACGCGTTTCATATTTCTTCCTCCCAGGGCTGCTATTTGCGCCCTCTGCTGATAGGAACCCTGAGGGAAAGGGAAGTCGTTCAAGAAAAGTTAAGAAGCGTTTAAAAGCAATCAGCACTCAGCACTCGGCATTCAGCCCGCGAAACGGCTTTGGTTCACGAGAGTTTCGGTCGCCAGCCAGGTTGGATGCAGTGTGAAAACATTTTTCAACAAATACTATTGCTCCGCGAACCCGCGGACCCGATTGCATCACGCGTGGCGGCCGCGCAGCAGGCGCGCCGGCAGGAAGATGGTGGCCCTGATAAACCCATTTGTCTCAGGTGGCTCTGACGAAGGTGTTGTCAGCCAGAGCTTTGCGGATGTAACGCATCATGGTGATCGCTTTCATTTCTGCAAAGATCGAAGCGCCGTTGAGGTCTTTCAGATTTACTGGGTAAACATATTTCGTCCCGTGAACCGTAACCGTGTAGTAGGCATTCTCACCGCGCAGAAAAGAAAAATGCGTGGTGTTGTTTTTAACAATATCTTTGATCTTGAATTCCATGATGACTGCCTGGCTCATGGATTCATGCGTGGCGGCCGCGCAGGAGGCGCGCCGGCAGGAAGATGATGGCCCTGATCAATTCCAGCACGCCGTTCACCGCGATGCCGACGATGCGGAACGGCAGCAGCAGAAGCCACACGATGGGATACAGCACCAGCGCCAGCAATGCCAGGGGCCAGCAGACCAGCAGAAGCAGACACCACACCAGGAAAGTAACCATAGTCTTATCCACTAGATAGTACGCTCGCGGTGGGAAAAAGTTCACCTCGAAAATGTTCTGCTGGCACTAATACGTATTTAGCCGCGAATGGACGCGAATGAACGCGAATGTACAAAAGCACAGAAAAGAAACACCCACCGCCGAGACTGGGAGTCCCGGGAACAACTGGAAAAAGAGAGTCAAAACCAAAAGAAGCGGAGGTAACGGCGTATGCCGATGAGACTAGAGGGTCCTCTATGCCGCCGGCTTGAGCGCAGTCATCAACTGTTACTGAACGGCGCATCTTGGCGCTACCCTGCCATGCAGAAGGGCAGTACCATTCTTCGGAATCCCCCGCGGTGAACCCAGCGTTGTTCTGGAGCGCAGAGTATCAGCGCCTCGGAGAATCTCCATCATTGCACGCCAGCGCAGGACTGTTGTGCAGTCCAGGACGGCCGAAAATGAAGAGACATCAACATCCCGCCAAAGCATCCGACCTGTCAAAAGGTTTGTGGATCAATCCACGGTCGAATATCCGGGGAGTCGACGAAAGCCGTGTTCGTGATGCTGGCGGCAACATAAGCCCCAGCGCAGGGTCCAGGTTCCTGGAGTTGGCAGACGTCGCTCTCGGCGTGAAGAAGCCTGTTCCCAAAAAGAAAAAACCTCTGGCGCACGTTCATCAGGTCATCCACAAAACCAAACCCTACGCAAGCTGAACAGCGCTCAAGAATCGCCGTGATCGCACGTGATCGCGCGTGATCGGAAAGCAAACTCCCAACCTTTGGGACGTAGCAAACGTCTGCTGATTCTAAACCGCTTCGCGAGCAGTCAGTAGAAAGCACCCGCGAACGGCACAGTCTTAGAGCAGTCCCATAGTTGCTGTAGCCTCGATCTCTAGCCTGGCTGGCGAGAATTTTCGGCAAACCAAGCTGTCCCGCGGGCTGAATGCTGAGTGCTGATTCTGGGTGCTGACTTATGTCCCGTACACCTGCCGGATCTCAATTGTGTTTCCGTACTCCACGTGCGGGTGAGTCAGGGCTTTTTGCACCGCTTCATCGTAGTCTGCAGCTTCAATGGTGTAATAGCCGCCAAGAACTTCCTTGGTCTCGCTGTATGGGCCGTCGGTTACTCGCGGCTTGCCGCCCTGCGTTCGGATCACCTTGCCCACGTCCTGCGCCAGTCGTTGGGCATCGACTGATTTCTGCATCCAGGCGCGGTATTTCTCGATGGCTTTCTGCATGTCCTCCGGGCTGAGCTTAGCCCAGCCGGAAGGGTCGTCGTAAAGCAAGAGCATGAATTTCGCCATGGTTATCTCCTATCGCACGCGCGTGTATTGCGCGCTTTCTGTAAATTTTTGCTGGCCATTTTCAAAGAACTGCCACTCGGCAGACACATGATTATTGTCCACAAAATGGAAGGTCATGTTATGCATGTGTCCGGCTTTAGAGTTGGTGAGGTTCGTGGCGTCCAGAAACTGGAAGCGCAGCTCGCCGGTTTGGGGATCGAATGCTTTGGCTTCCATCCGGGGCTGATTGCCGGCCATGCAGTAGTGGGTCAGGAGAAGCCGGTCGCCGTCAAGGTAGTAGACGGTAAGCATCTCCGGTGTCTTTTCATTTGATTCGCGCTCGACCACAGCATTTCCGCCAGAAATGATCTGGTAGCTAAGGTGGGCTTTGCCCATGTTGGTGGTGGCTTCCCACTCGCCGGCCAAAGTCTTGAGCCGGGCAAAGGCTGCTGCCGCGTCGTTGCCGGAGTTCGCAGCAGGCGCAGCCGCCAGCGTTACAGACAGCAGTAACAGGCCTGCGATCAGTAAAGAAACGGTTTTCATGGAATTTCCTCCTCAGGATTTTGGAATCTTGTGTTTCCGAGGTAAAGACGAATAAGGAGGAGGGAAATCGACAGGGAGAACCACAAATATGTTTTTCCTGGACTTTAAAGAAGATTGGCGCCTTCAATTTGAACTTGTCTCGTCCCGAACCGGATTCTAAACCTTGCAGAAACCTGTTACTGACTTCGGTTGGCAGAACTGCTGGAAGCTGGAAGAATCACCGCGTGCGGGCCGGCCGGGTATTTGGGATCGGGAACGATGCCGTCGACGACGCGAAATGGAAACATCGGCTTGGCGGATTCCCTGGGCGCCATGGCTTTGTAGGATTCAACGGAAGCCACTTCCTTGCTTCCATCCGGCATCATGACAAACGCGGGCAGAGCATCAATTCGCAGGGCGAAGGAGATGTGGGTCTTTTCGCCGCCGGGTCCGGACGGGCTGTAATCGGCATTGCGGCGCAACGCGTAATAGACTGCCGGCAACTGCACCCACGTCAGCACCTCGATCACCGTGCCGCGAGCGTCGACCCAACCCCGGTAAACCGCTTCCCATGGGCGATACCCGCCGACATAGCCCGTCAGCGTCCCATCCGGCTTCATCTCAAGATCCAACCGCGCGCGCAGCAGTTCCAAATCTCTGGTGTAGCTGGGATCACGCAACATGATGTCAGAAGGAGCCGTCGAGATAATCCTACCGTTGACAGTGCGCGCTGAAAGCACGCCTTCATACTTCGCGTCAGGTGCGATTCGGAACGTATAGTCGCGGGCAATGTTGCCCAGAGCGTCTTTCACCATCTTGTCATTGCTCACATAGAACCCGACCTTGACATGGTCGTCGTTCATGGGATCCGGACCTTCACCGGCCACAACGATTACGGTGGTCCACGCGCCGTTCCGCATCGCGTCGTTGAAATTCAAAGCTCCGCTCGAAAGCCGGTGAGGCCCGCGATAGGTTTTCCAACAGCCCAGAGCCTTATAGAAGTTATTATCTATACCCTTCTCGCCCGTCGGGCTGGTAAAGCCGGTGTTCTCATCTCCATCCAGGTTGAGACCTTCGGCAGTCGTCCCTGAGACGGCCACCAATCCCGGGTCAGGCGTTGAAGTGGGGTTGGTGTAGACGTTGGCTCGATCCTTGCCCCGGAACGCCATCTGGTTCTGGCCGTGAACAGGGCTGCGCGAGGGGTTGGCAGGATCACGAAGCCACTTGGCTTCTTCGGGCGTATATCCCGCGTCTACCAGAACCTTGACCCAGTCAGGTGAGGGATTGGTGCCTTTAGGACAGTCGGTTCCCGGATCGGTAACGCCGGTTTTCGCGCCGTAGTACATCGCCGGCTCGTTCCATTCAACAACGTAGGTTCTCGTCCATTTCGCGTGAGACGACGGCTGTTGCGCCTGGCTCAAGCTCAGGAACAGGCTGAGGATTGCAGCCACCGTGGTTGCGATCACATATCGCCTCATTGCAGTCTTCCGTTCTCACGCCATGATTTCGGCAATCGGGCGCGCAGTTCGCATGGAGCCGCTGCCGAATTCGCCGACCGGTGCCCCCACCAGTTGTTGTGCCGTGAGGGAAACACGCGTGACCGATTCGCCCGCAGCATGGATGTGCTGGCCGGCCTTGTGCCTGCCACCGGCCTTTCCCGCAAGGAACATGGGGATATTTTCGATGGAGTGGATCTTGGCGTATCCCGTATCGCTGAACGCCATGATCAGGCAGTTATCGAGCAGTGTGCCTTGACCTTCTCTGACAGCGTCCAGCTCAACCAGGAAGTCTCCGAAGGCCTGCATCACCAGGCCGGCAAGCCTGCTCGTCTCCGGCTGGTACCCGAGTGTGGCGTCTGTAGGTTCATCATGCGTGATCTGGTGATAGATCTTGCTTTCGCCGGGGACATAGGTTTCCGAGATTCCCGCCGTGTGGACAAAGTTGAACACCCGGGTTTGGTTACAAGTCAGACCCAGGGCCAGCAGCTTGGCCATAGCTTTGGTGTTCGCGCGTACGGAATCGATGGAAGCCGACCGTGGTGTCTCTTTCGGAGCCGGAGGCACCACGCAGGATTCACATTTTTCCGGCTTCTCAAGTTGAGTTGCCAGTTGGGTTTCCATCTCGCGCACGGAGGTGAAATATTGATCCAGCTTAATCTGGTCTGACCTGCCAGCGCCCGCCATGAGAGCCTGGCGCTGATCCTTAATTGCCGAGAGCACGCTCTGCCGAAGCATGATCGTGGGATCTGGCTTCCAATTGTCGCTGTTCGGATCCTGGAAGCCGGGACCGAAGAGCCTGGTATAGAGAGCAAGCGGTGTGGTTTCCGGCATGGCAAAGGTAACACCGGTGCGAGTCGAGTAGCTGACGGGTAGACGGGACACCGATGCATCAATGTCGATGACTTTGAAACGGGTTGAATTGCCGATGGCATCGGCGATCCTGGTATCGAAAGATGGAGCATCGAACCGTCCAGGCTGGCCCGGTGCCACCCCCGACAGAATTGAGGCATGACCACTCCAGTGGACGAGGTTTGGTCGGCCGTCGCCGATCCCGCGGAAGCCGGAAAAAACTGATACCTTGTCTTTCACAGCTTTCAGCGCTTCCAGCTCGGGCATGATTTCGTAGCCATAGCCGGTTTTGCTGGGAACCCAGCGCGTGCCACCGGTGGGGGTGTCCGTCAAGCCGAGGCCCCAGAAATACGTGCCGAACCTGACCGGCAGCTTTGCCCCGTCGGCGTAGACAACGCCGTTGCGGTCGAGGAACAAGTCCAAAATGGGAATGCCTGCGCAGATCGCTGTACCCTGCAGCATCCCGCGGAGGAATAAGCGCCGATTGAATCGCAAGCTCATGGAACAACTCCTGTGGACGTCTTGAGTGGCGTGGTTTGGGCCGAAGCCGTTGAAGACGGAGGCCTGGCCGCGTCGGGAACAACAACTTTGAAGAATTCGGGACTGGAGGCGATCTGCACCATGAGGTCGGGCAGACGATATCCGTTGTCTGCAAAGGCCCTGGCCTGCTTGAGCAGATAATCCTCCTCCTGCGCGTTCGGCTGGCGGCCAACGCCATAAGCGTAGACATTACGCACCAGACACGCAGGAACCCTCGGGCTATCGTGTAAGTACTGGCCAAGACCCTGGGCGCCTTCGAACTTCACTCCATTGATTCCGGAGCTGACATCGATGGTCGTGCCGTTCTCCATCGTCCGCAGCTGTCCCAGGCCATCAAAATGTTCCAGAGCCAGGCCCGGTGGATCGGTGCGTCGATGACAAACGGCGCAGCCCGTGTTCTGCATATGCTGAAGCAGCCTGGTGCGTACGGTTCCTTTGCTGCTGTCCTGAACTTTGGAGAAATCCACATCTGCCGGTGGATCCGCGGTGGGCTGGCACATGAAGATCTCATAGATCTTTATGCCGCGCTTGGTAGGAGAAGAGGAGCCAGGATGAGCGAAGAGCGAGAGGAAGCTGATCTGGGTGAGAATACCGGCGCGTTCCGAGGACTGCGGGAAGGTGTACGGAGCCCAGTCGCTGGAGGA
>DATDNH010000239.1:0-2898 GCA_036518395.1 Candidatus Angelobacter sp. | reverse complement strand
GAACACCTCGCCGTGATCGTGAACGCCGTGCCACGCACAGTGCCCCAGTGTTCACGATCGCCTGGATCGGCGTTCACGTTGCCGTGGATTCCGTGTTCACCATCCCGTGGAAACTGTGTTCACGTTCGCGTGGAATACGCAGCGGAACATCGCGACTATCTCTGCAAGCGCCATTTCCCGGTTCACAGTACTTTTGACCCTCCCACACAACAGAGCCCAATAGTATTTAGGTAAGTACCAGGGCGTTTTTGCAACGTGCAAAGTGGTCGCGATCTCACCTATTCCCGAGTAGTGATCACTTTCCGCGAAACGCAGGCCGGCATCCATGTTCTCGTCCTCGTCCCCGCACCTTTCGGCCTATTGTATGGCTCCCGTCTTCACGGGTCTGAGCCTCGCCTATTTCAAGCACATCCGTTCGCTATTTGCGCATGCGGCCGCGATCAGGCACAGGACGATTGCCTCCGCTATGCAAGCTTGTGTGATTGCAGTCGGGTTGGGCTTGGTTATGGGGGATTACTGCTGGTTGCATTCGGTGCCGGCGTTAGTTGAGCAGTTGGTCTGCACCCGCGATGCAGGAACCGAACGGTCTTCGGCAGCAGAACTCCGCAGACCGTCAAGCAGATTTGATCCGCACCGGTTTATGAAAAGGGGTCTCACTCGGCGATGCGCGAGTGCTTCATCTCCCTGCTTGTGCCGTAGTGGGAAGCCGCGGATCAAGAAATCTGATCCTCAAGCGCCTGCATCTCCTCCCAACTGAGACCCTCGACTTTCAGAAGCCGGGCCAAGGGGTGGCACCGCATTAGTCATGTTGCCCCGAAGTGTTGAAGCAACGGCGCAATCAGAGATTCGGGAGATATCTCCAACATAAAGTGACCACCGCCTTCGATAGAGACCTCGGTAAGACTATCCGTAGCGAACATTCTGGTCGCCTCTGCGGCGGCACGTGCAACGGCAGGCCCCTCAGTCCAAACATACAATGCTGGTATCCTGATTGCAGGTACCCTTGCAAACTCCTCGAGGGAAATCGCTTGATTCCAAAACAAGGCGCCGGCTAGCGTTCCCGGTTCCTTTAGCCGCGAAACGTAGCGGTCGAGAAATGGCTGCGGCAAGCCGCTAACCTCTAGGAATCGGCGTAGGCCTGTCGCGTTATCGGCAAGCATTGCGGCCGCCTTTTCTGCGGGATTACCGGCACCCAGGTCCTCCTGGACCCGAAACCATTTGTTTTTCTGCTCAGGATCGGATTGCATGGCCTGCGCGAACGCAGCCGGATGCGGATACCTTAGCGCAGCCAACGAACGAATCCTTGTTGGGTGATACGCCGCTAACATCCAGGCCAGCGCGGCACCGATACCGAAACCCGCCACGTCGAACTTATCCAAGCGCAGGGTGTCCGCCAGGGCAATGGCATCTTGGATAAAATGCCCGAAAGTGTATCCATCCTCTTGCTGAGGTTGCGTGCCGATACAATAGCCCCGCTGTAAAGGCGCGAACACCTGAAATCCTTCACGTGCCAGCTTCTCCGCAATCGGCGCCCATGTACCGGGCTCTTGCGGAAAACCATGCAGCAGTAGGATTGGCCGCCCGCTGCTAGATCCCCACTTCAGCATCGGGAAAACAAGTCCATTGCACTGTACATGCTCCACCGCTGAAACAGTGATGGATTCGAAAATGCGTTCCATGCAGAAACTCCCACCCCAGTCAGACTCCTAAGGTTATCTCGCGGCGGCCCGAACTGCGCCTATTTGGGCATCCACCAGCCACCATCGACACCAATAACCTGCCCGGTCTGGTATGCACCTGTGACAGGTGACGCGAGATACAGCACCGCATGAGCAGCGTTCTCGGGTGTACCAAGTCTCTTTAGCGGGATATCGTCAGCGAGATGCCGCGCGATGGCATCAAACTGATCCGCGTCTTTCATGAACCCATGGAATGAGCTGCTGGCGCTCACGTAACTAAGGTCCTTGGGTGGCGACGGACCGGGTGCGACCACGTTGATTCGCACCCCGTACTGAGCGACATCCATGGCTAGGGACTGGCAAAAATGGATCAATCCACACTTCAACGCACCGTAGATTGGCTCGATGGGCGACGGCCGCCGCCCCATGACACTACTCATGGTAATGATGCAACCGCTACGCTGCGCCACCATAACAGGCAGCGCAATCCTGCAAGCAATCAAGACACTCTTAAAGTTCCGCTCGTAAATAACATCCCAAAGCTTCGGATCCAGCTCTAGGAAGTGCCCGATCACGTCCCAGCCAACGCCAAAATAAAGCACATCCAGGTCGCCAAATTCGCGCGCCTTTTTGACGGCGTTTTCCACCGAATCCCAATTCGTGGCATCCACCTCTGCAACAACAACCTCACCTTTCTTGAACTTACGCGCCTCGGCTGCGACCTCCTCCGCCCGCTGGGTATCCCGCGCAGCAATGACGATATTGGCTCCCGCCTCGCCAAACAACTTCGTGACATGTTGTCCCAAGTTGGAATGGCCGCCAATTAATAGGACATTCTTGCGTTCAAGGCCCGGGTAATACATTCCATTGCTCCCGTCTAGTGCCGACTCAGAGATTGCAGAATTTAACAGAACTGGTGCTCTTGCTACCAGAAAAAGCGCGCTTGGATAGCGAGGTCGCGTGTCTGCTGTTTCGCGGCCAAAGTACTGCCCAATGCAGTCGGCCACTCTGTGCCGAAAGTCAAAATATTACGGTCCGTCAGATTCTTGGCAATCAGATCAAGAGCCCAGCTTTCATTTGTGGCCTCAAGGGATAAGCGTGCATCTAGCCTCGCATAAGATCCTTGCCGCAGCAGAGGATTGTCGTTGCCATCGAGAAAGTAACTGGAGGAAAACATGGTTGAAATTTCTGTGGTCAATTGGAACGTGCCACGTGCGTG
>DATDNH010000238.1:0-3490 GCA_036518395.1 Candidatus Angelobacter sp. | reverse complement strand
ATGCAACGTCACTTGCAACGTCAGCATTGTCCCCACCGGAGACGACTTGCTGTGAGAGCGGAGCGAAATCCCGGCCAGCATTTCGCGCAGGAGATAAAATTCTATGGTGAAAAAAGACCGAGAAGGGAGTAGGCTGGCGAGGCACTTGGTCGAACTGCGGGATACACCGATATTGGAAGTGACTTTAATCCTTGGTGAGTCATAACGGTCCGCAACCAGACTTGGAACCGTTTTTGGAACCATTATCGCCGAAAGCGCTCCAAATTTCCTTTTGGGCTCCAGTTAAGCCATTGAAAATACAACCGCTCCAGCCCTCAGCGTCCAGCTGTTAACCGGAGGGGTCGTAACCTGAGGTTTTCAGACCCAAGAATTCCACCCAGATAAGATTGGTCTCCCGACCCCTCTTTACCAAATTGTTCGTGACCATTCCGGCTCACCCTGAGCAGCAGACATGATCACGAACTACTGCGCGAGCGTGAGTGAGGGGATATCGCCGGCGCAAGTATTGGTCAGGTCGATCGTGCCGGTGATGGTTTTACCGGTACCATCGGTGGCTGCGCCCACAAAGGTGGCAGTGCCGCTCAGCGTGTTCTGCACGGAGATGTGAACATCGCTACCCGCCACCACGCCGCCGAAACTGACGTTGGTATTGGTAGGCAGATCGCAGAGGGCGCCATTGATGGTGAACGATATTGTTCCCGTCAGCATGGAGGCGCCGGTGTTGCCGCCATTCTCCTGGGTGATGGCTGCGGTGACGGTCACCGGATGGCCGGCGATGAGGAATGTACCGCTGTAAGTTCCGGCAACTCCCTGCACCTGGAATCCGCTGGTGGTGCCGTGGTCGCCGCTGGCGCAGCCGCCGCTGATGGAAAACGTTCCGCCGGAAATGCTCTTGCCGTCGCTGGAGACGGACCCACTCAACGTAATGACCTGGCCGTTGATGCTGGCACTGGTCAGCGTGAGCTGGTTCTGCGAGTTCACCGAGCCGGAGAAAGTTACGGGAACACCGAAATCAAAGCAGGCGGAGCGATCGACACGCGCGACCCCGCTAATGTTGCCGTTGCCGTCGTTTTGGAAGATCCCGCCGATTAGATAACTCTGCGACGTGGTTTGCGACATGCCGGTGATACCGTAGCTGCCGCTCACATTGGCGCGCGCGGTGAATCCGACGGGGCCAGTCATATTGTTTCCGCCGCCAGTGCATCCGGCAGCCAGCAAGAGAAGGAGGGCCCAGGCTCTAAATTGCATCCGTTTCATAGAGCACCTCGCTGAGGGAAATTATAGTCTCCAGTAAACCCTTCAGCTCTTGAGCGGCGTTTTATAGACATCTGGATTCACGAGTTCCATGTACCTTTGCGGGTTGGCGATCGGCATGAACCCAAATTGCTTGTATAAACCGTGGGCATCGTTCGTGACCAGCGACCAGCGTCGAAGGCCCTGTAGATCGGGATGTTCCAGAATGGCTTTCATTAGCAGTTTCGAGAGCCCTCGTCCGCGATGCGATTCGAGTATGAAAACATCTCCAATGTAGGCATAAGTCGCGCAGTCAGTGATCACGCGGGCTAAACCGACCTGCTGATCCCCATCGAACACGCCGAAGCACAGCGCATTGTCGATGGAGCGCTGCACAAGGTGACGCGGTATTCCCTCCGCCCAGTAACTGTTGGTAAGAAATTGGTAAATCATTTCCACGTCGAATCGCGAACTGTCAGTGGAAATGGTGTATTGTGGCTTTTTCATTTCAGTACTCCAAGGGCGCTGACCGTTGGGGCGGCAGCAATAGAGCGTCCCAATTTCTGGGGCAGCAGAGCGGTGATTCACCACGTTTGTTACAGTTTTTTCACTCAGTCGCGCTGCCAGCCTTCGTTTTCCAGTTTTATATGTTCTATGGCGACAGCATTGGCGCCAGCGTCGAGATCAGGCAGCGCCTGGAATTCGCTTACCCAGCAACGGAAAACTTTGTAGGTAATGGCAAGTTGGCCGGCTTCGTTGTACTGCTCGATTATGACGTCTCTGAGTGAAGTCTTTAGAGCTGCCTTTGCTTGTTGACCTGCTAAAGAGCAGACGCTGCTGGCCCACCGCGCAAATTCCGAATCGTGAGTGACGCCGCGTTCCAGCGTAATCGGCTCATATTTTGTGCCGCCCGGCAATTTCCGGCTCCTGCTGGCCTCGCGCTGCTTGAGCACATTTGTGGTGCGTTTGAGTCCGTTGACCTTGCTCACGCCGGCAACAGTTTTCCCTCGCCACTTCAGGCGGAACTTGAAGTTCTTGTAAGGATCCAAACGCTGAGTTTTGATCGTAACCTGGGCCATTTGATTACTCCTCCTCGGCGGCAAGTACGGTACTTCAAGCCGGAACGGAACTCAAGCTGCGACTCCTGCCTGCAAGGCACCGTTGGCATCCCAGGAACTTAAGGCAGTTTGGATAATACTGTGACCACCGCAGCTATTCGTCATCTCGAGGGGTGTGCGCGAAGCGCATTTGTCATCCTGAGGTGAATGGAGTGCAGCCGAAGGACGGAGAGACCGTGCGGTTCCTCCAGGCCACATTATTCGCAAAAACGGTATGCCGTCCGGAAAACCACCAATTGGCTGGTAAAATTGAATTCGCAAGACACAATCCGAAAAGCTCCACGCTACAGACCACTTGGCTGGAGTCGCTAAACCAGCTCTTAATTGGTCCGGAGAGGTGCGTGAGTGGTTGAAACGAGCCGCCTCGAAAGCGGCCATACCTGAAAGGGTATCGGGGGTTCGAATCCCTCCCTCTCCGCCATTTCTTTAAATCCAGGCATCCTTCTAAAAGTGCGCCAAGGTGACAGCATTATGCTGCCACTATGGCGGCACTATGACGCCGTTATGGCATCACTATATTGACCTGCTGCCCGGCATCAGCCATTCTCGACCCTGACAATTTGCGTTGAACAATTTTACGGCGCCCCTAATGGTGAGCCGGGGCAAAGGCTCGCGTTCATTGTGGGGGAGAAGTGTGTCGGGAGAAGGTGTGGCTCGACCATCCCCGGAGGGGGTCATCCCGAACGCGCACAGCGCGGAGGGAACTGCTCCGCTGCAGCGAAGCGTGAGCCGAGACTGATTTGTTGAGTTGTCTTTGTCCGGTTTTGCTCTTGATTCAACGCTTCCTGATCAAATTTCCATTTAACTGAAAACGCCAGTACCCCGCACCCGATCACGGCGATCACGTGCGATCACGGCGATTTCTTCCAGAAAGGATCCCTATGAAATTCCAACTACCCAAAATCTTCAAACTCCGTGAATCAAAGAACATTCCCAATACCCCTACCCAAGGGCCAAAGGATAAAGGCCAAGGGCCACTTTTAGCCAATAAAAATGCGGCTGGTATCAACGTATCAACCACTAGCGACGTTTCCAAAACGGGAGCGAAGCCGCCAGGAGCTGTGAGGCATAAAACGCTTGACGAAGTCGTCTGCTTCCTGGGCTCCTACCTCCACTGCTCCGACCACCAGCGCAACCTC
>DATDNH010000237.1:0-2375 GCA_036518395.1 Candidatus Angelobacter sp. | reverse complement strand
TATTAATGGAAGGCGCAGGATACAAAGTTATGGCGGCCGAATCCAGACACAAGGCGATCCGAATCGCGCAGCAGTTCGACCTTGATATTGCAATCCTGGATCACACGCTGGACAAGCATGATCGAATCAGGTGTGTTCGATTTATCCGGCAGGCGGCCCCGGCCACTCGCATACTGGTGTTGCACAAGAGCGGCGCCGACTGCGGAGCGGACCTATGTCTCGATTCGCGCGAAGGACCGGAAAGGCTGGTGTCGTGTGTAAAGACGCTCCTGGCGAAGCCAAGCCCATGAGAAAGCGAAAGCGCAACATAGCGACTAATGGTACTGAGAGGTAGGCGCCCACGATTCCACTGACCGCACCACCTACCATGAGCGTGATTGCCAGCAATGGGTGGATCTCCATTGATCTGTTAATATGGATGAGAACTATTTTCTGTTCCAAAATCAGATGAGACTGTTGAAAAAGGAACCAACATAGTAATTTTGCTGCGTTTGCGCCATTTCGGCGAACGATTATTCAACGACTTGCGAGTGCATCCAGCAGCAGATCAGGGGTCAGAAAGAGTTTTTCAACAGTCTCAGATGATTTTGGAACGAGCGGGCGCTGTATCGACTCTACATTTCCGCCTTAACAATCAGAGTGACATGGGGGAACCAGATCGATGCTGAATCAATTGATTCCGAGTTCAGTTTCAAGAAATGCAACAGCCATGTCATACCGCCGCTCTGCACGCTGGCTTCCGTGACATTCAGCTTTTCCGCGATCTCGGCATCAATGTTGCCACTCACTGCTAATCGGCAAATGGGGAGCAGGACTCCTGTTTGTTCCCAAAAAGGCACGCATGCTCGCCATGTTTCTTATTGCTGAAACGCAAGCCACACGGCCTGTCCTAACAGGAAAGCAGAAGCAGCTAAATGAATGAAGGCTGCCCGATGTGAGCACTTTTGCACAGATTACCCGCCCTGGCCAAGCTTATAATAAGTAGCGTTTAGAGCTGGGTAAACTTTTGGCACCTTCTGACCGCTTAAGGTGATAGAACCAGCAAATTGAGGTTTTGTGCTGACAAGAATCATGAAATGGACTTCTGTCATCGCGCTTTTAGGGGCTCTGTTCTTCTGGCGCCCCGCGGCGGGTTATGCGATCATGCTGCAGTTCGTTATCTGCATTAGCGCCATTCTGGTTGCGTTCCAAGCCGCCCAATCAGGCAAGCCGTTCTGGACAATTGCTTTTGCCGGAGTCGCCATGCTTTTTAATCCGGTGATAACCGTTCCGTTCTCTCAGAGCGTTTTCCTGTGGACCAATGTTCTCTGTTTCACCATGTTTCTAGCATCTCTGAAGTTCTTGAAGACGGCTCCCAAGCTTTCCATACCGTCCATTACCTATCCGGGACCACGAAACCAGTCGCTTTGATCCACTCGAGTCACGTGCGGGGTGCGTGTGGTTCGGTACGGCCGGCGGTAATGGTCTCGATCTTTACTCTTCTCCTTGGATCGTTCGTCGCTTAAGCATAGCCGGGCTGGATCGGGTCATCTGTTCAATTTTGACCAACTGTCGCTCTATTCCACCTGACCGCGCCTCCACTCCGGTAGCGGACAAATAACCGCCACAATAGCGGCTGCTCACATTCCTTTTACGCTCTCACTATGAGGCAGGTCCGTACGCTCTTTCTCGCTAATAGCGTAAAGTACAGAGAGAGGCACTTCGCTGCTTTTCGCACCTGGATTTCACGCGCTGATATTCGAGAATCCCGGTCGAGCAGTCGCAGAAACACGTGCGTTTTATGAAAAAGAGACGATTCGTTGAATAAAGGACAGAGGCACAGAAATTTGCTGCAAATTGGAACACGCCTGCGCAAACGCGTTTGGGAGACAAGGCCTTCCAGAGCGGAAGCACCTTTACGTTCAGAGTTGTTCAGCAGAGAACAGATGGAGCAACATGGCAAACTTCTGGCGGCCTCTCACTCGGTTGCTCGCGGACACGCTTCGGACCATCTTTTGGCTCGACTAGCGGATAACGAAAAGGTACTGAATGAAACCTGCCATCTTCTGACCACCGCCATCAAAGAGAACCGGCGTATCGCGCCTGCCGGCGAATGGCTGCTTGATAATTTCTACTTGATTCAGCAACAGATCAGAACCGCCAGAAGACATTTGCCCAAAGGGTACAGCCGGGCGCTTCCTCGCCTGCTCAACGGCCAGTCGGCAGGTTTGCCGCGTGTGTACGACCTGGCTCTGGAGACGATTTCACACGGTGATGCCCGGGTGGATCCAGAGAGTCTCGGCGGGTTCGTGACGGCTTACCAGACGATCACCAGCCTGAAGCTAGGAGAGTTATGGGCCATTCCTATCATGCTGCGGCTTGCGCTGATCGAGAAT
>DATDNH010000236.1:0-10236 GCA_036518395.1 Candidatus Angelobacter sp. | reverse complement strand
GAAGCGCGCAAGGCCGCGAACTGTGGCACAGCGGCGCGGATATGAATGGTTCGCTACCGCATTTCGCCACGGAGTCCCTGGAGTTTGCTGCCGGAGGACGAATCGTTTTTGATTCTGAACAGGATGGGCGAAATCATCTTTATGCGATTTCCACCGGTGGCGGTCAGCCGGTATTGCTCACGCCGGGAAATTTCGATGTGGAAGACGTGGAACTCACGCCAGACAAGAACACCGTTCTATACACCTCGAACCAGAATGATGTGGACCGCCGGCACATCTGGCGAGTAGCGGTTGCAGGTGGCGCGCCGCAGGCTCTTACTCAGGGCAAGACAATTGAATGGCATCCCGAGATGCTGGCTGATGGCAAAACTATCGTCTGTCTGGGTTCTACGGCTACTTTGCCAGCTATGCCCTACCGGGTGACCAGCAACAGCAGGGAAATGATTGCTGCCAATGTGCTGCCAAAGGATTTCCCCTCAGCACAATTGGTCGAGCCACAGCAGGCGATTTTCCGCAGCGAAGACGGTCTGGAAATTCACGGGCAGCTTTTTGTGCCGAGAAATCGAGCTGCCTCCGCTCCTGCGCTTATTTTTGTTCACGGCGGGCCGGTTCGCCAGATGATGCTGGGCTTCCACTACATGTACTACTACCACAATGCCTACGCAGAGAATCAGTATCTGGCCAGCCTGGGGTATGTAGTGCTGTCAGTCAATTACCGGCTGGGCATCATGTATGGCCGCACGTTTCGCGAGCCGCCAGACAGTGTGTGGCGCGGCGCGTCAGAGTACAAAGACGTTCTGGCCGGAGCCAAGTATCTCCGTAGCCTTGCTTATGTCGATCCCAGGCGGATTGGTATCTGGGGAGGCTCTTATGGGGGTTTGCTGACCGCGCTCGCACTCTCGCGCAACTCAGATATTTTTGCCGCTGGTTCGGATTTTCATGGCGTCCACGACTGGTCAGTTTTCATTCGCAACTGGGAAGCCAATGCGCAGGACGCACCGGATTATAAAGAAGCGGTCAAGCTGGCTTATGATTCGTCCGCTATTGCAACGGTGTCGCGCTGGAAGTCTCCGGTGCTGCTCATCCATGGCGACGACGATCGTAATGTGCCGTTTCAGCAGACCACAGACCTGGCACAGCGTCTGAAGGAACAGCATGTGGAATTTGAAGAGCTGATTTTTCCGGATGAGATCCATGATTTTCTTTTGTGGAGATCATGGATCCGCGCATACCGGGCCACGGCGGACTTCTTTAATAGAAAGTTAGGCAAGCAGTGATCGCGGTTGTACGTTCTGGAAAAGAGTGAACTTGAGGTAGTGAATTGGCGAACTCGCAAATGATTTGGTGATTTTTTACCGCACGGAACTGGCTTCTGCCGGCAACGTCTTTGGAGAAGTCGGCTCGGCTGAGCTCATGTGTTCGTGAATGATTGTGAGCCCGCCATTCTCTTCCCGCTGGAACACCTGCGTGACCCGTGTAAAAGGCACGTCCACCTGCACCCTCAGGCCGTTTGGCAGGTTTCTGGTAACAGAAAAATGGAGAGGATAAGATGCCACGGCGAGATGTGGCGTGAGCAGTTGAACGGCAATATCACCGAGTTGCGCTTTGACCAGCGACGCAGGGCCGAACAACTCACGCTCCCGGCGAACCAGCATCAGCCGCGCCGATTCGCTGCGCCGGGCATCCGCCGCAAATACCGTCGCAGTGGGCGAGTAAAGCCGATTGAAGCCGGTTTTGTCCTTCGTGCAGAATAAATTCCAGAATGTCCGCACTTCAGCGCGTACCTGGTCCGGTGCAATTGCTTCCATCTAAAATCTTCCTTCTCCCTGGGTCCTTAAGCGATCAGCAGCATCAGGGACGGGCTTTTTCGATTGCCGGAGCTTCACCCGCGCTCAAATGCTCGTGCACGATCCGTAGCGCGCCATTGTCATCAAGCTGGAAAATCTGCGTCGCTCTTCCGAACCGTGTTGTCTTCTCCAGACGACCACCGTCGCTGGCCTGCTTGACTCCGTGAAACTGATATGTATAGGAGGCAATGGCCACATTGTCGACGACCTGCACTTCAACCTGGCCCACCTCAGCGCCCGGAGTGGAAGCGCCGCCCGAAACCTGGCGCATTCTGCGCGCTGCTGCCAGCGGCGCCGGCTCAGCTCGTTTGGCCCGGCCCGTGAAGACGGTCGCGTCAGGAGCGTACAACGGCTCAAGCTTGTCGCCAGACTTGCCGGAAAGAATTTTCCAGAACTTATCCACCTGAGCCCGGACTTGTTCCGGTGAAATCGCTTGCATATGGTGGCAAGCATACCACCGGGAGTAGGTTTTTCAATGAGTACCTTCGTTATGCTTTGGGTGCCTGGTTATTCCAGGTGGGTATCACGGTCAATGCTCACTCGCTGGTGATCGACCGGTGTTTCGCTCAACAGACGGATGCGTGAATAGGGATCAACAATGATCCCGTGATCGAGCAGACGGTCGAGTATCTCTGGGAGGCTGGCATCTTCGGGGCTGGTCAACCCTGTGCGCAGCCTATCGGCGTCATCCTGCAAGCGTATGGAAACCGGGTTCGATTCCTTTGACACATTATCCTCGCGTCGCAAATCTCCGGCAGAAATACCCGCGGCCACTGGAGTTGGTATCAAATTTTATTCCACGCACCTCACTGCTCCCGGTCAGCTAAGGTGGGTAAAACCTTCATTATTAAGGTAGATTCGCTGTTGCGCCTGCTGGGTTGCAACAAAAGCAGAGCTGTGGAAAATCGCGGTACTTAGAATTAGTAACTTGATATTGAGTGTCTTTGGTTACTGAGAGCCAGCTTCTGCTTTCACAGTGAGTGACGCTCTTGTCTTTACTTTTCCCACGCTCCACGCGGCGATCCTGTAAATGAGCAGCGCAGCCAGAACCGCGCCATAAGTGAGCGGGCGCCGGAGGTCGGCTTTCACCAGCCAGATGAAATGAACTACGGCCGCAGCGGCGCTGAAATAAATCAGTCGATGGAGTTTTTGCCACCGCTTGCCTCCGAGACGGCGAATCCACCCGGCAGTCGACGTCAGGGCCAGAGGCAGCATCAGCGCCCAGGCTGTCATGCCAGCGGTAATGAACCGCCGTTTGCCTATGTCGTGCAGCATCGCGTGGAGGTCAAAAAATTTGTCCAGCCAGACAAAGGTCATCAGGTGAAGTGTGCCGTAGAAAAAAGCGAACAGGCCGAGCATCCGGCGAAAACGCACCAGCCAGGGAAGTCGCGCAAGCTTTCGTAACGGGGTTATGCTCAGGGTGAGCAGAAGAAATATCAGCGTCCACCTGCCCGTAGTGCGGGTGATCACGTCTACAGGATTTGCGCCCAGGCGATCGTGAAAGCCCTTCCACACGAGCACGGTTCCCGGCCCGAGACAGATCAAAAAGACAAGGACTTTGAGTGACCGAATAAACTTTTCCTGCAATTTCATCAGGCGTTAGAAGTTGTAAATTGACGTAGCCGTCTTATTCCACTGCTCAGTATTGCTCTCAACTCAAAGATCAAAAACGAAATCAAAAATTCTTTCGCAGGTCCAGGCCTGAATACAGGCTTGCCACCTGGTCGCCGTAGCCATTGAACATAATCGTCGGGTGCTTGGGAGCAAAGATACCTTCACCGATTCGGCGCTCCCTTGCCTGGCTCCAGCGCGGGTGATCGACCGTGGGATTTACGTTGGAGTAAAAACCATATTCGTTTGGCGCCATCACATTCCAGGTTGTCGGCGGCATTTGCTCGACGAACTTAACCTTCACAATGGCCTTGATGCTTTTGAATCCGTACTTCCACGGCACGGCTAAACGCATCGGCGCGCCATCTACGTTGGGCAGGATCTCGTCATAAAGCCCAAATACAAGGATGGTGAGCGGATGCATAGCTTCATCCATGCGCAGGCCCTCCACATACGGCCAGGGAAGCACCGCGCTGCTTCGTTGATTGGGCATCTGGGTGGGCGCAAAAACGGTTTCAAACGCGACAAATGTTGCCTTGCCCAGCGGCTCGGCCTGCTTGAGCAAAACGCTTAAAGGAAAACCCACCCAGGGAATCACCATCGACCAGCCTTCTACGCACCGATGCCGGTAGATGCGTTCCTCCAGCGGCGCCAGCTTCATGATGGAATCTATGTCCAACTTTTGGGTTTTCTTGACCAGCCCCTCAATAGAAACTGTCCAGGGGCGCGTGCGGAAGTTTGCTGCCAGCCCGTTCGGCTCATATTTGTCGGTGCTGAATTCGTAGTAATTGTTGTAATTGGTGATGTCTTTGAACGACGTAGGTTTTTCCGACGTGCTGAACTGGCTTTTGACGATGCCAGTAAGCTTGGCGCCGGCAGCTTCGGCCTGGTGACCGCCCGAATTGCGCAGATAAAGCCCGCCGGCAACGGCCGCCGCCGTAGCCGCAGCCCCGGCAATGAACTTGCGCCGGTTCAGGTAGACCGATTTAGGGGTAATTTCCGATGAGGGAATGTCGCTGGGTTTCTTAATGATCATAGACTTATTCAATTTTAGACGAGCTTGGGCGCTCTGAAGTTACATTTCAAGTACGGCTATGATCGAATAACAGATTTAAAGATCTTCGCCACAGGAGAAAGGAGGTCTGGGAGGAACGGTCTTGCTTTTGTCCAAGGGCCAAGGGCTAAGGGCAAGGCCCTAATTACCAAATGCTGGTTTTGCCCCGCAAGTTGCGTGCCGTCACCACGTCGGGATGCCACCAACAAGGGAATCTGTCTTGATATTTGCCTCTTCCATGACTTGCTCCCATACTGAATGAGTGAATTCAGCGAACCAGCGGGTCATCTCAGGCTTTCTGGATTACCTGAGAGTGGAAAAAGGACTGGCAGCCTTGACCGGCAGCGCTTACCGGGCAGACCTGCAGCAGTTTGCCGAATTTCTGGAATCCAGGCGCCGCGACCTGCTTCACGCTCGTCGCGAGGACGTCCGGGCATTCCTCAGCCAGTTGTTCTCTCACGCGGTGAAAGACCGTTCGGTCGCGCGAAAGCTTTCTGCCTTGCGCCATCTTTATAAATACCTTTTGCTGGATCGCATGGTGAAGCACGATCCCACTTTGGAAATAGACACGCCGCACCAGTGGAAAGTCCTGCCTAAATCTCTGGCGAAAACTGAAATTGATTCCATGCTGGCAACAGTCAGTCAGCCGAGTGACTCCAGGCTCGCCCCAGCCATAGCTCTGCGTGACCGTGCCATGCTGGAAGTGCTTTATGCCGCAGGCCTGCGCGTTTCCGAACTGATCAACCTGAAGCTGGAAGACTTAAAGCTGGAACTGGGACACGCGCTGGTTCGCGGCAAAGGTGATAAAGAAAGAATTGTGCCGCTGGGGCGCGCTGCTCAGGAGGCGATTCGCGCATATTTGAATGATGGCCGGCAACTTTTGTTGAATGGCAGAATGTCACCGACCCTCTTTGTCCGGCGCAGAGGAGGGCCGCTGACACGGCAACGCGTCTGGCAGATGGTAAGGGCCGCCTCGGTTTCCACTCGCCGCGCGAGCCCGCATACATTACGGCACAGTTGCGCCACACACATGGTGGAAAACGGCGCTGACCTGCGCACCGTCCAAACCATTCTGGGTCACGCCGATATTTCCACCAGCCAGGTGTATACGCACGTTGCTCTGGACCGGCTCAGGAATGTGTATCGTGCCTATCATCCGCGAGCGAAAAAGCAATGAAGGAGCCTATACAAGGCAGCGCTGAAATTCGAAAAGGAATCATGGCATTCCTGAAGTCGCTGGCCAGCAAGAATTCTTCTGTGCACACGCTGCGCGCCTATCGCAATGAGCTGAATCGTTTTGCCGCGTTCCTGGGGCCGGATATTCGCTGGAAAGATGTAGATCATGTTTTCATTCGCAGCTTTCTTTCGCATCTTCACAGCCAGAGCTTGAGTAAAGTTTCGGTGGCCCGCGCGCTGGCGGCGCTGCGGTCTATGTACAAATGGTTGGCGCGCGAGGGGATCGTGCAGCAGAATCCGGCAAAACTGGTAGCCATGCCCAAGACGCCGAAAAAGCTGCCTCGAGTTCCCACTTTGGAAGAAATGAATACGCTGCTCGATAGCGGAATGCCGGAGAGCGCAACTTTTCCTGAGCGCGACCGGGCGATTTTCGAGCTGTTGTACGGATGTGGGCTGCGCAATTCCGAGCTGGTGGGTATCGAACTGGGTGACGTGGATGCCGCGAATGGCCTCATCCTGGTTCGCGGCAAGGGCAAGAAGCAGCGCTATGTTCCCCTGGAAGGCAAGGCCGAGGAAGCGTTAAATGCTTATGCGTCCGCGCGCCAGAAGGTTTTGGCTGAAACGCGGAAGAACACGCGCTCGCTGTTCATCAACAGCCGCGGTGGTCCGCTGACAACCCGCAGCGTCGCGCGGATTGTCAAGAGAATCGCGGTTCTGAAAGGATTGCCGCCGGATGTGCATCCGCACACGCTGCGCCACGCTTTCGGCACGCATTTGCTGTCGGAAGGCGCTGACCTGCGCGCAATTCAGGAACTGCTGGGTCATGAGCGGCTGTCGACTACGCAGAAATATACTCAGCTCTCGATCAAACATGTCATGGAAGTCTACGATCGCACGCATCCCAGGGCGCGGTAGAAGCCCAACGCCTTTTTTGCCTATTCGCTTTTGCTTAAAACAACTCTTTCACGCCTGGTTGACTTGCCGATGATGAAAAATTGATTCCTGGTGCATTGTCGGCGATTGGAGATGGTTGCTTAATGGGAACATGTTGCGCTCATTACTGAGCTTTTTCCTGGCTTACGTCGCCGTGTCCAGCGCCTGTTATGGGCAGTCCAGCCCAACGGTTTCAGAAATTCGGGTCCGCACCCTGGATTACAAGACCGGCCGCCCCATCAAACATCGGCTTGTTGAAGTCATGTTGGCCGATCGACCGGGGCCTCGCCGGGACCGACCGTTTGTCATATTTCAGAAGACAGGAACGAATGGGAGTGCGGTCTTTCAAATTCCCGCACCCCAGCCCTCAAAAATCTGGGTGATGGCGGATTTCCCATGTACCAGGCAGCAGGCATTCGGAACATTCGAAGTGTTGGAGCGAGGCATTGTGGGCGATCACGCCGACTTCGAGTTGTGCAAACATCCCACGAACCACCCTGCCACGGCACAGCCGGGGGAGATCGTCATTTATATCCGTCGTCTGAATCCGTGGCTTCGGTTTTGGCGATTTTGGTGGGAAGTGTTCGAAGGCTAGCTTCATTTATCATGATGCTGCTCAAATGAAAATCTTTTCGACTGTCTTGCTTGGCATCAGCCTGCTCGTGAGTTCCACTGCGCAGGACCGTTCAGGTCTCAACTCTGCCGATATAGACAAAATTGTCTCGGCTTTCAAGGACAAGAAACTCGCCGCCAAAGATCTGATTCCAGTGGGCTTCATCAAGGTAAAAGAAGCTCGCGGCGATCTGAATCAGGATGGCATTGATGACGTTGCTCTGATCGTGCAACAAAAAGCTGTTCAGGATTCAGATCAGTCAGACCTGCCCCAGGTGGTGCTTTTGTTCCTGGGCGACAAGTCCGGCAATTTCAACTTCTGGAAAATTGGTCCTCATCATTTTCTCAATTCCAACCCGAATTTTATTTTTGAAGGCGGAGTGGGAGATTTGAAAATCGAGAAAGGAGTATTGATGATTGAGTCGCAGACCAGCGTGTCCATGGGAAGCTGGGCCGCCGGAGGATGTACACAAAAATGGCGAAGTGAAAAATCGGGATTTCGTTTGATCGGCCTCTCCGTCGTGGACATGATGCGGAACTGCGGCTGCGGGGATACCAGCGACACAAACTATCTCACTGGAGATGCGATCTCTACCAGCGATCGTGGTCCGGGCGGGGAGCGAACAAAAAAGAAGATTACAAGAACAAAGCGAACTCCAGAAGTGATTCTCTGGG
This sequence comes from Candidatus Angelobacter sp., assembly GCA_036518395.1. Classification (GTDB taxonomy): domain Bacteria; phylum Acidobacteriota; class Terriglobia; order Terriglobales; family Acidobacteriaceae; genus Angelobacter. Next base: position 2,328 of record DATDNH010000236.1, on the reverse strand, counting down.
ATGACTTCGACTACGATAAATTCTGCACCTTGTGACGAAACAGGCCACCGGTGCTAAATCAGTCACACGATGACCCGATGACCCGACGACCCGATTCTCGACTCCAAGCCGGTCATCGCTTAAGCGTCACAGTCCGGTCTTCCGGTGGTAGAGCTGTTGCCTGCTCTTCCTACCAGACCTCGCATCTTTTCTCTGGTGCCATCGGCGTGCCGGTTTTGCAGGAGAAAGCTTTCTGAAAATCCGGCAGGTTCTGGACAACGCCGTTCACGCGATACTTCACCGGTGAATGAGGATTGGTCTGGGCCAGCAGACGCAGGAACTCCGCGGTCTCGTTTTCGCACCAACCCTGCGCGTAGCCGATATAGAAGCGCTGCTCCGGAGTGAATCCATCCGCCGACTGCGGTTGCTGATGCGTCTCCTCAGCGTGGCGGAGGAAGGCCATCATCGCCAGCTTCAGCCCGCCAAGATCAGCGACGTTCTCTCCCAGCGTCAGCTTACCCTGCACGTGAACGTCATCCACGGCGATGAAACCATCGTATTCGTGCACTACACAGGCTGTTCGCTGCTCGAATTCTTTTGCGTCCTGCGGAGTCCACCACTCGTCGAAATTTCCTTTGGCATCAAACTGACGTCCCTGATCGTCGAAGCCATGGGTGAGTTCGTGGCCGATGACGCCGCCGGCATCGCCATAATTCACAGCATCATCCATTTTGTTGTCGTAAAACGGTGGTTGCAGAATTCCGGCGGGAAAATTGATGTCGTTCAGCTGCGGGTTGTAATAGGCGTTCACCGTGGGCGGCGTCATGCCCCACTCGCCCCGGTCAACCGGCTTGCCGATCTTGGCAATCTGGCGATGGGATTCAAATTCGGCGCCGCGAATGAAGTTGCCCAGGGCATCACCGCGCACCACCTCATATTTGGAGTAATCGCGCCATTTGTCCGGATAGCCGATCTTGTTAGCGACGGTGTGCAGTTTTTCCAGAGCTTTTTGTTTGGTTGTGTCGGTCATCCAGGTGAGCTGCTTGATGTCCTGCTCCATCGACGCTTCAATGTCTTGCACCATTTGCATGGTGCGTGCCTTGCCTTCCGCGCCGAAAGTGCGCTGCACGTAGATTTGGCCGAGCGCTTCGCCCAGATCGTGGTCGGTTGCCGCAACGCAGCGCTTCCAGCGCGCGCGAATTTCTTTTTGTCCGCTGAGCTTGCGGCCATAAAAATCAAAATTCTCGTTGACAAAAGCTTTCGGCAAAATGGGCGCGAGCGAATGCACCAGATGCCAGCGCAGGTAAATCTTGATCATGGGCAGCGGCTGTTGTTTCAAAACGCTGTCCAGCCCTTTGAAGAAGTCCGGGACGGTAACATTCAGGCTCTGCACCGGAGGCGTGCCGGTAGCGCGCAGATACTGGTTCCAACCGAAAGTGGGATTCATGGCCACTAGATCGGTGACCGGCAACTTGTGATAGACGTTTGCCGGGTCGCGGCGCTGAGTAACCGTCAAGGATGCCTTGGCCAGCGAGGTTTCGAGCGCAAGAATGCTGCGCGCATGCTGCGCCGCTGCTGCGGGAGTCTCACCCAGCAGGCGAAGCATGTTGGTGACATGGCGTACGTACTGGCTCCGGGTTTTTACCGTGTTTGCGTCCTTGCGGAGATAGTAATCACGCTCCGGCAGGCCGAGCCCGCCCTGATCGGCTTCGGCGATGACTGAGGTTGCGTCTTTAAAATCCTGATCGGAGCCGTAGTTGAAAAGTGCATCCACATTCATGAGGTGCAGGTGGGCCAGTTCGTCCGCTAAATCGTCCTTCGATTTAAGCGCGGCGATGCGTTCGAGTTCAGGCTTGAGCGCAGCCGCACCTTTTTTCTCGATGGCGGCTTCGTCCATGCAGGAAGCGTAGTACTCACCGATCTTCTGCTCCACCGCGCTGCGGTCGGAGCGCTCGACGGCAGCCTTTTCCAGAATGTCACGCAGGATCAGCCTGTTGCGCTCCGCCAGCTCAGTGTCACGGCCGTAAGAAGGTTGATCAGATGGGACAGGATTTTGCTTCAGCCATCCGCCGCAGGAGTACTGATAGAAATCCGTACACGGGTCCACACTTTTGTCTACGAATGCAGGATCCATGCCCTTGAGCTCCAGGATGGTTGCCTCCGGTTTTGGAGCGGGAGCAGGCAGTCTTTTCGGAGGAGTGATTGGCGGAACTGATTTCTTTCCCGGCAGCTTGGGAACCCCCGGTTTAGGGCTGGACTGAGGGGGCGTTACATCTTGGCCCAGAGCGAGCAACAGACCGGAAAAGATAAGGACGACGATAATTCTTGTAATTCGCATAAGGGCTCCCG
>DATDNH010000235.1:0-10366 GCA_036518395.1 Candidatus Angelobacter sp. | reverse complement strand
CTCCGCTGCCGCTTCTGCAGCGGATGACAAACGATTTAACGACATCGGCAGTAAGATCCAGTGCTCCTGCGGGTGCGGCCAGATGCTTCTCAAGTGCAATCATGTGGGCTGCCCGAGTTCAGACTCCATGATCCGGCAGCTCCGCACCGCGGTGGCTACATACTCGAATGAAGAAGATGTCCTCAACTGGTTCCGCCGAAACTACGGCATGACGGTAGTGGTTGAGCCGGCAAAACATGGATTCGAATTGATCATCTGGGTTGTACCACCGTTGCTGGTGGCGACTGCGCTTTTGCTCGTGTTCTGGATCATCCAAAGGTGGCGCATGCGGGCTGTGCCAGTCGCTGCTGCGCCAGTCGATCCACATATGGAAGCGTTGCGAGAACGCGCGAGAAAGGAGACCGAACTATGACCGCCCATGAATGGGCAATGTATATCTTCGTCGGAATGCTTACGCTCGCGCTGTATGTTTATGTCTTCTTCCCGGCCAAACAGCGCGGTGAGGCGGTGGTGAAAACGCGCCTCGCGTATCTCTACGAGCGTAAAGACGTAGTCTACGAAAATTTACGCGACCTGAACTTTGAGCACAAAGCGGGAAAATTTACTGAAGCTGATTTCGAAGCCATGCGCAGCAACATGGAAGCTGAAGCAGCGCGTATTTTGGCCGAGATTGAGAAACTGGAAGGCATGAAAGTAGCCGCGAATTAACGCGAAACAACGCGAATTGAAGAACTGGAAAAACAGATGCAATGGAACAAAAAGATCGACGCAAAGAGCTGCCAAGCAGGGACAATTAGCATTCTGATTGTCCTGTTCTTGTTCTGTCTGAACGCCAGCGGCCAGGTGCTGCGCGGGACCGCGACCAACGGTACCACCAAGAAACCTGCTGCCGGAGATGATGCCGTGCTGGTCAACCTGGCGAAAGGGATGGACGAGGAAGCCCGCACAAAGACGAATGCCCGGGGCGAATTCAGCTTTGAACTGCCGGATAGCCAGACCATGCGCGCCGTCCGCGTGCGTCACCAGAACGTCAACTACTTTCAGCCGGTAATGCCCGGCTCAAGCTCAGTGACGGTCACGGTCTATGACTCGGCGACGACGGTGCCGGGAGTCCACCAGACAAATCAATCGGCAATTTTCGAAGCCCAGGGAAACGCCATCCGCGTCTATCAAATCTTCAACGTGCGCAACGATTCGCAGCCGCCGCGCACCCAGCCGGCGCTCACCTTCTATCTGCCTGAAGGAGCCAAAGTCGAAAGCGGCCAGGCAGCCAGAGAAGGAGGAATGGCGCTGAGGGTCGCGGCTTCGCCTCTGGGAGACAACAAATATTCGGTTGCTTATCCACTGATGCCGGGCGAAACGCACATTGAGGTTCCTTACACGCTTCCTTACACCGGCACAATGAAATTCGAGCCAAAACTGGCCGGTGAGGTATCAAAGTTCTACGTGGTCACGCCGAAATCCATGGGATTTGCCGCAGAAAACGCAAGTCAATATCAAGCTGCGGACTCGGCTTCGGTTGCGCCGGATCTCGTGGGCATGGATGTTCACATTGCCGGCAGCACTGCAGATGAGAAGCAGCTTGCGTTCACCGTCGCGGGCGAAGGCAGAATCCCGCAACAGGCGGCGGCGCAACAGGGTGGTGGTCAGGAAGGAAATGCAGGCCAGGACGAACAAGGCGGACGCCCGGGTGGAGGATTGGGAGTTCCCAACGAGCGTCCGAATCCGCTGAGCAGCGGTCAATGGAAATTTTTTGCCCTGCTGACGTTGTTTATGGCGGCGGGAGCAGCCATTGTTTTCGTTACATCGCGGAGCCAGGGCGCGGTAGCAACTGCAACGCCGCCCGGCAGCAACTCTGCTCCCGTGCTCGACGCTCTGAAAGAAGAAATGTTCCAGTTAGAAGCAGAACGCCTGCAGGGCAAGATCAATGGCCATGAATATGATGCCGCCAAAGCAGCGCTGGTAAAAACCCTGCAACGGGCGATGCGAAGAAGCAAATAGCGATTAGCAATTGGCTTTTGGCTCTTGGCTCTTGGCCTTTGGCTTTTAGCTCTGTGTTTATCCAGCAAAGGTGTGTGCCACAGAAACACGTGGCCGTACAGGACGGTGCTCAGCACCGTCTCTTTTTTTCTCTCGAAAAAGGAAGACGGCCAGGATTCATCCCATCCTGGCCGTCAGTTTTCAGTTTTTAGCTAACTAGTAAATACTAAGTACTAACTACTGGGGTTTGACAGCGACTGATCCAGGCGTATGACCATGCCAGTTTCGGCCGGTAGATTCACATCTTTACCATTGGTCGCCAGAACATAACCGCCACCGGCCAGCGCTCCAATCGCGAGCCCCTTCAGCGGGCCGCCAAAAATCAGACCTGCAACTGTGCCCACGCCTGCGCCAATGCCTACATCCTTGGCGACATCCTTACCTTGCGTTCCCGACTGAACTTGTCCCTCATTGTCGGCTTTGCGCGTCTGCTTACCGCTGGTGTTGTTCACGGAAACTAGCGTGGCGACCAGCGGAATCGTCTGGCCGTTCGGGAGCACGATATCTCGGAAACGCAGGTTCAGCTTGCCTCTTCCCCGGACTGACGGCAAAGTCTTGCCTTCCTCGGCCTCAGCCACTTCGCCTTCAACGCGAGCCCCGGTGGGAATCACAACCCCGCTTGACCCCTGAACAGGTTGAGTAACGGTCGCGGTAAAACGGTCGCCCGGCTTGGAAGTCTTGGTCGAGAGCGGGGTGTCTAGAGTAGCGCGCATCTCCGTCCCGACCGGGATTTCACCGCTGCCGGTTGAGCGTTGTGCCAGACCTGAGTTTGGATTGCTCTGATCGGGAGCTGGAGACGTACTTTGCGGATTCGTGTTCTTGTTGATCGCCGGGGTTGAGCTCTGGTCCGGGTTCGGGGTGGTATTTCCTTGCGTTTGAGTTTGGGAAGAAGTTGATTGGGTGCTGTTCGCGCCTGCCGGATTCTGAGCAAAGCCCATGGCCAATGCCAGCAGAGCAAACAGGACCAGAATAGCTGCTTTGCGCATAGCGGGTCCTCCTGGTGTCCTTATCGGGTGAGAAGCGCGTGCCTAATCGCAGGTTGGCCCATTTGGGAAGGCGCCGCTAAGGCACAGGGTCACAGCCACTGCGGCTTAAACGACAGTCGCGTATAATTCGATATTCAACTTTCGCCAGGGGGTGACCTGATTTCTGATGTCCAAAGGCGGACAGTCCACCAAACCCAGAGTGCTAGTCGTGGATGACGAGCGTGTTATTGCCGATACGCTGGCGATCATACTGAACCAGGCAGGCTTTGATGCCGCCGCCGTTTATACCGGCACAGACGCCGTAGAGCGGGCCCGCAGCGAGAAACCCGATCTTGTGATCAGCGACGTAATCATGCCCGATATGAACGGAATTGAAGCGGCCATCCGGATTCGCCAGATCCTCCCCGGCTGCAAAATCCTGCTGTTCTCAGGGCAGGCGGCGACCGCCGATCTTCTGGAAAAGGCGCGGCTCCAGGGACATGAATTTGAAATCCTGGCCAAACCCGTGCACCCGCAGGATCTGCTGGCCAAGCTGAGGGGATGATCTGCTTGGAATTGTTGATTTATGATTTTTGATTGTTGATTTAAAACCCTTACACCAGTGCTACAAATCAAAAATCAATAATCAGAAATCAACAATTGTTAGATCTCTCTTCTCCCCTCAATTGCCTTCAGCATTGTGACTTCGTCGGCATACTCGATGTCGCTGCCCGCGGGAATGCCGGTCGCTATGCGCGTGACTCTCACCTGTGGCCTTTTAATCAGGCCGGTCAGATAAACGGCAGTAGCTTCACCTTCCAAAGTGGGATTGGTGGCGATGATAATCTCATCCACGCTGCCGTTTTCAACCCGTTTCACCAGTGAAGGAATGCGCAACTGCTCCGGGCCAATGCCATGAAGGGGCGATAACGCTCCGTGCAGGACGTGATATACACCGTTGTAGGAACGGGTCTTCTCGATGGAAGCAATGTTGGTTGGCTCCTCGACCACGCAGACCAGCCTCTGGTTGCGCGTGGCGCTGGAGCAATAGGTGCACGGATCAATGTCTGTGATGTTGTTGCAGACGGAACAGAGATGCAGCTTCTCCTTGAGATTGTGGATCGCGGAGGCGAGCGCATCGGCATCTTCTGCGCTGGAGCGCAGGATGTGGAACGCCATCCGCTGCGCGCTCTTGCCGCCTACTCCGGGAAGCTTCTTCAGTTCGTCGATGAGTCGAGCCATGGGCTCGGCAAATTTAGACATGGGGAAAATCAGTAATTAGTACTTAGTAGTTAGTATTTAGCAAAAACAAATCCACCACGGAGACATGGAGGCACGGAGAATCCAAATGAAGAAATCAGTACATCAATAACCCGTCGAACTCAACATGGATCTGCGCCTTGTATGGGTTTTGCTAACTACTAAATACTAAGTACTAAATGCTGGTTCTTCTACATTCCGGGAATTCCCAACCCACCCAGCATGCCGCCTACGGTGGATTGCATGGCCGCGTCCACTTTGCGTCCGGCTTCGTTGACGGCTGCGGTAATCAGGTCCTGCAGCATCTCAACATCGCCGGCGTTAACCGCCGCGGGATCAATCCGCGTTTCCAGCACCTGTTTCTGGCCGTTCATCCTGATGGTAACGGTGCCACCTCCCACAGAGGCCTCAACGATCGTTTGCTGCATCTTCTGCTGCAGGTCCTGCGCCTGCTTCTGCGCCTGTTGCAGCATTTCTTGAAGTTGGCGTGAATTGAATCCGCCCATAAATAATTCCTCGTCTAATTTTTCTGGCGATGATCGATCACGGTGCGAATCTCTGCGCCAAATTTTTCGCGCATCCGCCGCACCACCGGATCATCGGTTGCCCGGTTCCAGACACTGCTTCCGTTGGCCGGGCGCACCACAGCGGGGTTCCCATTGCCATTTCCGGCCGCGCCACTGACAATATTCACCTTCAGCATGCGTCCTGCCGCCGCCATTGCAGCGCTGTTGGCCACGCGCATCGCCTGTTCAAATACAAGTTTGATCATTGCCTGCTTCTCAGCAACGGTCACGATCAGCTCATTGCCTTCAATACGGGCGCTTCCTTTTTCCAGGATCATTGCAGCCGAGCTGTGGCCCGACTCTTCGATCGCGGCAATTACGCGTCCTAAAATCGTGCCCGCGTCAGAGGTACTTTCCGCATCCGAAATTGCCACCGGCTGTGGCTGCATCTGCGGGGCCGCTGCAGCGGCGGACATCTCCGGATCCTGCGACCGGATTTTCCGGGCACGATCTGCCTCAAACGGAGAAACGCGGCTTTCATTGCTGCGCGCAGGAGTGCCCGCGGCACCGGGAGCAGTTGGCTGCTGTCTGATTGCTGTCGTCTTATTTCCTGCCGGCAAAGGCGCAACCTGGCTGAGGATTTGCTCCAGAGGCAGAAGCCGCTGGGCATGTACCAGTTTGAGCACACCCAGTTCCAGATGAAAGCGCTGTTCCTGGCGATAACCCAGTTCGTCGTAAGTGCGCAGCATGATTTGCAGGAAGCGGGCCAGGTCTTCTTCAGAAAATTGGTCCGCCACACGGACCACACGCTTGCGTTCATCGGCGGAAATCTGAAGCACAGGAGACTCCGGGCCACTCACCTTCGCAACCAGCAGGTTGCGCAGGAACCGCACCAGTTGTCTGGCAAAGTGCGCCGGATTCTGTCCTTCCGTCATCAGCCGATCCAGCAGGCGCAAAGCTTCCTCGCTGGAGCTGGCTGCAACCGTGCCCATGAGATCTTCCATGACCTCTGAACCTACAGAACCAATCAATCCCAGCACAACTTCCGCGCTGAGCCGCTCGCCGCAACAGGCGATTGCCTGATCCATAATGGAAAGCGCGTCACGCATGGAGCCGTCGCCGGCTTCCGCCAGCACCGCCAGAGCCTGATCATCTGCCTGAACGTTTTCCTTCTCGGCAATGGCGCGTAACTGGCTCAGAATCTCATCGAATTTGACCGCATGAAAATTAAAATTCTGGCAGCGCGAACGGATGGTCTGCGGAATATCCTCCGGCTGGGTAGTGGCCATCATGAAGATAATGTGCGACGGGGGCTCCTCCAGCGTTTTCAGCAGTGCGTTAAAAGCAGCATCAGTGATCTGGTGCGCTTCATCCAGAATGTAAATCTTGTAACGGTCGCGCGCCGGACGATAGCGCGCCGCATCGCGCAGCTCGCGAATCTCATCGATGCCGCGATTGGTAGCAGCGTCGATTTCAATTACGTCCACCGAATTACCAGAGCGAATCTCCTGGCAGGAATCGCAATGGCCACAGGGCTCGGGTGTCGGGCGGTCAAAGGAGCGGCAATTTAATGCCATGGCGAGGATTCGTGCAATTGTCGTTTTGCCGATCCCGCGATGTCCGCTGAAGATATAACCGTGCGCCACACGCTGCTGTTCGATGGCATTTTTGAGGGTACGGGTGACGTGTTCCTGCCCGATCACCTCAGAGAAGCGCTGCGGACGGTATTTGCGCGCCAGTACCTGGTAGGCCATGGGGAAATTTGATTATAAAAGAAAAACAGCCTTTGGCTCTTGGCCATTAGCTGTTGGCTAGAAACAACACCAGGAGCGCGGCTGGTAGTCTACGCCCTGCATTTTGCCCTATTGGTAGTGACCTCTCACCCGCTGCGCGGGATTCGAGGTAAACTCAAAACATTACGGTGCTTCGATCAGTTCCATCTTTCCGTCTTTTTTTCTGTGCAGCACCTTGACTCTGCCCTCCAGGTCGCGAAACACAAACACTTCACGATCGCGAAATTCGGCCTCTTTCACTGCTTCTTCCAGAGACAGCGGCCTGCGTGCCACTGAGTCCGCACTCCTTACGATGTGCGCTTCAGTAAACTTCACACGATTGGGAAAAGAGTGCACTGTAACCGGGATCGAGGTCTCGATGTTGCTGCCGACCGCTACGGCGATTGAGACTTCTTCCCTAACCGACTCCTGCTCGTGCTTCTTGCGGGCGAGGCGCTTTTTGCTGATCCACCGGGTCTTGTACTTGACTGCCTGGCGATCAATGCGGGCGAGTGAGCCGTTGATGGCGGAGACCATGTCCGGGGCTTCGGAAAGCCCGACGATGGGAGGGCGATTGCGAACAGTGATGGTAATTTCTGCGATGTAGCGGTGCTTCTCCACGGACAAAATTACGTGGCTTTCAAAATTGCTGCCTAGAATTTTCTGGATTTTCTCAAGTCCGGCATGGACCTGCTTGCGGATGGCGGGGGTAATCTCAAACTGACGGCCAGTATATTCCACGTTCATTGCTTCCCTCCTCCTTGATTTCTGTATTGAGGTGCAGCGCCAACCAGGGCGGCCGCGCTTTGTGGTTCTGTTCAGCTAGTTCTTGATCCTCCTTTGATGTGTGCTGGGAATTTTCATGTCTTCACGGTACTTGGCAACGGTGCGCCGCGTAACCTGAATTCCTTGCGACTGCAGGATGCGCGTGATCTGCTCATCCGTGAGCGGATGGGCTGAATCCTCCTCCTCAATCAGCTTTTTCACTCGGCGTTTTAAAATGAGCAGCGAGGTAGCGGCGCCTTCCGGTCCCTGCACGCTTTCCGAGAAGAAATAGCGCAGCTCAAACACTCCCTGCGAGGTGTGGACATACTTGTTGGAAACCGCGCGGCTCACAGTGGAAGGATGGACGCCGATCTCTTCCGCCACTTCCTTGATCATCATGGGCTTGAGCAAATCAATGCCATGGTCCAGAAATTCTTTTTGCCTGCCAATAATGGCGTAGCAAACTTTCAAAATCGTTTGCCTCCGCTGTTCAATATTCTTGATGAGCTGCACTGCTGATTTGTAGCGCTCTTTTACGTAAGAACGCACCTCTTTTTCCACGCCATCGCCCTGATTGAGGAGCCTCCGGTAGGTGGGGCTCACGCGAAGCTGGGGAAGGTCCTCATCGTTCATCAAAACCAGGTATTCATCGCCTTGCTTGACAAAGGCGACGTCGGGCTCAATCAGCTTAGGTTCAACTTTGTTGTAGCGCAGCCCGGGCTTGGGATCGAGCGTGCGGATGAATTCGTGGGCCTGAGTCACCGCCTCCAGCGGGCGCGTGATGGCTTTGGCAATCTCTTTGTATTGCTTGTTTTGCAGCAGGTGAAGCTGGTCTTCAACAATGCGCAACGCATCCTCAACGACCTGATCGTTCTCCGGATCTTCTGATCCTTCCATCTCGCGCGTGCGATGCAGATACTTGAGCTGCACCAGCAGGCATTCACGCAAATCGCGAGTAGCTATTCCTACAGGATCGAAATTCTGCAGCAGCGCAATGGCTTCCCGCAGCTCCTCGCGGCTGAACTGCAATACCGGGACAAGATTGTTGTTATTCGAAGACGCGGCATCACTGGAAGGAACATGAGAAACCACTAATTGCAGATTGCCGTATTCCCCATTGCTCGGGTGCTCAGAAGGCGCTTCCGTCTGCTCTGGAAGTTGAGGCTCAGACTCGGCTTTCTTCGCCACTCCCAGCAGCTCATCTTCACTTGCAGTCAGGTAACCGTCCTCATTGAGATTACCGATCACGAGTTCGGCCGCAGCATAAACTTCCGGACGGACATTCACAGAGCCAAGCTGCCAAAGCAGATGGTCCGTCAGCGTTGCGGGCTTGGAAAGAAAATTCTCAAAGGAAGGCCGATCGATGTCTTCCAGATCGCCGGTGCTGCGATAACCCGGATCAAGATAATCGCGGAAGAAAGAACCGAAATCAATTTCGTCAAAAGGATCCTTTTTCTCTTCCGCCGGCGCGGTTTCAGCGCTTTCCTTTGCCTCGTGCGTTTCGGCGACGTGTGCTTCACGTTCGCGGGCCTCTTCGCGGCCAGCCACCTCATCCAGCAGCGGAACGGAAGAATCCAACTCCTCCAGAACCGGATTTTCCACCATCTCCGTATTGATCATTTCCTTGAGTTCAAGTTTATTGAGCGCAAGGACGCTGACCATCTGCACCAGACCGGGTGTCAGGATCTGCTTCTGGGAGACTTTTAGATTAAGTTTGTTCTGGAGTAATACCATTGGCTTTGTTTTATCACTCCCCGGACAAAGCCCAAAGAGTACGGTCGTAATTCCTGCACAACATCTGGCTGCCTTCTCCTATTTTAAGGCGGAAAAGGAGAAACTCTCGTGAGCCAGTGAAATAATTTTGAGGTATTTCCTGCGAAGGGACCAATACCTCACACAAACGAGAAGCTCTCACCCAGGTACACCCTTTTGGCGTTTCTTCGAGGGCTCCGCGACTGCCGTGCTGCGCCCTCGCGTCCGGCTCGCGCGGATCGGCGCTCCCCGTTCGCTCACCCATGGTAAAGCGCTAGACAAATGAGAAACTCTCTCCAAGATATACGCGCTTGGCGTTTCTTCGAGGGCTCCGCGACTGCCGTGCTGCGCCCTCGCGTCTGCCTCGCGCTGCACGGCGCTCCACATCCGCTCACCCGGGTAAAGCGCTAGACAAATGAGAAACTCTCTCCAAGATATACGCGCTTTACCTCTGGATCATTGCCGAGTTGCTCGGGCGTTCCAGTGCGGAAGATGCGGCCTTCATTGATGATGTAGGCGCGGTCCGTTACAGAGAGCGTCTCGCGGACGTTGTGGTCCGTGACCAGCACGCCGATCCCCGTAGCTTTCAGGTCAAAAATAATCTTCTGCAGGTCGAGCACAGCGATAGGATCGATGCCGGAGAACGGCTCATCCAGGAGGATGAATTTCGGTTCAATACACAGGGCGCGGGCAATTTCCACTCGCCGCCGTTCGCCGCCGGACAGCGCATAGCCCATATTATTGCGGATATGGCCGAGGCCGAGTTCGTCAATCAGCTTATCGCGCTTTCTCCTTCTTTCCTGCCATGAAATGGGCTGGACTTCCAGCACTGCCTGAATATTTTCTTCCACTGTGAGTTTTCGGAAAACCGAGGGCTCCTGCGGCAGGTAGCTGATGCCGTAATTCCGAGCCCGCAAATACATCGGCACGCTGGTGATGTCTTCTCCATCCACCAGGACCCGGCCGCTATCTGGGGGCACCAGTCCCACGATTGCGTAAAACGTAGTAGTCTTGCCGGCCCCGTTCGGCCCCAGCAGCCCGATTACTTCCGCTTGATTGATATGGAGGCTGACGCCATTCACAACCCGCCGCCCGCGGTACGATTTTGCGATTTCGTCCGTGGCCAGGGTCTGCATTACTTCTTGCTCGCGTCGCGAATCCTAGTCTGAATCACAGTTTGAGAAGATTCTTTGCTATCTACAAGCACCCTATCATCGTGAGTATAGAAAGTCAACGAATCGCCGGTGATCTGGCCGCGCTCAGCATCAAAAATGCTTGGCCGTTTTCCCGCTGAAGCAGTCAGCAC
>DATDNH010000234.1:0-34206 GCA_036518395.1 Candidatus Angelobacter sp. | reverse complement strand
CTGTGCGAGCGGTTGATACGTTGATACCACCCGCATAAATATTGGAGAAAATCAGGCAACAGGCAGTAGGCAACAGGCCACAGCAAAGGCAAAATCAACCGCGGTTTGACCGCAAAGGACCCAAAGGAAATTCGAGAAAAGAATGCGAAGCGTACAACCAAGAGCCGGAGGTGCGGAATAAGAGAGCCCAGGCTGGAACTGAGTTACGAGTTTGAAGGCTGGGAGAACTAAGAAATAAATCCCCTACCGCTCTCCACAACATCACGCGCAAACAAGAACCCGCGCGTGCCGGGGGCCCCGGTCTGCCGAAGGCCCGCGCGCATTCCGCTTGGCGGGAGGAGTGCTTGTCCGTTTCTCCAGGTAGGTTTTAGGTAGGTTTGAGGTTACAAAAAGGGGTGGGTGTCACCTCGACCTAATAGTGACCGTTGCAACGTGCTGAATCCGTGCGGGATAGCTGCTGGGTGAAAAAGAGCCGAAGCGTCTGGAAGCAACACTTTAGCAGTTGGCACCTGGCCATTGGTCAAACCAACCGAACCGAACCAAAAATGGGATCGAATTCCGCGATTCCGCGAGACACCGCGTCTTTATTGGCGAAACCGCCTCGCGGAATGCCTCGCGGAAGGAAATTTCTAGCGCGAGGAAACGTTTACGACTTTGCAACTTTTAGCAGGTTTTTGGCGACATTTTGAGTCGATGTCGCCGGATTTGTAAAGAGCAACTTACCGCAAAGGGCGCCAAGGGCGCGAGTCGGAGAATAGGGCTTCAAAAAGATGTGAAATTCCTGGGTTTCCTGCCAACTGCTTGGAAACAAACGTTGAAAGTAGGGCAGGAAAAACTTTTTCTTGTCCGCTTTCCAACAAATCATTGAATCGTAACCAGTTGCGTTGGGCAGGAAAAACCTCATCAGTCCCGTCTCGATTATGTCCTAGAACCTTAAATTAGTAACGCTGCCGCGTTCGAATACACGTATTGCGCTCGCGTCCTTGCGCTGGTTTGCGGTCCAGCGCAAGGACACACTTTTCCTGCGACACGTCACCGGCGGGGACAACGGTGCCACACGTTCTTGTTAAGTTTTCAAAGATCGATAATGCAAGCTGTTGGCCCCTGAGGGCACAGCCGGTCGCACTTCACATTAAGGAAAGTGCGAGCCGGAGCCAGAATGACATGGGTAGGGAGCGTTTGGGAAGGGGATGGCGTCAAAAGTACGTCATTGTGACAGCCAGTGGCTGCCAAAGTGCTGTCACTTTTTCGATGAAGAATTCGGTTCAGTATGGAGCAGCTCGGAGCTGCGACCGGGACGCTGACTCTTTATGATCAGGATACGAGGGTTGTGGATTCGACCGCTTTCTCAGGCGGCCCCAACTCTCCCGTTCACTCAAATCCGATTCCAAATGGCAATTACACGATGCGATTGGACATTCGGGGCGTTTTGGACAGTAGCGCTGGCTTAAAGCCCGACCTGACTCCGAAACCGTTCTACGGCGTTCAGGATATTAAGAACTTTACGGAGGAATTTGATACAAAGTTTAATAATACCTGGGAGTGGGGCAACGTCAGAATCGCGCTTAATTCCGCTAGCGACGATCCCGAGGCTCGAGGGCAATATCTGCACGGCAAGGAACGCCCGGGCGACTATACACACGGTTGTATCTCCGAGAGATCCGAAAAGCTGCTCAATTATTTGCATTCACTTCCTGCGAGTACAGGAGCGGTACCACTACAGGTGCAATGATGGCAATCCACGCAATATTCATGCTGTTCGCTCTGCTGCCCCAGCAGCTTGGTAGCCCGAAAGCGCCGCCTCGCATTTTCCAGTCGTCGCCGCTACACTGGACGGCCCCGCCGGCTACCCTTCATATGAACTTCCTTAAAGCATCTGCCCAGCTCAGGTTCTTCTATGAGGACGGCAGATTTGTGTCACTTGGCGCGGAATTAGAAAAGCGTAAAGGTGCGGTAAACGCGATCATTTTGCTCACAGAAGGCTTCGCAATGCGCTTCGGCACTTGGCAAAAACAGGGCACTGGCTTCAGCAGTCACAGTATCTATGGCTATCTGCCTGTGAAAGTGAATCCCGAACCGGGACCAGTGGATGAATCCTACGCTTCGCGGGTTGATCTGTTCACAAGCTCAAGACTTCTTGCGAAAGAAGCCCGAGAAGGAAAGCTAGTGCTAGTACCGGCTGCTCACACAACTAACTTGGAAGACGTACGCAGATCGATTGAGGCCGACATTTGCAGCGTCGTGCAGTTATCTCCGTCCTCGGACTCGGCGTGGTCTGCTTTTTGCGCCCAGCAAGCAAAGGCGAACCCGTCCAAGCCTTAATGAGTCCACGAAAAAAGAGAGCTCGATTGTAATTTTTTCCTAAGGTTCTTCCGTTCTGAGGCATTTTTGTCCTCAAAAATGGTACATAAATACCAATCAGAGCACCCGGTTGGAAGCTGGAAAACAGCCGAATGTGTGCTTCGCACCACAGCAGGATCTCGCTAAAGTCATCTAAAACAGTGATTTAGGGGCTCTAAGCAATTCTTGACAAAATCCACCGCGACTTTGGGCAACCGGATTGCTCTATAACAGACAGCGTAAGTCGCCTTAAAGCCCAGGCCAACACGGCAGAAAAGAGGTAGATCAATGGCGAACACCCTGCAGAGCGCGATTCCCCAGTTAGCAACCTTTGCCCCTGCAAGAGAAAGCTCACAGACCCGATACGACGAAATCTACAACGACAATTGCGACAGAATTTATTCGCTGGCGTTCTGGATGACCGACAACGAACTTAGTGCAGAGCAGTTGAGTTCCAATACCTTTCTGCGCGCATTTGCACATGCAAAAGAGCCTGCCCACGATCAGATTGACCGCGCATTTCTCATGGAAGTGCGTGAGCTCACGCCCATCGGCAGCCTGACTCTGAATTGTGCTGTCCATGCGGAGACGCAGAGCATTCATGGAAATGTAAAACGCATTCACCTGGAGCGTGCAGTGGTTGCGCTGCCGGCGACGGAGAAACTGATATTTCTGCTGCACGACGTGGAAGGCTACGAGCACTCGCGAATCTCGCGTCTGCTCGGCATTGCGGAAGAGGAATGCCGTTGTGGGCTTCACCAGGCACGAGTGCAGATCCGCAATTTAATTGCTGAGATGTAAACGGTTTTATTCTCCTCTCTCTCCTTATTCTGAGTCTCAGCCCCTCGCGGCAAGCGAGGGGCTTTTTTGTTTAGTTATGTTAATTTGATTTTTTGAATGAAACTTTTGCTGAGTTTATTCGTCTATCTAGGTAACAGAACATACGCAGTACCCCCACGTGGGCGTCGCCCCTTGATACCGGCGCCCACTTTCTTTTTGTCCGCACTGAGCCTGTCCATTACGCTGGCGTTTTCGATGTGTGTGCGAACCGGTTGATCATGGCCCGTTCATCAGAAAAAAACCAGTTAGAATGACTGTTTCATGCAGCGGTGGGTGAGACAACATAGAAGGGAAGAATTAACTCTAAACGGGAAGTCAGGATTACAGCTTATTGATGGATGGAGGGGCATATGGATTGGAAAAAGGTTTTGATTTACGGCTCGTTTGCAGCGGGGGCAGTGTTGTTCCTGACCGGGCGTCGACCGGCAGGCCTGGCGGTTGCGGGGATTGGAGTGGCGACACTGGCCACGGAACACCCGGAAAAATTTCAGGAGCTCTGGCGCCGCATGCCGGAATACATTGAAAAGAGCAGCAAAGTCGTCGATATGGCTACCACATTCCTGGAACGGCTTTCCCAGCAGCAAGGCGGCTACCGCAATATCCCCGCCGCCGGCGGAAGCAGGTACTGAGAAAATCCTAAGTAGTCAGAAGCCAGAAGTCAGAAGCCAGAAGAAGAACCTCGGCTAATAAGAACAAAATTCCGGGCTGGAGTCTTCTACCCTGGTAGTGGCGCTACTATGAAAAAAATCCGTTTTTCATGTAGTAATTTCCTTCCGGCTCGAAGCTTGACTTTTGTAAATTGTTGAATCTAAGTACTTTATTCAATGGGACTCCACTTGCTGCTATGACTATCCAAGGTGGCTAGATGAAATCTAAACCAGAGACAGTCCTGGAAGAGCTAAAGAACCAGCAGATTGACCCCAACAGCACAGCCGTCCTGGAGATCATTGAGGAAGTGGCTGAGAGGGTATTGCGCAACCTGACTCCCCAACCTGAGCCGTCTATTCCACTGGGAAAAGCAAAATCGTGCGAGCTTTAGAACTTATTTAACGACCGCTGAAATCCTATTTCTGAAATCCTGTTTTCTTCTCTCTGACACGTACCGCTCCTTGCCGTAAATTCGAATAATTCGTTACGCCAGCCACAGGAACTGTGGATCTTGTCTGGTTGATCAGCGGGATGACTCCGATGCCGACACGGGTTCACGTTTCGCAAAGGATGGTTGCAGCATGATCCGGCCGCGTTCCGCGTCGTCGATCTCGCGCGCAAACGCGGAGAAGGCTGCATAGTCTGGTTGCGAAACGATCTGTACGGGGATGCGAAACTGGCGATGAATGGTGATCTGCTGCCCAGCGCTCACGAATTGCGCGGAATAATCTCCAAACTGATTGTGCGCAGTGAAGTCAGAAGGCAGAGAACGTACCTGGAAATTGGACGGCAGGTACATATGAAACGAAGAACTTTCGACTAGAGGAGAATCAACATAGAGCGGGAGATTCCGTGCAGCGCTCCGGGCATAGAGATCACGCAAGCCCAGGCCGGGCACAAGCTGGTCCAGGTCCCACGGTCCGTTGGGATTAACGATTTGAGGCAGGCGGCAACGCAGCGTCAGTTCCAGGGGTTTCTCCGGATCATCTTCGTGCTCGGATGAGCCGCGTACCTGAGTAGCGGCGGGAAAGATGCGGGTAGCCATCTCATCAAAGAAAATCTGCCGTTCACGTGCGTTGCTGCGCCGTAATAAAGCCCTGATTTGCCGTCCACGTTCAACGTTGAGCATGACCCTGAGGTTTACACTGGCACTTCCGGTTTCATCCAGAAACAGGTCGGCTTCCGCCGTAGTGGTGGCGTTTTCGGTAGCCGGGCTGAGCCTCACACGTACGTCGGCAGTGTCGTGTTCCGTGGAGACGAGCAGGGCATCTTCATGGTTGAGCGTCGCAGAAAGAGCTCCAAACGGCAGGTCAGCGGATTCTGCATCGGTATCGACGACGTTCCCATTGGCAAAGTAGAAGCGCACGAGCGGCTGAGTGTAGCAGTTGGAGCTCGTGAGACACGGGCCTGCTACCTGGCGCGCCAACACAAGTTCTGCTTTAAGTCCGATGGACCGCGACAGTGCGAGCAGCGCAGCGGTGCGGCTGCCGCGGGAGTTGCGCAACGTTTCTTCCGCAGTGTTCGCGCTCCAGTCACTCGCCGAGGCCTCAATTTTCGCAGTGACAAAGCGGTACAACCGTCTTGCTTTTTCAAAATCGCTTTGCAGGGGGTTACGGAAGCTCTGCGCTGTCTGCTCGGTCTCCAGGCCGATGCGGGTGGCAGCGATTGCCTCCTCGCGCAGCAGGGCGGGGAGATCCTCTGCTGGACGAATGATGATGCCAGCAAGCTGATTTTCAGGAGGCAGGTTGGGCTCCCAGGCAGTCTGGGCAATATCATTCCGCTCCCAGATCTGAAACAGATTGCCTTGCGCATGTTCCAGTCGAGGCGCGCCGGCATTATGGCGTGCGACGTCCAGGGCAACATTTTCCGGCGCAATCACCACGAAGCGCGAAAGCAAGATGGGAGCGATGAATGAACCAAAGGTAAATTCGGCAGCATCGTCGGGCGCCTCGTCCCAATTTGGGTAGTGCACGACGAACTCTTCTTCGATGCTATCGCCGGGCTCAAGCGCAGGCATCGAGATGCTGCTTTTTTCCAACGTCAGTTCGGGCTCAATGATCTGGCCCGCGGCTTTGATGGTGCGGAGCTCCAGCAGATCAGCGCCTGGGGGAATGGAGACTTCACCAAAACGCGAAATACCGTCTTTGTTCAGGAGACGCGTGATGCGATGCGTGTAAATGGACAGCGATCCTTCGGCAGTCAGGCTTACGACCTTGTCATTGAGCAGCAGAACGGAGGGGCCACCAGAAAAAAGCCGCTGGGCCGATTGCCGGATCAGTTGTAATCCATCGCGGTGATAAGGAACGTAGAACTGATTGTGTTGGGGGAATCCGGCGGCGCGACCGCTGCTCGAGTCAAGCACCTGATAGGGTGCAAGAGCCAGGCGGGCAAAACTGAGCGAGTTGGGCGCAATGGCGTGCAGCTTTGCCGCCTGCTGCTTTGCCCGCTCTTCCTGGCCATCGAGCAGCAACTGCCGGACGAGCATTCGGCGCGCTGCGCGATTCAGGGGATTCTCTGTGACCAGTTTTTCCAGGTAGTCTGCTGCCTCGGCATGCCGGCCGGCGGCAGAAAGTGTTTCCGGATAGGCTAAAGATTCCGCGCCGCAGTGAGCCAACTGCTGCTCTGCGTTTTTAGCCTTCTCCTGCTCTCCACGAGCGTTGAAAAATTTGACCGCCGCGGACAAATGAGAGCACGAAGGATGCAGCAACAACAATCGCTCCAGAGAGCTTTCATCAGGAGAACTGTCAAACGCGGCCTGTTGTACAGCTTCGGAATCCGGCAGAGCCCTGGCTAAATCGACAATTTTGTGTGAAGCATCGCTTTCCGCCATCTTCATTTGCGCCAGAGCCGCTGGAAGCAGCGACTGCCATGCAGTCGGCGCCGTGGAAGGAGAATCTTCTGTCGCTGAGTAGAGCAAGGCCCGCAGGTACTCGCTGATCCGGCTCGAATCTGTCTCCATGATGCGTTGCAACGCGAGTAAATCGCCGTTGAACCAGGTCGTGAGTCCCTCGATGTAGTGATTTAGAGAAGTGGGAAACTCTGGCTGAGAGAGCCTCTTTCTGGCTTGAGTCTGCCCGGTTTGGTCGTTCATCGCTCCTGCAGAGTGGAGGCGTTGCAATGCAATATCTCTACGTTCGGGATGAATGGTGACCCGAAAAGGCGCGGCGTCCGCTGTGAACTTCACCATCACGCGATGTTTTCCGGGACCAAATTCAAGTTCGCGAGATTCCCTGGCAGATGTGGCGAGGTAGCGTGAATCGTGGGTGAAGAGCGGTTTGCCATCGAAAAAAACTGTGTATGGTCCAGGGCTCGAGATTTCCAAGACAGAATGTTCCGTTCGGGAGGACTCAAGATCGCTGGCAGCGTACATGATGCCGGGCGCCGAAAAATAATCCGGAAGGGTGACAAATCCATCGGGGAAAAGAAATTCCTCAGTTTGCAGCTTTCCGTAGAACGCGCGCGAGAAGCGGTCGGTTTCCGGCGGCCATTGCCGGTCGAAGTCGGCGTTGCTGTAATGGCCAAACGGACCGGCCACTTGCCAGCGCGTGAGGAGACCTGCCGAGGCGGCTGCTTCTGCCAGATCAAGGCTCGATTCTCCATCCGCGGCTGCGGTGACCAATGCCAGCTTCAGGTCGCTTGAGCATGCATTTTCGCGCCGAGCCGCAGCCTGTATGCGCGGAATGATTGCGCGAAATGCCGGCGTGTTTCCGGCGAGATGCAGAATCCTTGCCGATGCAATCCGCGATACATTTTCCGGAGCCTGCGCGCGGCAGAGACGCAGCGCGGAGTCCAACACAACGTTAGTGTCAGTTTCCAGTTCCGCCACTTCCATGCGGACAAAGAGGGCAACAGAATCGTGGGGATTGCGCAACAAAACCAGCTCAGCCTCTTTTTTCGCAGCTTGCAGATCCAGCTTTAGAAATAGTTCCGCCAGCGCATCATTTACTTTCGACCGAGGGACATCGGCTGCATTAGCCATGGCCAAGAGAAAGAACATCAAACCGATAATCAGTTTCGACTTCACTGGGGCAACCCCACGACGATCTGATTGCGGAATGTGCGTTCCAAAGTGGAGCAGAACTGGTGGAAGGCAGCATAGTCCTGAGCATGGATTCTGCCGGCGGCAATTTCGAGCCGGCTACGAATCACAATTTCATGGGACGAGGTGGTGTAAAGCAGACGGGCAGAGCCGAAAGCAGCCCTGATTTCCTGGTTTGCGGGAACTTGTTGCAGCGTAGCTCCGGTCGGCAGGGTGACGTGGATCTCCTCTTCCGTCACCCACGGGGCGCCAAGGACCAGGTCTTCCGATCGACTGCTGGTGGGAGCGAGCATTGAGACGTAAGCGCGACGCATCCAGGAGGAACTAAGCGTAACGACGGGCTTGTGCTGCAAGGGGTTCAGCGCACCTTCAAAATCCACACTCACATCACTGGCCAGGTCGTGCGTGCCATGGACAGCCACGCTATCCACGCGGATGGTGGGAAAGACCTCGGCCAGGCGTTGACGCAAGAAATCGAGCTGCTGTTCGGGGACAGCCAGTTCGCGGCGCAGATCGGGCGCGCCCTCACCATGAGTGAGAGTAGAGCCTTTGAAGTGGATGAGCCCCTGGCGCGTCAGGTCTGCGCGGATCGTGCGCTTAGTGTAATTATCGGCCGCGCTGCTCATGGGCACCTGACGAAGCTGGGCTGCGCCATCAAGACTCACCGTGAGCGCAAGTGCGCCCTGATCTTCCGAGGGAAGCTCCGTGCCGGCATATTCTGCCGTGCCATCCAGCCACAATGAATATTTCGGGACGTAAACGATGGCGTGATCAAAGAGCGCAATGGAAGCTGGCGTGGGAACCACCTCGCCTAATGCGCGGGTGCGTACCAGAGCAAGTTCGGCTTCAATGCCCGCAGCGCGCAGCAGGGCGATTATCAGGCTGGCTTTATCTTTGCAGTCACCGAAACGGCGCGCATAAGTCTGCGAGACCGGATAGGGTTTGTAGCTGTAGATTCCAAACTCCAATGCAACGTAATGCGTGTTGCGCAGCACAAATTCCTGAATGGCGGAGATCTTCTCCGAATCGGAGTGTTTGCCTTCAATGAGGCGCGCAAGCTCTTTTTTCAGCGGCTGGTCAAGTGCGAATTGCGGCCGAATCAGGTCTGCGTACCACGTTCCCAGTTCCTGCCAGCTTGCCATCGTGGAGACGTGAACGTAGGGCGAAGTCTCGGTGATGCCCGGGCTTCGCGGCTCGCGGGGCAGGGCGGGAACGTCATGGACCTCCCACACGCTTGTGCGGATTCCGTCGTGCTCTGTGATGGCCGGGGCAGGCACGCGTTCCGCATGCACAAAAATGTGCTGCGCCGCAGGTGAGATCAGGACATAACGCTCCAGACGAGCGGGAGCGCGGTTCGCGAAGGTGAATAACTGGCCAAAATAGCCTGGGTAAGGACTGGCTTTCAGGGTGGGCGAGAGCGAGTATTCAAGTTCGGCAACATCACCCTTTTCCAGCCCAGTAAAGCGAAGCTGGCGCGAGCGCATGTCGTAATACATGGAAGCTGTGCTGTCTCCTACGGTGCTCTCGCCTTCTTCCTGCGCCTCAACCACGGAGCCATCGCGTTTCCACACGCGGGCATGCACAACGCGAAGCAACTCCGAATCGGGTGAAAAACGAATGCCCACAGAGCGATGGGCAATCACAGCCGACTCCGACCCCATATAGAAGACCTGCTGCACGTGCATGTGGGTCAGCCCTGCGGGATCGAGCTTTTGTACACGAACGTCTGCGAGCGCAAGATCTTCTTCCTGGGGCGGCTGGCGAAAAGATTCGGCTGCCAGATTCGCCGTGCTGGCGAGCAGTGGGGCATCAGGATCAGCAGCAGCGCCGTTATTGCCTGCCAGTTCGGAAGCAACGGACAATTCTTTTTCGGCCGACTGTTGGAGATGGAGGGCCGCGTAAATCCGGGCAAGCTGCCGGTGGGCTTCAGCCTTGCGCGGCTCCAATGCGATCACATGCAGCATTGAATCTTTGGCCGCAGGCAGGCTGCCGGAATCGATTTGCAGTTGCGCAAGCGTGGACCACAGGGACACCGAACCGGGTTGCAGGCGGAGCAGAGCTGCGTAATCGCCAGCCAGTTCTGGCAGCAGGTGCCTACGCTCGTGAATGCGGGCAAGCAGTTGAAGCTGCTCACGATCAGTGCTCTTACTCTGCACGACTGAGGCGGCCAGCCGGGCGGCATCGTCGAGCAAGCCAAGCTGCTCGAAATCAATCGCCAGACGTGCCTTCAACCAGATCGGAAGAGGAGACCGGCTCTCTAGGCGTTTCAAATTTTCCAGTGCAGCCGAACGTAAACCCAGGTTCAGATAGAGGCCTGCGAGCTTTTCCGCGGCAACGTAATCGTCAGGAGCAATGCGCAACGATTCCTGCAATAATGCGTGGGCTTTTTCGAGTTGCTGGCGGCCGATATAGTAAGTTGCCAATTGCAGCCGGATAGCGGCGTTATTCGGATCCAGCGCCAGGCCGGCCTGCAGATCAGCGAATTTTCTCAATGAATCGTCGTTAAGTGCGGCTGCCTGCGCCCAACGCTCAGCAGTTGGCGAAAGCTGCGCAGCTTGCTGCATATGTTCCGGAGCTTCCGGTACTCCGGAGATATGCTCCAACTCGGCCAGCAGTTCCAAACCATCAGCTCCTGAAGCGCCTTTCTCTGCCTGCTGGAGAACGTGATTACGCTGCTGCTCCTGCTCATACCAATGCTGCACGTTATTCGGCGCAGAGGAACTCTCTAAGCCGGCAATGTCGCGCAAGCAGGCTTGGGCTTCCGAACGAACCAGGTCAGCGCCGGGCGCGAGAGCGATCTCGGCGAAGATGGAGGAAATCTCTGCCGGATCGTCCACGTAGTCACGCAAATGAAAAATGCGGTCCAGCAGCACCAGCTTGTGCAATGGATCAGAAGAGCTCAGGGCAATGCGGAATTCGTGAAGTTGCTGGTTGTAAGGATTCGCCGCAGGAACTTGAGTGGAAGAGAGGAACGCAGGACTGCCCAGAACCATGAACGACGCTCCGAGCAGCAGGTTGCGTAATAGAAATCTCATCCCTTCCCGGTCGTACTGGCCAGACATACGAATACCTCCGGATGACCGATCAGCCATCCGGAGGGTCGCAAATCAGTCTGAGCCCTCTTCTCCCCTCCGCCCCTTTCCCCCAGGTTTTGAGCGCAGGAGAGTTCTTGAACTCTTCTTGATTGGGGTTAAGGTAGTCAAAGTATCGGGCGGCAGCCGATTCGGACGAATTCATCAAAAGACCTAAACACGGCGCAAATTGACCTTAGAAGGTGGGTTGCCCTTTGCATCCATTGTTGTTAGCGACTCATCTGACTTTCACAGGTCGAGAGATAAGGGCTCCCATGTACGTCGTCTTTGCTTTGCTGGTTTTATTTTTCGCGAACATTTCTCTGGCGCAATCTGTCGCCGAGGAAACCCACCTGCATGAAGCTGGTTCGAGCGCGATCTTCATGCGCTCGGCATTCGCACACGGATACAGACATGGATACGAAGACGGATATCATATCGGCAACATTGACGTGAACATGAGCCGGCAGCCGCGCACCAAGGCCGCACAATTCCACGACATTACTTCGCGCTATTCCCCGGAATTCGGTCCGCGCAAATCCTTTGAAGCGGGCTTCCAGGAAGGCTTGAAAGCAGGCTACAGTGACGGTTTCCTGGGACGACCCTTTCGCGCAATCGAGAACCTGCGTTTTCTTGCCATCGCTCTCGACGAAAATCCGGCTTCCACAGATCCCGGAAATGTTTACTTCGACCAGGGCTTTTCCACCGGATACGATCACGGATTCGATCAGGCGCATCGAGCGGGTCCTGAAGCGACGACCCTCAATGTGCGGCTGATCGGTTGCCAGTTCCAGCCTGGTAAACATCAGGATGTGGCTGCCGAGGGCAGCTTCTGCGACGGATACAAGCGCGGCTACGTTCTGGGTCATGCCGATGGAATCGTGCTGACGCCTGTGTCGACAGCCTTATCCGCGCGCAGATAGCGCACTCAGAAGAACACCTCAATTCACCACCTGACCAACGGTACATGTACCTCGCCCGCGAATGGGCAGGGGCTGAAGTTCATGATACTTTCAGTGCATTGCGGGGAATTTTGCTTACAATCTTTTTGCGGGGCGCCTGCCAAAAATTCCCCGGAGAAGGAGCCGATTGATGAAAGCCGTCATGGCGAAAAAACCCACCGTTCGCATCGCCGTTGTCGAAAGTGACCCCCTCAGGTTTATAGGACTCAAATCGTTGTTCGACACTGAGCCCGACCTGGAACTGGTTTCATCCACACTTGCCGAACTCGGTCCGCGCAAAGATGTTGACCTGGTTCTCCTGGGCACGCGCGCGGGCCAGAATTTGTTCGACGTGATGGCTGGACTGAAAGCTGCGCGTCCTGATCTGCGCATTATCGTCACCGGCAGCGGCGCCGATGATGAAACCATTCTCAAAGCTCTGGCGGCGGGCGCAAAAGGATACGTCGACGAAGCTGCCTCTCCCGCGGAATTCATTCAAGCCATGCGCATTGTGCACCAGGGTTCGGTGTGGGCGCCGCGGCGCGTGCTTTCTATTTTTATCGAGCGTGTTACCTCGTCTCCAGGCCGAATTTTTCCCGCAGGCCGCGTCACGTTTACCGATCGGGAAAAGGAAGTGCTGGAGCTTCTGGTGGCCGGGCGGTCCAACAAGGAGATCGGCTCGGTGCTGGGAATTGAAGAGCGCACAGTGAAAGCGCACGTCGCAAAACTGATGCGCAAAGTTGGCGTGCAAAACCGCATTGCGCTTTCTGTGCACGCGATTACGCACTCGCTCGTGATGTCCTCGAAGTAAATCCTGATGAGACGGTGCTCCGCACCGTCTCATCGATCGCACTCATCCTCGAAAGTCGTCCACCCGTAAGGCTTGCATTCCATCCAAATTGGAGGCATACTCCCCTAAATGATTTATGGGTGAGCAGGCCGATGCTTAATGCCGATGCCCTGAAACTGTGCCATGGCACGCAAGGAGCACGCAGATGGAATGGCTGAATGCCCTCTGGTCCCGCATTCGATCTTTGTTTCACCGTCGTCAGCTCGATGCTGATTTGGAAGACGAACTGGTCTTTCACCTTGCCATGCGGGAGGAGAAATACCGTTCTTCAGGGGCGAGCGTGGTCGAATCGAAGCAGGCTACGCGCCGCGATTTTGGCAACCTGCTTCAAATCAAAGAGGCATGCAGACGAATGCGTACATTCTATCCTCTGGAACTCATTTGGCAGGACCTCCGCTATGCGATCCGTGGCCTCCGCAGAAAATGGGGTTTCACGTTCCTCGTAGTCCTTGTACTTTCCCTGGGTATTGGTTCCACCACCATAGGCTTTGGCGTGGTTGAAAACCTGTTGTTCGATCCCTACCCTTACAAAGGCGCAGATCGCTTGACAGCCTTGGTGATCCACGGGGCCAGAGATCCTGGCAACGAGGGACGCCCCATGCTCTCAATACCGGAGTTTCTCGACTATCGCAGCAAGAACCACGTTTTCGAAGACATGGTTGGTTCCTACGATCAGCCCATTGTTTACACAGGTCCAGACTCGGCACAGCAATTTCTGGGCGCATTCGTCACGCCCAACACGTTTGATTTCTTTGGCGTCCCGGCACTGCTAGGCCGAGGAATTACTGTCGAAGACGGTCAATCAGGAGCGCCGCCGGTTTTTGTGATGAATTACCGATTGTGGAAGGAGGCTTTTGCCGGCGATCCGCAGATCCTGGGAAAAACGTTTACTCTGAACGGCCAGCCGCGCACGCTCATCGGCATCATGCCGCCTCGATTCCAGGCTTACGGAGTACGTGTGTGGATTCCATTGCTCCTTGCCGAGTCCCATGCAAATGGAACCCAGGGAGATCATCCTTTAACGCTCTGGGCGATTGGCCGGTTGAAGCCTGGCATTTCATTGCAAACAGCCGCTGCCGAGCTCAATGTGATTGCAAAAGGGTTGGCAAAAATTCATCCAAAGGATTATCCGGCAGATGGTTTTAACGTGTTGACCATGAGTGTGAATGACTTCGTGATGGGTAGCTTCAAAATTACACTCTTCACGCTGATGGCTGCCGTGCTGATGCTGCTTTTGATTGCCTGCAGCAATGCGGCAAACCTGCTTCTGGTGCGGGCAACCACGCGTGACCGGGAGATGGCAATTCGTGCCGCAATCGGCGCCGGTCGCGGCCGCCTGCTGTTGCAACTTCTGGTGGAAGTTTTTGTCTTGAGCGTCGCCGGCGGCATCGCCGGATGTCTGCTCGCCTACTACGGATTGAAAGCAGTAGTGGCGACGATTCCCTTAGGGCCGCTTCCAGACGAAGCAGTGATTGGACTGAATCCTGTGGTTTTGCTGCTTACACTTGGCGTAGTCATTTTTACTACTCTGATCTGCGGGCTGGCGCCGGCCCTCCAGGCGGCCCGCAAAGACCTGCGCAGCAGGCTCGTCAGCAGTAGCGCATACAGCGACAGCGGCGTGAGGCACAGAAGATTCCGAGCTTCTCTGGTGGTGACGGAAGTTGCGCTTTCCATGCTATTGCTCGTGGGGGCAGGCCTCATGGTCCGTAATCTCGTCGGGATCCTGCGCGTCGATCTCGGGTTCGATTCATCGCGAATTCTGTATGCCCGTGTGGTTCCAGCTTCTGGTTTTCTGGATACTGGACAGCAGCAGAGAGTCTTTTTTGATAAGGTTTTCCGTCAAATCAAGGCGCTGCCAGGCGTGATTTCTGTAGCCGAAACCGCCACATTACCTCCTCTGGGAGGGCCCATAGGTCCGTTTATAGTGCCGGGAAAGGACACCTCGGATGCGCATGGCCAGGCCGCTATGATGGAACTGTGCAGCGAGGATTACTTCAAGACGATGGGATTCGAGTTGCTCAGCGGCGATTTGTTTTCCCCGAAGGACGTGGATTCAAAAGCGCCTGTCATGGTCGTTAATCAGACGTTTGTCCGGCAGTACTTCGGTGATAGGGATCCGATCGGTCAGCAGATCAGATTACCGTTGTTCGACCAGCTTCCAGACGCTCCTCACAATGCCTCCTTGAAGATCGTTGGAGTGATTTCTGACTTTCGAAACCGCGGATTGGAACTCCCACCTGTGCCTGAGATGTTTCTGCCGTACACGCTCTCTGGAATCGGCACTCGTTCGATTGTGGTCAGAACAGCCGTGATGCCGGAATCGCTGCTTCCCAGCATCCGGAAAACGGTATGGGCAACCGATCCCAGAGTGGCATTCGGCGTCACGGGATCAATTGACAGTCTTCTGCACCATTACACGCTCCGGCCTCCACGGTTCGGCGTGATTTCTCTCGGCACGTTCGCAGCCGTCGGGTTACTGCTCGTGATGGTAGGAGTCTTCAGCGTGATGACGTATACAGTCTCGTTGCAAAGACACGAGTTCGGCATTCGCATTGCCCTTGGTGCACAACGCGGAAACCTTCTGCGAGTAGTGCTCCTGAAAGGCCTGCGACTGATCGTGATGGGAATTGCGCTTGGCTTACTGGGCAGTTTCGGCTTTGTGCGTTTCCTTGCCAGCCAGATTCATGGTGTGCCGGCCGCCGATCCACTGACTCTGACCAGCGTCGCTCTCCTGCTGCTGATTGCTGGACTCTCAGCGTGCCTCTTGCCGGCACAACGAGCCACAAAAGTGGATCCGCTCGCGGCAATTCGGCACGAATAGCATGAAAGGTGCGCCTTCAAACGCGATCCCATTCATCATTGTGCGGTTCCGGATGAGGTTTGCGAAGGCGATCAACCCGCCAGTTTGCTGCTGGGTCACTCCCTGAAGTACATGTACCTGCCCCCTGTACTAACACGCACCCAAGTTACCTTGTGTAGAAACCAGACGTACCGCATACTGTCTTCACCTACCACAGAACCTGGGAGACAGGGGTTGGATTTGGTCACGAGGGTCGCCGAATCCAACCCTTTATTGTTTTATTCCTCATCTCGTCCTAAGCTGTTACTGGACCGCTCCACATGGAGCAAATATTTCCCGGGATTTTTGAAGGACACAAAATGAAAAAGGTTCTGTTTCTTTGCCTGTTGGCATTCCTGTTCGTAAATCAACTCATAGCCGAATCAGCCGCCAGCCGCGTGGAATCGGCGGCCAACGTTCTGAGCGAAATCATGGCTGCGCCGGACAAGGGTATTCCGGAAGAAATTCTAGGTTCGGCCAAATGCATCGCGGTAGTGCCGTCCCTGGTTAAAGGAGGATTTATTTTTGGCGGCGCGCACGGCAGAGGCATGGCAAGCTGCCGCACCGGCGATGGATGGAGTGCCCCTGCGCCATTCTCGGTGACGGGAGGCAGTTTTGGACTTCAGATCGGCCTGCAAGGCGTGGACCTGGTCATGCTCATCATGAACGAAAAAGGCATGCAAGCCCTGCTTTCCAGCAAATTCAAGTTGGGCGCGGACGCATCTGCGGCGGCCGGGCCTGTGGGCCGCCATGCTGAGGCTTCGACGGATTGGAAAATGCGGGCCGAAGTACTCACCTATTCGCGTGCGCGCGGTTTGTTCGCCGGCGTGACGGTGAATGGGGCAGTGATCAAAGAGGATGAGGACTCCACGCGCGAACTCTATGGACGGCTGGTGCCATTCAGGACCATCCTGACCGGAGCGGTGGCGACTCCGCAAGGAGGCGAGCCGTTTCTAGCTGCGATTCGCAAGGCAGTGGGCACGCAGGCCAGCAGCACACCCGCACCCGCTCCCACCTCGGCGCCGGCCGGCAACCAGGCTCCGTCTACAAGTCAGCCGGCAACTTCAACGCCGCCTCCGGCTGGAAAAAGAGACCAGTAACGGGGTGTGACATCGGCAAAAAGGTTGTTGATTGAGCAACTCGGTCGCAAGCAAGGAGATTGCCACGCGATGGTGCTTCGTTTGTTTAAAATGACCGCACGATCGAATGCGACATCGGCTTGAATATCTGCCTGTCTGGCTGGCAGCAAAGTTTTTTGGGTTGCTGCCGCGCCCTGTGGCGAGAGCACTTTGCATCAGCATCGGGCTGGGCGCTTACCTGGTTTATCCGCGACTGCGCCGCGTGGGCATGCGCAACCTCGACATCGCTTTTCCTCAGAAGACAAAGCAGGAAAAAAAGCGAATCCTCCGCCAGGCTTACAAGAACCTGGGCCGGCAAATGGCTGAGTTCTGCCTGTTTCCCCGATACAAAAGAGAAAATGTCGACCAGATTGCCGTCTATGACGGCTTTGAGAATTTTGCCGAAGCCAATGCGCGAGGCAAGGGCGTAATTTTTATCACTGCACATTTTGGCGGATGGGAAATTGGAAGTTACGTTCACTCGCTGCATGGCCATCCGCTGAACATCGTCATTCGCCCATTGGACAATCTTTACTTGAACGCGATGGTGGACCGCTACCGCACACGGCACGGCAACAGCACGTTCCCAAAACAGGATTTTGCCCGGGGCCTGCTCAGTTCACTCAGGCGCGGCGAAACTGTCGGAATTCTTATGGACACCAACATGACGCCGCCGCAGGGCGCATTCGTGGATTTTTTCGGAGTGCCGGCCTGCACGGCTACCGGTCTGGCGCGCGTAGCGTTACACACCGGCGCCGCCGTGGTTCCCGGATTCACGTTGTGGGACAAGGAACTGGGCAAATACAGGATCAGGTTTGATCCCGCAATGAAGCTGGTCCGCAGCGGCGATGATGAAGCGGACGCAGTTGCCAACACTGCTGCCTTTACCCGGGTGATCGAAAGCTACATTGCGCGATATCCGGAGCAGTGGCTGTGGGTGCATCGGCGATGGAAAACGCGGCCGGCAGGTGAGCAGCCAATATACTAGATTTGTGATTTTTGAATTTTGATTGTTGATTTAAGCGGGTCTAAGAATCGGCCAAACGATCAAAAGCAGTACAATCAAAAATCAAAGATCATAAATCATCAATTCCTCGCCGAACAATGCGGTTAGTAAGTGAACGGCGTACGAACTATAATCAGACTATGTCCCTTGTAGTGATCGGTGGCCATTCGCGCAGCGTAGGCAAAACCAGCGTGGTTGCGGGCCTGATCGCCGCCCTGCCTGAGTTCAACTGGACTGCTTTGAAAATCACGCAGTATGGCCACGGCATCTGCTCCGCTGATGGCAAGCCGTGCCACTGCGCCACTGATGATCACACACGCGCAATCACGGAAGAGCATGATCGCAGCGGCGAGAGTGATACCTCACGATTTCTTGTGGCCGGCGCACGCCATTCCATCTGGGTAAGAACGCGGCAGGGCATGCTCGGGCAGGCCATGCCGGACATTCAACGGCGGATTGCGGGGGCAGAGAACGTGATTATGGAATCGAACAGCATCGTGCGATTTCTGCAGCCTGATCTTTACCTGACGGTGCTGGATGCCGGCACGGAGGACTTCAAGGATTCTGCGCGTGAGTTTTTCGACCGTGCCGACGCGATCATTCTGCACCGCTCGGAAGTTGCGGCGCGATGGAATTCAGTTTCGCTCGATCAGATCGGTGAACGTCCGGTGTTTTTGATCGAGCCGCCGGCCTATGTAACCCCGGAAATTGTCTCCTTCGTGCGTGAACGCCTTCCGGCAAAAGTTGCAATCTAGAGCAATTCTAAAGCTGGTGTATCCCTTCGCCCCAAGAAGGAGTCATTCCGAAGCCCCCGTTAAGCTCGCGCGCGTAGTCTTCAGCGCGCGAGTACCGGGGTCCCCAAAACACGCGTGGTGTTTGCGTGTTTTGGGGTGGGAGTAGGGGCGAGGAATCTGCTCCTGCGGGTTTAGGCAGCGGCGAGAATGCGCGCATCACCGCTGTTATCGACCCTAGCGCCAGCAGGATGGGCGAAGTTGGAGTGCAGCGGAGCAGATCCCTCGGGTCCCGTTCGCGAGCTGAAAGCGCTCGCTCACGACGGACCACTCGGGATGACACTCTCGATGGGATAGGTACTTGGTGGTACTGGGATACAGCATCTATGGAACCCTGTAGACGAATCCGTACAAAGGCGTGATACAGGGTTTTCCTCCGATCGCGGCGATCACGCGCGATCACGGCGATCACGCGCGATTCTTTTACGCTGCCATTTCCATCGGCACTTTTTCTTCCAGAGCGATCCTGGCGTAAGACACGTTCAGCGCCTGTTTGCTGAGCAGATTCAAGAATAGCTCGGACAGTTGAATGACCGAATCAATGTCCGCGGTGGAGAGGCCAGCCTCTTCCATCTCACTGGTTGCGAGCCGCAGGGGTTTTGGCAGCGAAGATGCCAGGGAAAGCGCTGAATCGCGAAGGGCCAACCGGCTGTGCTCATACAGAGGCGTTCTGAGCAAAGGTTTCAGAGAGTCCCAGTAGGAGCTTAGAAAATCCGGCCACCGGGCGAACCCCAGGTAGCAAAGATCAACGAAGGGAATGCGCAGCGTGCGCTTGATGTCCTCATAGACTCTCCGCGTCCTGAGCGGAGCAGCATCCTCGTCCATCAGCACAGGTTCTTTCAGATACCTGGAATCGATGGCGAGCGGCGTTCCTTCCCGCACACGCGCGTCAGGATGCTCAAAAGCGTAAACCAGCGCAGCGCTCAGCAGCAGGAGCACTGAGTAGTTGTAGTCATACAGCTCCACAGCTTCCTGTAATTCAGACTTTTCCGGGTTCCTGAAGTCAGTGGCCGCGGTTCCGTTGCGGAGATCGGGGATGGAGAAGTAATTGACTATGCGCGTGTAGGCTTCAGCGCCCAGACGCTCGGCATAAATGAAAAATTCCTGGGTGTAAAGAGCGGGTTTGGCAGTGTTCCAGAAGAGCTCAAAGAAGCGCGGATAGAACGCGAGCGCCTGAAACATCGTGTTGACACAGGGCACACCCAGAGCCTGTTTAATTTCTTCAAGAATTTCCTTCGTTCTTCCCTCAGCTTCATGTTCATTCAGCAGGTGGAGCCTGGTATTGTTCCAGCTCATAAACGTATCGAATTTTCGGGTGAATTTGTTTCTCTAAGTTCAGATGAAGTGGGATGTATGAAGGTTGAGCGGCGCGAAGAAAAACTGCTTGTCTCTGCTGCCCGGGCGGCCTGACTCATTGCGCTGCTCTCGATTGTTAAATTTTCGTAAAATGTGCAGCCGCAATCCTGGCCAGTGTACCCGTTTTGAGAATTTCCGTTAGCCAATCCTCACGACCGCAAGACCTGCGTGAGGAGCGTTGTACCTTTTCCAGCCATCAGAGCCGAACGGCTGGTCATCCGAATACAAGTCAGATCCTCTGACGAAAGGAAAGGAATCATGAAAATCGTGGAAAGGAAAGCTCCTGCTGCGGTGCTGATGCTGGCCGTAGCGATATCTGCGCTGCTGTCAAGCAACGCCTGGGCGCAGTACACGCGCACAGACCTGGTTTCCAATCAGGCGGGCGTTGCATCTTTTACCGATCCGGACCTGATCAATGGATGGGGTTTGACGCGATCCTCCGGCAGTCCATTTTGGGTGAGTGACAATGTGACGGGAAAATCCACTCTCTACAATGGCGCTGGGGTAAAACGGAGCCTGGTGGTTACAATTCCTCCAGCCTCAGGTAACGGCGCCGGCACACCAACGGGAACGGTCTTTAACATCACGATTGGCAGTGCGACGCCCGCATTTGCAGTTTCCAAAAATGGCGCCACGGCGCCGGCATTCTTTCTCTTCGACACCCTGGATGGGACCATCAGCGGCTGGAATCCCACTGTTGATCCGACAAACGCGGTAATCGCCGCAGTGACTTCCGGAGCAACCTATACCGGATTGGCGATTGCCAGCACCGAATCGGGCGATTTCCTGTATGCGGCTGATAACGGCCCCCGCAGCAGAGTCGACATTTTCGACAGCAACTTCAAGCTGGTGAACTCTTTCACTGATCCGGCAATCACTGGCGGATTTGCCCCTTATGGCATTCAAAATATCCACGGCAACATCTGGGTGACGTTCGGCGGCAACAAATCCTCCACTGGCTTTGTGGACAAATTTGATACCGCCGGGAATCTCCTGATGCGGATCCCTTCCAACGCTCCTTTCCACTCTCCCTGGGGACTGGCCATGGCTCCCGCGAATTTTGGCTCATTCAGCGGCGCATTGCTGGTGGCCAACAATATCCCCAAGGGCAGGATCGTTGCCCTTGATCCAACTACCGGCGCCTTTCTGGGAGTATTGCGCGACACAAGTGGCCAGGCGATCGAGATTGACCAGATTTGGGCGATCCAATTCGGGAATGGTGGCCAGGCAGGTCTGCCCAATCAGCTCTTCTTTACTGCCGGGCCAAACAATTATGCCAATGGCCTGTTCGGCATGATTACCGCGCAATAGTTCGAGTGAAATGGGAGCTGTCAAGCTGGTTGACTCAATGGCAGCTCCCAATGTTCAAGTTCCAGCTTACTGCGGCCCCCGGAACGTGTAGCCGATGGAGGCGCCCACCCGGGTGGCGTGGTTGCCGCTGAACTCAACATTGTTGTGGATGAAATAGAAGTGCGCTTCCGGCCGAATGAAAAAGTTGTGAAAGACGTAAAACTTAATCCCGCCTCCCACGTGCCCCAGAAAGTGATTGGTACTGACGAAGTCCGTGCAGGAGAAGAAGCTGCAAGTCACGAAGCCCTGGTAAAAACGGACGCTTTCGCCACCAATTCCGCCTTCCAACTGGGCCGCTGCGTGTTTACCCAAAGGCGGCGCAAAGACGGCGTTGAAGTCGTAAAAAATGGGACGAAAAGGCAGGAATCCCTGCGAGAGATTCCGGGTTGCGCGCCAGGACACGTTGCCACCTACGCCAAAATGGTGGAGGAACAGAACGTCGCCGCTGAAACTCGGAAATACGCCTCCCCCAACGGACTGAGGGAAGAAATCACCAGTAGCATCGAAGGCTGAGGGCGCTGTAACTGTACCCACACCAAAGGCTATATCGGCTTGTTGTGCATGAACAGTCG
The DNA here is from genome assembly GCA_036518395.1 of Candidatus Angelobacter sp. Taxonomy (GTDB): domain Bacteria; phylum Acidobacteriota; class Terriglobia; order Terriglobales; family Acidobacteriaceae; genus Angelobacter. The sequence goes on along the minus strand of DATDNH010000234.1, from coordinate 12,445 downwards.
CGCTGAAAAGAAAGAACAGACTTAGGAAGGTAATACCAGAAATCTTTCTCAACTTACCCCTCCAGACACTTATATATGATCAGGGTTGGATGCAGGGAATGCTGGCTGCGTACCAAACCGAGAGCATTAAGAAATGTTAGGCGTTTTCAACGTGAGTTTCACGGGATCCAGCGATCACGTTGGTATCAACCCAATGATGACCCTTTGGTTGCATGGTTTCTGGCGCGAGGTGGATGGGCGGACATCCGTGGGGGCGTCAGTATAATCCTGAGGAGCCAAAGCCAGAAGCTTTTGTTGCAGGTTGATTTTGCTAAGTACTAGCTACTAAATACTGAGTACTGGTTTACCCATGAAAGCCCAGGTCCTCAAGTCACCATCTCCCGTAGAAACGCATCCTCTCGTTTATACGGACATACCTGTGCCGGAGCCAGGAGAAGATGAAGTTCTGGTGAAGGTGAATGCTTGTGGCGTATGCCGCACCGACCTCCATGTAGTGGAAGGAGAGCTGCCGCCAAAGTTGCCCAGCGTGATTCCCGGTCACCAGGTTGTAGGCACAGTTGCCAAAATGGGAAAGGACGCAGCCTCGCGGAGGATTGGCGAGCGCGTCGGGGTAGCGTGGCTGCACCGTACAGATGGAAGTTGCGAATTCTGCCGGCGGGGAGAGGAAAATCTCTGTGAAAAGGCGCAGTTTACCGGTTACTCGGTCAACGGCGGGTATGCCGAGTACATCATAGCCCCGGCGAAATTCATCTATCCCATTCCCGAGGGGTTCGGCGACATACATGCTGCGCCGCTGTTATGCGCCGGAATCATCGGATTCCGCGCGTTGCGGCTGGCAAATCTTAAAAAGGGAGACACGCTGGGAATTTACGGATTCGGCGCAGCGGGACATGTGGCCATTCAGGTGGGGCGTTACTGGGGCATGAACGTTGTTGTGTGCACGCGCGAAGAGCGGCACCGGAAGCTGGCGCGTGAGCTGGGCGCCGAGTGGGTTGGAGGAGCATACGATACCCCGCCGATGAAGATGAATGCCGCGATTATCTTTGCCCCTGCCGGAGAGCTTGTGCCTGCGGCACTGGCCGCACTGAAGAAGGCAGGAACGGTGGTTCTGGGCGGAATTCATATGAGTCCCATTCCATCTTTTCCTTACGAATTGCTGTATCACGAGCGGGTGGTGCGCAGCGTTGCCAACAACACACGCCAGGATGGAATGGATTTTCTGAAGGTCGCGGCGGAGATCCCCATTCATACTGAAACCCAGATCTTTCCTTTGCAGGATGCAAACCGCGCCCTGGAAGCGTTGAAGCACGACGCGATCAGAGGACAGGCAGTGTTGGAAATCAGTAGTTAGTATTTAGTAGTTAGTGCTTAGCGAAAACTCGAAACCCACCAATTCTGGACCGCAGATTCGCAATGCAGGAAAAGAAAACTCACTCTCTTGCTACACAAATCCATGAGGCGTACGAGCGGATTCGCTCGTCGATTGTTCAAACTCCGCTGCTGGATGTATCTGGCCTGCTGCCGGACCATTCCGTCCGCCTGTTGTTCAAGATGGAAAACCTGCAGCATACCGGATCATTCAAGCTGCGGGGCGCCACCAACAAAGTGTTATTGCTGACGGCGGAGCAGGCGTCGAAAGGCGTGATTGCCGCTTCGAACGGCAATCATGGTATTGCGGTGGCGCTGGCAGCCCATAAGAAGGGCATCGCTGCTGAAGTTTACGTTTCTACGCATGTTTCTGCGGTAAAAGCCAAGCGAATCGAGCAGCATGGGGCAATCATCCGTCGAGTCGGAACAGACCCGCTGGAGGCGGAAATGGCAGCGCGGGCCGCGGCCATGCAGGCAGACAAAGTTTTCATATCGCCATACAACGACGTAGAAGTTGTTGCCGGGCAGGGAACGATTGCAGTGGAGTTGCAACGGCAGCAGCCTGCGGTAGATGTGATCTTCGTTTCCGTGGGCGGCGGTGGGTTGATTGGAGGAATTGGCGCATACCAGAAAATGGTTTCGCCCGGAACAGAAATTGTAGGGTGCTGGCCGGAGAATTCGCCCGTGATGTTTGAATGTATGAAGGCGGGGCGCATTATTGATGTCCCGGAACGCCCGACGCTTTCTGAAAGTACGGCTGGCGGCCTGGAGGCCGGATCAGTGACCCTGGATATCTGCAAGACAGTAATCGACCGCAGCGTGCTTGTGACGGAAGAGGAAATCGCCGCAGCCATGCGCACGGTATATGCCCAGCGAGAATGGACAATCGAAGGCGCAGCCGGTGTGGCAGTGGCAGCATTTTCGAAAGAGGCAGAGAAGTATCGGGGAAAGACGGTTGTGGTCATCATTTGTGGCGGAAAGCAGTAGTTATGGTTCGGCCGTTATCCAGGCTCGAATGTGAATTCTGTTCTCAGTGCAGTGGATTTACGAATTCTGACTTCTGACTTCTGGCTTCTGGCTTCTGACTCCCGATATCCCGCAGGGATATCGAGGGCGAAGCCCTTATCTAGTTAATTCTTGACCTGTTATCGAGGGACCAGACCGGGTATTGAGGGTTCCACCATCTTTGACCGGCGGGCCGGTGGCGTTGCGGATATTGATTTCAGCAAAAGTTTCACCCAGGACTCCGGCAGTCTCCAGGACCACCACCGCGTCATTTGGAATTTTCAACTCATAAGAAGTCTCAAGGAGCATCATTACTTCCGCGGGGTGCTCGCGCAGCTCAGGACGAACGCGCACACTGGTCACCGAACCCACCTTGACCCCCGCGACGGTAACGGACGCCCCCGCTTTGAGCCCGCCGGCATTCTCGAAATAACAGGTGAGTCGAAGCCTGTGCCCCGACGGCCTGGCGAAGGTGACGAACAGTACTACACCCACGCATGCAGCTACGACGATCATCAGCGCGGGGCGGCGCGAAGCGGAGTTACTCTGATCGGGTTGCGATTGGTTCACGGCAGCAGTGTAAAACGTTCGACCGCGTGACACACATAAATTTGATGTGGCAATTACTCAATTACCAGATTACGCAATTACAAACTCTACCGCAGGACCGTAAACGCCTTCACCGCAACAGCGATGAGCTCTCGGTGCTGCTAGCACACCGACTTCACTGCCACGTCATCTTCATATTGTCGACATAGACGCTATAGCCCGTGCCATTGCCGTTTAAATCAAGCTGAAACGCATTGGAGAATTCATTTCCAGAGGACAGCACGGAATCGTGAAAGATGCTGACCGGCGTGCGCACACCGTCAATGGTGATGGCATCCTCCACGGTTTGCGTTCCTGATGTGTGGTATTCGGTGAGGATGTGGTGCCATACGCCCGGACTGAAGCGCTGCAGGGGAACATCGCTTGGCGTCCACGATTTGCTTGCATAATCAAACGTGCGCCAGAGACCGTCACCATAATCAGCCTGCCAGGAGTAGTTGTAGAGCCGGCCGTTCAGCACCTGCTGCACCTCAAATTCGATTGCCTGTGGCGCATTTTCTGAGCCGTTGGGAATGTACAGGTCGAATTCATAGGCCAGGTAAGTGAAGGTGTTGGGAATCGTGGGATTGTCATGGAACCAGTAAGCATTGGTGTAGGGAGTTCCAGAAATGCTGAACTTCGCTGCTATCCCATCCAGGCTGGGACTGGTGATGCCTTGAGTCATTGAGTAGACTGCCTGGATTCCTCCTCCACCATCGTTTCCGCAGGCGCCGCAGGTTTGCCACGGTGAGAGATTTTGCAGATTGCTGATGGAAGTTGTACCGGATGGCGGCTGTGAACTGGAGCTAACTGTCACATTGACAGCAGCCTGGTAGGTCCCTGCACTGTCGCCCGCCTCCACCACGAGCTGGTGTGATCCCGCGCCCATCGTGAGACTCGTATTCAGCGTGCTCGTATTGAAGACAGGGGAGCCGGCAACACCATCGACCCAAACTTTCATGTATTGCGCAGTACCGCCTTTATTGTATGTAGCGCTGAAGGCGACAGGGGAAGTAACCGTCGCGCCATTGGTTGGCGATTGGATGCTCACCGGCGAGCTGGAGGGAGGTGGAGGCGCCGAACCAACGCTGACATTCACGGTCGCCTGATATGTGCCTGCACTGTCGCCCGCTTCCACGGTGAGCTGATGCGAGCCCGAACTCAGCGTCAGAGTAGTGTTGAGCGTGCTGGTGTTAAAGACCGGAGATCCGGCAACGCCATCGACCCAGACCTTCATGTATTGCGCGGTTCCACCTTTGTTGTAGGTGGCGCTGAAGTTCACTGGAGAGCTGACCGTCGCGCCATTTGAGGGTGACTGAATGCTGACTGGAGAAGTCGATGGTGGAGATGTGATTGTGCTCACCGTGACGTTAACGGTCGCCTGATACGCGCCCGCACTGTCGCCCGCTTCCACGGTGAGCTGATGCGATCCCGAACCCAGCGTCAGAGTAGCGTTGAGCGTGCTGGTATTAAAGACCGGAGATCCGGCAACGCCATCGACCCAGACCTTCATGTACTGCGCGGTGCCACCTTTGTTGTAGGTGGCGCTGAAGTTCACTGGAGAGCTGACCATCGCGCCATTTGAGGGTGACTGAATGCTGACTGGAGAAGTCGATGGTGGAGGTGTGATTGTGCTCACCGTGACGTTAACGGTCGCCTGATAGGTTCCCGCACTGTCTCCCGCTTCCACGGTAAGCTGATGCGAGCCCGAACTAAGCGTCAGGCTGGTGTTGAGCGTGCTGGTGTTGAACACCGGAGATCCAGCCACGCCATCGACCCAGACTTTCATGTACTGGGCAGTGCCGCCTTTATTGTAGGTAGCACTGAAGTTGACAGCAGAGGTGACCGTCGAGCCGTTGGTCGGCGACTGAATGCTTACAGCAGAGCCGGAGGGCGGCGGCGTCGTGCTGCTTCCAAACATCTCGCCCATATCAGAAACACTGGCCGCTGCTCCCGGGAAGGTGCTCATACCCAAAGCCGCCATGGTGGTACGCAGCATATTTTCATGTTGGTAGAACGTAGTCGATTGGTATCCCTTCTTTACGCCAGGGCCGATGAGCACGGCGGCAACCTGCCCGCCGCCACCTGCCGTATCGGTAGAGAAACCTTCGTCGAAGATAATGATCAGCAATCCATCCTGCTGAAACGTCGGGTTGTTGACGAGTGGATCAATGTTTGCCTTGAGCCACTGATCAGCCTGTCCCAGCGTGCCATCGTGAGCGTCGTCCAGCAGGTTGGGAATCACAAAGGAATAGTTCGGCAACTGATTGTTGGAGAGATCATTGCTGAACTGGCCGAAGGGAACCAGATTCTGCCTTTGCACGCTGCTGTTGACCACATCGGAAAAGAACGAAAAGGGATTGTGATGCCGCGCATAAGGGTAAACATCGCCGCCGGTATATCCAACAGATGGCAGGCTCTCAGCATACGACTTCCAGGTTTTACCCGCGGTCAACAGATGGCGGACGATGTTGTCATTGCTTACGGTGCTGCTGAAGGTATCGTCATTGGTGATGATGGCGCCCGTCGTGAGCATGAAGTAATTTCCGATCGAAGGATGCGTATCAGCAAAGTACTGCGTGGCCAGGCCGTATTTGCTGGCCAGGCCGTTCAGGTACGGCATGGCTGAGTTGCCGATCACGCTGGAGTAGCTGTGGTTCTCCTCAAGCACGACAACTACGTGGCTGGAGGAAGGCACGGCTGCCATGGAGCTTACGGTCATCAGAAGCAGGCAGGTGCAGAGCCCGGTAAAAGTCTTTGCTGACTTAAAAAAATGAATCGCCATTTGGAAAGTTTCCCGACAGGCTGAATTGGCTTCCGCCCCGGTAATCTCGCGCAGTCAAGCAGGGCAGGGAGATCATTCAAGGACTTGTCGAGGGTAGGCAGGCATCTACTCTGGTTGTATTCAGAAAATGCACTATTTCAGGCAGTAAAAAACTCTATAGGGGCTAAGCAGTTTACCTCTCAGCGGTAAGAAGCTCTGGCGCTGAAGAACTACAAAGAAGTGCGTAAGCAAAGGCCGGTAAATCCCAATTTGGTCAGTCAACATCAGGTAAAGACCGGAGACGATCCGGCGCATACCATACCCTCACCCCCCTGTCATCCTGAACCGCAGCGCAGCGGAGGTGAAGGACCCCTACACTTCTTCCTGAACAAAAATGACTCAGGGAGTTCTCACCACACTGTTGATCGGCGAGTCATGCTGGCAAAGTTTGCCGCCGACGCTTTGTGTCGACGCGCTTGGCGCCCACCTTGCTCGCCGATGGGGCGCCTTGCTTCGCCATCTGCGCCTGCCCCGACTTGGTCATCAAGCGCGATTGTTCGTAAACGCTGCGTTTTGCCTCGTGGCGATGTGAATTACGATATTTAGGTCCAAAGAGGATGTGGCAGCCTTGAATCAGGCACATGTTCCACGGTCCCGGTAGCGAGCGAACGCCAATGACGGAAGCCGACCAGCAGGCATATTCGATTTACGAGCTGATTAGCAACACCAGCGCAGATCGTCCCTTCGCGTTTCGATCCATTGAACAGGCCCAGAGCGAGACGGCCGCTTGGCAGGCGGCGAACCCTGGTTTGCGGGCAATGCGCAATGCCTCACCGGAGGTTCTGCTGGCCTTCTTGCGAAATTACAAGGAGTGGCGCGGCGCAAACGATAGAGGGAACGACTTCATATTGGGCGCGACCATGAGCGACGCCTTACGAATTGCAGTCGAGACGGCGCCTAAACCTCTGCCGGGCGACCTGGTGCTGCAACTGTTGCGCAACTACGGTAGTGGCTTGAGCTGGATGCTATTCGGCTTTCCGCTACGCCAGTTTTTGGCCTTGCTGACGCGCGACGAAATGACAGAGGAGATCCGGGCCGAGCTTCGCCGAATCCTGCCGCATTACTCTCCCACCGCCAGGGGCAAGATCGAGCCACACCTGGACGAGGTGCGCAAGTTGATCGTCGAGTTGATCTGGGTGGCGGGAGAAAAGCCGCTTGACCCAGGGCGGGGGCCGTGGTCGCAGATTGTATTCGACGAGGTGAAGGGATACGAGGAGTTCGCCCGCATCGGCTGGGAGTGGTTGCTGGAGCACTGCCGGTCGCTCGAGCAGACGGTACCCGGCGCGAAGTGGAACAACCGCGCGCGGGAGTTGATGGCCGCGCTCGGCGAAGACAGAGTGGTCTCCGCGATGCTGCGCTGGTTTGCTCTGGGTCCCACGCCGAACCAGCCTCGCGAGGCGATTTCTCCGATTGAGGACTCGGCGTATCAGAAGGGTATGATCTGGTGCCTGGGGATGCGACGGGAGCGCGAGGTGGCGCAGACAATCGCCGAGTTTACTCTGGCGTGCCTGCGCAAAATTCCCATGATTGGCGCGGTCTCACAGAAGGTAGGGTTTGCCGGGGTGCAAGCGATGGGCGCGATGGATAGCGCCGAGGCTGTCGCGCAGCTGACGCGATTGCGTGCCAAGGTGAAGTACACGGTCGCTCTCAAGCTGATCGAGAAATCTCTGCAGCAAGCGGCCGAGCGCAGCGGCATGAGCACGGAGGAACTGGAAGACATGTCGGTTGATGGCTACGGGCTGGACGAGCTGGGCGCCAAAGAAATTGCGCTGGGAGATGCCACTGCGCAATTGCAGCTGGCAACCGACGGCAGCGTCTCCGTAAGCTGGCGGAACGCAGACGGCAAGCTGGTGAAGTCGGCTCCGTCGCACGTGAGAAAGACTTTCACGAAAGAGGTTCGTGCCCTCGGTCCGCTGGCTAAGGAGATAGAACAGGCATACGCGGCACAGCGGTTCCGGCTCGAGTCGTCATTCCTGGCGCCGCGCTCGATTCCGCTGCGGCACTGGCGCCAATTCTATGTCGAGCACCCGCTGCTCGGTTTCCTGGGACGCAGGCTGATCTGGGTGTTCAGTGACGCCAAGGGTTGGGAGCGCTCCGGAATCTGGCGTGACGGAAAGGTATGCGACGCAGCCGGGAATCCGCTGGGACTTGGAGGAATGGACGGTGGCGACGATCGCGCGCTTGCCGACGATGGGTTCAAGATTCGCTTGTGGCATCCGTTGGCGTCGGATGCAGCAGAAGTGCAGCGTTGGCGCGAGGGCATTTTTTCCGCTGCCATCCGGCAGCCGTTCCGCCAGGCATTCCGCGAGTTCTACCAGGTGAGCGCGGACGAACGCGAGACGCGGATGTATTCTAATCGCTTTGCGGGAATCTACTTGCGGCAGCACCAGCTGGCCAGCTTGTGCCGCGCACGCGGATGGGAGTACCGCCTGATGGGAACCGCTTTCGACGGTCACAAAGTGCCCACCAGGAACCTGCCGCATTGGAACATGCTGGCGCAGGTGCACGTGGACCTGCCGCCGGATCGCGACGCTAGGCTGCGCGATTCCGGTCTGGGAGAACGATCTGGGTTTGGCATCAACCTGTTTGTCGAGTCGGATCGGGTGCGCTTCTATCGTGACGGCCGCGAAATAGCCGTGGACGAAGTTCCGGCGATGCTCTACTCGGAGGTAATGCGCGACGTGGACCTGTTCACCACGGTGTGCGCCATCGGCGAGGACGAGAACTGGCGCGATGAAGGCGACGGCACCCTCGGAGTACCCGGCGAGCGGATCACCGTGCAGGAGCTTTCGGCGGCCATCTTACTGCGCGCCGATATTCTTGCGCGAGTCCTGCCACGAACGCCGATTGCGGACCGATGCCGGCTTGAATCCTTGCATCTTGAGGTGCAGGGGCAATTGGGCCGGTATCGCATCTCGCTCGGATGGGGGTTGGCGGCACTGGTCGCCGACTCCGGTCTGCGCTGGTTGAAGATTCCGCAGAAACTCCTGGCCGCGGTGCCTTTGGAACTCGAGAACGTTCCCATCGAACTGGACTATCGCACAGAGACGGTTTTGCGCAAAGCGTACTTGCTGGCCGACGACTGGAAGATCGAAGATCCGGAGTTGATACGCCAGTTCATGCCGAAGTAGTCGTTCCATCCCTAAGCTGTCGGCATCGGTTATCCAGAACGGTCTTCAAGGAAAATCTCCTCGAAGCCTTGCGATTCGCCCCTTCTGCCGAATCCCAAGTTTGGAGCTGTCAGTCGGAGGATTCATCGGCCAAAAATCCCAATCAGCCCAATGAGGATCAGGTAAATCGCTACGACATAGTTCAGGATTCGCGGCACGATCAGGATCAGGATTCCAGCAATCAAGGCAATGAACGGTCCGGCCACGGCGTAATGAATCGTCACTCCTCCACCACGGGTCTGCGCCAGCAGGGGCAGCGCGATGATCAGGATCAAAGGCCAAGACAGTCGAAGTCGTCGGTTGAGCATTCAGCACCTCGCTTAAGAGAGAGTACACATTCACTGCTGGCGGATGCCTGCGATTTACGGCTGAAGTATTTCCAACGACGAGATAGTCAGACGACTGCTGGAACTGAATCGACAACGTTTCGCAGAGCAGGGTAATCCTCCAGAAATGACAAAAGCTAAGAACACAGCTGCCGCCGTACCAACCGTCTAAGCGCATCAACCTGAAATATCGAAACCGGGCTCATTTTTATATGGTCTAAGTAGCTGATCCCATTGGATTTATCTGGAACAGTGACAGCATAATGACAGCCACTGGCTGTCATCGTGACGCTCTTTTGACGCTATCCTCTTCCCAAACCCTCCGACCCATGTAATTCTTGAGGCGGTATGGCGGCGTTTGTCGGGGTCCCCGACACACGCGGGTTTTTGCGTGTGGTGGGGTGATCGTTGAGTCGCCAGCCGAAATCCTGAGCGCAAGTCGACCTGTCCCGGCGTGCCGTGGAAGGATCTGCTGTTCAGGTGGCTGTGCCCCCAGGGGCCACCAGCTTGCTGTATTCGATCTTTGAAAATTGAATAAAGAGGCGCTCAAAAGGCTTGATGCCGTTGAGCGCCAGGGATACTTGTGCCGCTTGGTTTTCAGCTTTTGCTGATTGCCAATTGCTAATTGCCAAGTGCTGCCTCTCTGACCGTCGCCCTCGGCGGTGGAGTGTCGCAGAAAAAGTGTGTCCTTGCGCTGGCCTCAGCCAGCGCAAGGGCTTGAGCGCAATACGTGTGCCTGAACTGGAACCGATGGCATCAGAGGGAGCGGCAAGCAGCGGATAGAAGGGCTCCCGCTCCTGTGCCGCTACCAATTAACTGCCGTGAATCCAATAGGTTCAGCGGATGAGCGGCAAAACGGTGCTTTTTCATCTTGAACAGCTAGTAAACACATTTGCTTTTGCCTTTGGTCTTGGTCCGACTGTTGCCTGGTTCCCTAGAACTAGGAAATTGCTTCCGCTAGCCAATCCGCTCGGGGTTTCAGCCAATAAAAATGCGGATGTCTAGCACCCTGGCAGCGTGTGACCCTGTTTTGGTTTTTGGAGGTTTTGCGGTGGCCAGTTGCCTATTGCCTGTTGCCTGCTCTCCTGACGTCAGGAATGCGCTGCCGTAACACGTTCCGTTACGTACTTAGCTCAATGGATGCATGAACTTGGACGGAATTACGGAATTCCACCCCATTTTTTGCTCTTCGAGGTTTTGGCTGGTAGTCAGCCTTCTGTTACGCATGCCGAGCAATCAGAAATCGCCAGTAAAGACGCGGGTTGTTACGCAGTTACGGATTCTCGCGCAGTTTTGTTTTTTAGTTTATCCCGATAGCGGGGGATCCCTAGTAGCTAGGAGATGATTCGATCAATGTTGAGCCCTGGTGGTGTATGAGCCGCTAGTCGAAATCCCGCTCAGCGCGGATTTACGCGTGTGGTATCAATGTATCAACTGTTGGTGAGGTTTTCCGTGTGGCGGTTTTATCCGTCAGTTCCTCTGTGTCCTCTGTGGTAACAGTGTTGGTTTTGCTTTTGGGGTTGGGTTAAGCCAAGGGCTAAAAGCCAAGAGCCAAGAGCGTCGTTCTGATCAATATTTATGCGGGTGGTATCAACGTATCAACCGCTCGCGAGGTTCTGATTTTGGGCGCTTTCAGGCTTCTTTTTTCTATTCCCTAGTCCCTAATCCCTATTCCCTAAACTGGTGAGAACCACGCGAGTAGGTGCCCCGTCCAGTTCTTGCAGATTCAGCGGGAGCGCGGTCATGTGATAATTCCCCGGCGGCACCTGGCTCAGATTGAGTCCCTCAATGATGACGACATTACGCCTGAGCAGGACAAAATGCGTGTGGGATGAGATTCGGATTCGAATTTGTCGATGGATAGATAGTCGATGCCGACGAGTTTGATGTCTCGCTCGACCAGAAACTCCGCCGCCTCCGGCTCCAGATAGACAAACTCTTCATAGAATTTGCTGTCGTTCCAATGCTGAGAGTTATCAGTTTTGAAAAGAATGCGTTGAACGCCGCTCAAGTTGAATTTTTCCAGGTCGGAAGACTTGATCGAACGCACTCCCGGTATTTCCAGAACAACCACGGGTCCGATCAAGGTTTGAAGTGGAATCTGGTTGAGACGCCGTCCGTCTTCAATCATGTGGTAAGGAGCATCGATATGCGTGCCTGTATGAGAACCGATCTCAATGCCCGTGACTCGAACAATATGGCTCTTATCGCGAGAGGAGTGGGGCTTGGGGGTGAGTTTTACCTGCGGATCAGAGGGCCAGACCGGCATCGTATCGAGGATAGGAACAGAGACGTCGTAAATCATGGGTCCTTTCGCGGCGCCTGCGGCAGACCACGGCGGTTATGGTTTCTTTTCGTCTTTATTTGAGCCGGCAGGATTGCCTGTTTCGACATAATTCTTGAGACGTGTGATTTGTTCCGTATACACGGCGTTGTAGGGCACGGCCCAGGAAGCCATTCCCTGCGGCTGATAGCCCACCATGGCATACACCAGCTCAAGCTTTGTTCCGGTTTGCTCCGGTGTGAAGGTGAAAGTTAGCGTTCCGCCGGCCGCCATCGCCTGTAAAGGGCCGAGAGCGCCAGACATGCGCAGCTTCTTTCCTGGTTCGTAAAACAATACTTCCATGTGGCGCACCGCGCCGCCGTTGGTGAGCTTTTCACAAAAACAACCCATGGGCTTCTCTTCGATAGATAGATTGTGTGCATCACCGGAAAAAGTGTGTAGCGGGCTCCACCAGTCGCCGATGTTGAGAATCAGTCTTTTGTAGACATCGGCCGGCGGTGCATTGATGGAGGCGGTGATTTTGATGGTGAAGCCGTTCGGACCGGAGTCCGCGATTTCCGCGGGCGCCATGGCCGATAACAGAGAAAACGCCATTATTGTGAAAACAATTTTTCTAAACATGTGTTCCTCCTCCTGAGGAGTATAGTCTTGCACGTGATCCCAACGTCGTCACATGGTAAGTTGGCGCTTGAAACGGCCTCGCTTGGGCACGGAATCGGGTCATCGGGTCATCGGAACAGCAGCAACCCGAAAAACTCTGAGGAGAAAGATTGATGAACAGACGATTCATCCATAGCGCGTGTTTTTATGCGCTTGTACTTTGTTTGGCAGTGCTGCTTATCGCGAAGCCACAGTTCGTCGGCGCGGACTCGCAGAAGGG
>DATDNH010000233.1:0-3346 GCA_036518395.1 Candidatus Angelobacter sp. | reverse complement strand
TGGTTTTGTCGATTTCTGCTCCCTTGGGGGTAATCGTCCAGGACACCTTACCCTCGAATCCCGCGGTGATCTGAGTGCCATCGGCGCGCGTGACCTTGAAGAGCGTCTTGAATGGTTTGGCGTAGTAGACGAAGGTCGCCTTGCCGGGCGTTGAGGTGCTTTCGACTTCGCCGCGTACAGTTATGGATTGGACGTTCGCGATGGCCTGCTCGCCGCCAAGGGCTTGTTTGTAACGATCGAGAACCTGGCCAGCCGTTGTGAGCTGAGCTGTCTGAGGCCAAGTGCACTCAGCAGACAGGAAAACTATGGCCGCAAGCTTCAGGAGACGCATGCCGGTTAGACGGGTTAATCGGCATAAGATCATCTGGAATCCCACTTTTTACAGCAAGAACGACATCAGATTCTGTCGAACTCACACAGTATTGGCGGCAATCCGTTGCTAACATCAGCCTTTACGCTTGTCCACATCACGAGCCAGTCTCATGTCTAACATCCTGGCTGCCTGCCGTAAGAATTCACAACGGGATTGCATGGACAAAAATGCACCTAGCGCCATCAGATACTCGAACCCAGGACGAGCCTTACGCTTTCGCTTACAGTCGGACTCGATGGCGCGAAGATGTTCCCGGGCCTGCCGGTAGGCAGATGCCAGGAAATCGCGTTGCATCCTGCGCGAGCATGCAGCCAGGAATCTAACCCGCGTTCGCAGAGGATCGGGCGGCACGCCTGCCACCCAATTCGGGACAGGAGTAGCAAGCCATCGTTTCAAGGCGCGCGCGCCAGCCGCCGTCAGCCAGATCTTCTTCCCGTGTCTTTTCCCTGTGCGAAAGTGTTCAGAGCGTATCAGCCGGCGTCTGCGTAATCTTTCCATCAGGGGATAAATCGTGCCGGCGCTGCCGCTCCACTGCGGGCTGGGCGAATCCAGAAAGACCTTGCGAATGGCGTAGGGCGTCGCCGGGCCCTCCACCTTGATCAGGCCCAGCACACAAGCTTCAATTTCACTCAGGGCATCTCGTTTGCTGCGGCGTTTTGAAATTTGCTGCACAGCCATCCGGATATTACGATAACACAGGAAATATCCGGGACTCATTATGTTACTATAGTGCGAATCGTACTATATACCGTGACTCTGTAGCGACGGCCGAAGGAGTGGGTTACGTGCGAAATACATATGCAGTCCTTTTACTGGCCGGGTTTCTGTACCTGCCATCGTTTGCACAAGTGCATGGCGGCCCGCATCCGCCTCCGCCGCCGCGTGCTGTTGTTCCCGAAACAGGAACGACTGTTCCAATGCTCGACTTCGGCGGCCGGCCTGTGGTCTCGCTCATGATCGGCGGGCATGGCCCTTATCGCTTTATTCTGGATACAGGCGCGGGGATCACAGTAGTTGCGGACGATCTGGCCCGTGAGCTTGCGCTCGGCCCGCCGCCGGGAATGCAAGTGATGTCGGCCAGCGGAAGCCCAGCGCCCACGATCGTTATCGTTCCCGCGGCCAGCATCGCGGACACAAGACTTGAAGGGATCACGGCAATCGCTGCTCCGTTACAGGCGATGTTCAAGGAACCGGACGCTCCTCGTGGCGTGCTAAGCGCTGGCAGCTTCCCTGGCTATCTGCTGAAACTCGACTATCCCAACAAACGGGTTTCAATCAAGAAGGGTGCGCTCGGCCAGGCTGACTCAAAGACCATCTTTGAGTACGGCCAGGACGATCAATTACCTACCGTGCCCATCCGCATCGCCGGACACGATTGGCGCGTGCATGTTGATAGTGGCTCCGCTTACGGCCTGACGCTGCCCACGCATTTTCTGAAAGAACTGCCTCTATCGTCCGAGCCAGTTGAGACCGGCAAGGCGCGAACGCCGGGCGGCGAGTTTCCCATCTCGAGAGCGACGGTAGCCGGAGATCTAGAGCTGGGAAGTTACAAAATTCATTTGGACCAGGTGGCATTCAGTGACGTCCGTCCCGGTCCCGCGCCTGGGATCGGCAATATTGGATATGAAGTCCTTCATGGCTTTGTAGTGACCTTCGATTCGCAAAACCGTCGAATCAAATTTGATCAGTAACGGGTAAGTGCAGAATCATCACTGAATGTGGGGGAGCGGGGATCTGCCCCGGGGATTTCGCCATTGATACGCTTCGAGGCCCATCACGCGCAAAAAACAAAAGCTCCGCGTGCCGCAGACCCCGGCACGCGGAGCACCGTTTACCTTTTAATTACTGATTAATTACTGATGTTTAATGAAAGTGCCGTCGTGCAGTTCGGTCATGGCCTGCCGCAACTGCTCCTGAGTGTTCATGACAATCGGGCCGTACCAGGCGACGGGCTCTTCGATTGGTTTTCCTGAAACCAGCAGGAAGCGGATTCCCTCATTGCCCGCCTGAACCACAATCTCGTCGCCACGGTCGAACAGAACCAGCGAGTGATTGCTCACGTCGTATTTCGCGGGCGCATTCGGATCCACAGCCGACTCAGTCAAAACTGCGCGCGGATTCGAGGCATCGCGGAACGCGCCTGAACCGGCAAACACATACGCAAAGGCATTGCGCGTGGTCTCAACTTTGATCCGTTTACGCTGGTTGGGCGGGACCGAGATGTCAACATAGCTGGGATCTGCCGCAACGCCTTCCACCGGACCTCGTTTTCCCCAGAACTCGCCGCAGATGATGCGCGCTTTGGTGCCGTCGTCATCTGTGACCTCCGGAATGGCGCTGGACGGAATGTCCTGATAACGCGGATCGGTCATCTTCAGATGCGAGGGCAGGTTGGCCCAGAGCTGAAATCCGTGCATGCGGCCTCTGGGGTCGCCCTTGGGCATCTCCTGGTGCAGGATGCCGCTTCCGGCGGTCATCCACTGGACGTCACCGGCGGTCATCTTTCCCTTGTTGCCCAGACTGTCGCCGTGCTCGACGGAGCCGGCCAGCACGTAGGTGATCGTCTCGATCCCGCGATGTGGATGCCAGGGAAATCCCGCCAGGTAATCGGAGGGATGTTCGTTACGGAAATCGTCCAGCAGCAAAAAGGGATCAAAGTCCTTGGTCTTGCCGAAGCCGAAGGCGCGCTGGAGCTTTACGCCGGCTCCCTCGATTGTGGGCTTGGGTTGAATAATTTGTTTAATTGGTCGCAGTGACATTGGGTTCCTTCCCTCTTCAGGCAGCATGTTTAGATGTTTGAAGTGCGGTTAGGATTCAGGCCGGAGCAGTCACCCAACGTAGCGGAGCCACAACCAAAATCAGCTGCAGATCAAAACCGTTTGGCCGCGAATAAACGCGAATAAACGCGAATGGGCAGAAGCAGAAAGAAACTCAACCCACGACTAAGACATCCCTGGACTGCACCTCAGTACA
>DATDNH010000232.1:0-3382 GCA_036518395.1 Candidatus Angelobacter sp. | reverse complement strand
TCTCGCGGTGGGAGCATTTTTCATCGTCCGATACTGGCAGGAGGATGACGACGAAGACGAACGGGGCGAAGGAAGCGCAGCGGCCGCGACGGTAGCCGAGAATCCTGCCCCGCTACAAGCCGCCGGCGCTCAGTTTGTCTACAATTTTGATTCCGATGCTGCGGGCAAGATTCCTGAGCATTTCCATGGCGCGCTGACTGGTGGCGGCCCGCCGCCAACATGGGCCGTGCAGACGGATCCGACGGCCCCGTCGAAACCCAATGTAGTTGCCCAGACTTCAACGGACAAAACTGATTACCGCTTTCCCCTGTTGATCGCCGATGATGGGGCATTTCAGGATTTGGATATCAGCGTGAAATTCAAAGCCGTTTCCGGCAGTGTTGACCAGGCGGGCGGTCTGGTCTTTCGTTTAAAGGACGCGAACAACTATTACATCGTTCGCGCGAATGCTCTCGAAGACAACTACCGCCTCTATCATGTGGTGAAAGGCCGGCGCGTTCAGTTTGCGGGCGCGAACTTCAAGGTCGCTTCCGGAACGTGGCACGAACTTCGGGTCGAGGCCAGAGGCAACAAGTTCACCTGCTATTACGATGGCGCCAAGAAAATTGAGGCCACCGACAATACCTTCAAGGAGGCAGGCAAGACAGGTCTCTGGACAAAAGCCGATTCTGTGACGTACTTCGATGATTTGAAGGTGACTGCCAGATGAAATACGCCGGGCGCTAACACTGGCTGTTTATCATCCAGCGCTGTATCGAGCAATTCTTTAATGCTTTCTGATAGATGACCACGGCAGCCGCAGCATCTTGCAGCGCTGTGCCGGTGCTGTCAAAGATTGTCGTCTCGTCTGCTGATTCGCGGCCCGCGGCGGAACCTCCGACGATTGCGCCGAGTTCGGCGTGAACCTCAGCGCGAGTCATGATTCCCACGTCGAGAGCATGGTGGAGTTCACCAATCGCAGCGCATTGCTCCAGCACATCCGCGACGACTTTACTGCGCTGCAACAGACGAGGATCAATCTCTTGTTTTTCAGGATTGTCGGCCCCAACGGCTGCGATGAATGTTCCAGGTCGAACGTCGTCAGAGTGAACGAATGCTTCGCGAGACGGAGTGCAGGTAACGCATACATCACTCTTCGCCAGCGCTTTGGGCAGATCGCAAATGACTTCAGTTTCAACTCCTCCCTGTGCCGCGATGCGGCGCGCGAATTCAGCCGCGCGTGCGACATCGATATCAAAGGCGAAGCAGCGTTCGATGGGGAGCACCATACGCAGAGCCTTGAGCTGCGCTTCTGCCTGCGCGCCGCACCCGCAGATGGTCACAACGCGGGATTCGGCTCGAGCCAAGTATCTGGCCGCCACCGCCGTGGCGGCGGCCGTGCGCCGGACAGTAATTTCAATTGAGTCCATGACCGCCAGGGGACATCCGTTAATTCCGTCGAACAAAACCACGACTCCCTGGATGGAGGGCAGGGAAAACCGCTTTGGATTTTCCGGAAAATTTGCATTGGTCTTGGCAGCAAAGTAAGTCTGTCCGTCGCTGGGCACGATGGCGGTTTTGATATGAAATCCACCACTCCCGCAAGGCACGCCCATCAGGCCCGGCGGAGGCAGTTCATTCCGGCCGTAGCAGCGAAATGCATCCTCCACCGCATTGATGCACTCACCCATGGGGAGCAGCTCAGCCACGTCGGCACGGCGCAGCAGGAGAACACCATCGCGATGCAAAGGATTGTCAGGCGCTGCCGGCATATGTTATGTTCATACTATTAAATGATATACTTATAACATAATAGTTGATTGCCGGTAGAGTTCGTCGTGAAAGGTGATTGTCCATGAAATGGATTACAAGAGAGAACGTAAAAGTTGACCGCGTGGCATGTCCGTGGCTGATCCGGCGTTTTGTTGACCCGCAGGCCGAGTTTTTGTTCGTGCCGGAGAGCGAATTGCTCAAAGCCGCAGAACAACATAGGGCGATTCCCTACGATGCGCCACGCATCGCTGCCATCAAGCTCAACCATCGCGGCAATCGCTGCACCTTTGACGCGATTATCGAAGATTACAAACTTGAGGATCCGGCGCTACAGCGCCTGGCATTGATCGTGCGCGCCGCCGACGTGAAAGGACAAGAAGGCGCCGCGCCGGAAGGGATCGGCCTGCGCGCCCTGGCCGAAGGCTTTGCTAATCTCGGCATTTCCGATGAGGAGCGCCTCCAGCGCCAGTTTCCTGTTTACGACGCACTGTACCAGTACGCCCGGCTCACCAGATAAAATCTGCTAGAGATCGTTTCCCACCATGCAGGAGCTCAAGCTCTACGACCCCGCGCGGGCGCCCCACAACTGGACTGAGATTCTGCGTCCCGGACAATATGTGGTGTTCCACACGAATGTCCATACGGACATCGAGGCCAAAGCGGATGGCACTCCCTTAACCTCCGGTGAGGAAAGCAGTTGCATGGCGTTCGACTCAATCGAAGAGGCGGAGGCGTATTGCGAATCACAGGTAGAGCGGATTTCGAACCTGCGCTGCGAAATCTACGACCACGCCGGCAAATCCAAGCCGCCGTGCTTTACCTATGTGAACAAGGCATTTCTCAAAACGCCGCACAAACACGCGTGGTGGGGCTGGGCCCTGGTGGCGGCGGGTGTGCCCTGCTTCTGGATCGAATGGCACTGGCACGGAACGCTCATTGTTCCTACGATTGTGGGAATCAATCTTGTGATCGCCGGCTTGCGAATGGTCCACTGGGGCTGGGGAGGGAACGAGAAGAGGCGTTCAAGCCGCGAATAAAGCAGGCAATAGGCAACTGGCAACAGCCCTCAAACACAGCCAATTGGATTCTTCACCTTCCATGATTCGTATGGGCTATAACAACTGTTTGCCTTAACGCATAATCATGACCTCAGTAGATTTGATCAGGACTGAAGCGATCTGTCCGCTTTCGAGGCGCATCTCTCGTGCCGCATCGGCCGTGATGATGGAGGTCAGGCGCTGACCCGCGATGGAGAGAGTCACCTGGGCCATGAGGCCTTCGATCTTGAGGTCGACGATTCGACCCACAAGTTGATTGCGACCACTGATTTTTCTGAAGTTCTGCCTCCGGCTTTCAACCGGCTCACCCCCCGGAATGGCCGGCAGCAGACGATCAATCTCACTCTCCGGTATGCGGTGATGTCCGCCCGGCGTTCTCATAGTCTTGATCTTTCCTTTATAGATCCACTGCTTCAGGGCGGGATAGCTTATGCCCAGAATTTTGCAGGCATGGCGAACAGGATAAAGTTTTGGTCGTAATTCGGCTCTCATGTTTGTTTCCAACCCTCCTCTCCAAAAATCAGGTGAGCAGGACCTTTACTCTCACCTACCGTCAAAGCGGAGCAAGCAGT
>DATDNH010000231.1:0-7162 GCA_036518395.1 Candidatus Angelobacter sp. | reverse complement strand
GCAGCAACCCGAAAAACTCTGAGGAGAAAGATTGATGAACAGACGATTCATCCATAGCGCGTGTTTTTATGCGCTTGTACTTTGTTTGGCAGTGCTGCTTATCGCGAAGCCACAGTTCGTCGGCGCGGACTCGCAGAAGGGGCCGAGCTCGTCATCGAAGCCGATGAAGAAGCCCAACATTATCTTTGTTCTTACTGACGATCTGGCCGTGAACCTGGTGCAGTACATGCCCAACGTACAGCAAATGCAGAAGGATGGAACAACTTTTGCGAATTATTTTGTTACTGATTCACTGTGCTGTCCATCGCGCTCTTCGATCTTTACCGGCAAGTTTCCACACAATACTGGCGTGCTGACGAACAATCCGCCGAACGGCGGCTTTGAAATATTCAACGCGCGCGACAATCAATCGCATACTTTCGCGCTCGCGCTCCAGAAAAATGGTTATAAGACCGCGATGCTGGGGAAGTATCTGAATGGATATCGTCCCATCAGAGACGGAGTTCCGCCAGGATGGGATGAATGGGATGTTGCAGGCAACGGGTATCCTGAATTTAATTACAACCTCAATCAAAATGGAAAGCTCGTCCGCTTTGGAAATAAGCCGGAAGAGTATTTGACTGATGTGCTGGCGGGAATTGCCGATGCATTTGTTCGCAAATCGGCAAAAGGGCCATTTTTCATTGAGATTGCCACGTTTGCGCCGCACGCGCCGTACACCCCGGCGCCTCGCGATGCCGACAAATTTCCCGGTTTGACTGCGCCGCGATCGCCGGCATTCGGCGCGCGTCCGGACGCCCAGGCGCCAAAGTGGCTGCAGGAAATTCCGCCGCTTCACCCCGCGGACATAGCCAAAATTGATCAGGCCTTCCGCATGCGCGCGCAGGCCGTGCAGGCCGTTGATCAGATGATCGGGCAGATACGCGCCACGCTGAAGGCCCTGGGCGAAGACGAGAATACATATCTCGTCTTTAGTTCGGACAACGGGCTGCACATGGGCGACTACTCGCTCCGTCCCGGCAAGATGACGCCATTTGATATTGACATCCACGTGCCGCTGGTGATCGTGGGCCCGGGAGTGGCGAAGGGCCAGGTAGTGAATCAGATCGTGGAGAATGTGGATCTTTGCCCGACATTCACGGAACTCGCGGAGGCATCAGGGCCGACGGCGCCGGATGGGCACAGTCTGGTTAGTCTGCTCCACGGAAAGAAAGATGCCGCCCAGGATTGGCGGCATAGCGCGTTGATTGAGCACAAACGGCCGTCTGCCGATGCAGCCGACGATCCGGATGCGCCGATACGTCATGCTTCCAATCCAACAACCTATGCGGCGCTGCGCACCGATGGCGCACTGTACGTGGAGTACGAAGATGGCGAAGTTGGCTACTATGACCTGGCCAATGACCCCCAGGAACTCAAGAACATAGCGTCGACTCTTGCCAAGGCAGATGCAGATCGGTTGCACGACATTTTGAGCGCAACCAAAAGCTGCCAGGGAGCGGAGGCATGCTGGGCAGCCCAGAAGCAAAAGCCGCCGAAGTGAGAATCTGCAGATAGCTTACTGAATTTCCACCGATACGACGTTTCCTTCATTGGCGCTTGCTTCACGGTAATTGATCAGGGCCTTCCGTTTTTTCCAGTCGCAGGAAAACTGGTCGGCGCCAAACAGGAGCATGTGATTAATATCGCCAACTTTCATCTTCCATGTTTTGCTTCCTGCGAGCACTGTCAAAATCGCAGACGGTGGGGTTGAGCAATCCACGCTGGTGATGGTGCCTTGTATGAATTTGATGGGTACGATGTTCTTAGGCACTTCCTGATGGACCTCAATCGGGCCTCCTGTTTCGGTAGTGCTCACCTGGCGCGGAGTTGATCCGCCCGATTCATCGTCCGATTCTCTTGGACGGATGATTACTGTGCTTCCACGCTGATTCGCCGTCTGAAGGGTTTCCTTCATCCCCTCTGCTTGTTCCAGGGAATGCTGCACACGAGCAGCGAGTTGCGGATTCTGGGTCTTTTCGAGCGCACGCAGAATTGCAATGCCCTGATCGAATTGCCGATTCATCATGTAGATCTGGGCCAGGTTGAATTGATAACTCTCATTGCGTGGACTCAACGAAACAGCTTTCTGCATGGCCTCCAGTCCTTTCGCGGCGTCGCCACTGTAAGCAAGCGCGAAACCAAGCATTGAGTAAGGATCAGCAAAGTTCGGATCGAGTGCAATCGCTGTCTCGAGTTCTTTGATTACAGACGGCAGGTCAGCGCGACTGGCGAAACTTCCTTCCCGGCTCATCAGCATGGCGGAGTAGTAGTGGACGCGCGGATCTTTGGAGTCCAGCTTGGCCGCTTTGCGGAAATATTCGCCGGCTTCGCCGTACTGGTGCTTGCGCAGGTAAGCGTAGCCGAGTCCACGGCACGCCGCGGCGTTGTCCGGATCGGTTTTTAGAATTTCCTGAAATTCAGAGATGGCTTTGTCCTGATAATCAGGAGAATGCAGATGCATATCTGCCATGAGTGCGCTCGCGTCTGCCGCGCTGAAGGGAGTTGTAGTGTAGCCTGTGCTGACGATGTCTGGCGGAGTGGGAATTACGAAATACTTGGATTTCCCGCTGCTCACGTAATTGCTCAACACCTTGTCCAATTGTGCGGAAGTCATTCCAAAAGCTTTCTGGATCGCATCTTCGACAGAGACATTTCCGGTCCTCTCCAGATCGAAATAGAGCGCGGCTTTTGGGACAAGCTGGTTGTCGTAAAGGTAGTGCACCAGCATATTTGATTCGGCATAGAAGACGCCTCTGCGGTCGCTCTCGTTATACGCTGCGGAATTATGCCGAACGCGGAACAGGTCAATGATCTTTAACTTGCTGTTCTGCTGCAAAACTTGGTAAGCGTTTTCTGAGGCTTTGCCGACCCGGGCCTCCTTGGCATCAACTTCAATGGTGGAAAAAAATTCAGCAAAGCCTTCGTCGAACCAGGGATCGGTGGCCTGGGAAACATTTCCGTTCAGAAGCTGATGCGCATATTCATGGAATACCACCTGAAACGAATTCTCCACCGACAGGTCGAGCATGATGAAACAGCGGTCTTCACCCGGTTGAAACAATCCGGCCAGCTGAGTGGGTTTACCGTGCCATAGGGGTACAAACTGCTTGAACTCTTTGCTGTTGCGGAAGGCGACAATCTCAAGTGGAATTGGCAAATTCACTTTGGCCTTTGCCATGAGCTTGCCGAAAACAGCGCGCATCTGCTCAAAGCGCAATGCGACTTCGCGGCCGCGTTTTTCGCCCGCGTCGGTTACGACCGAGAAATGAGGCGAGCGAATTTCCACCCACTGCGGCGTGTCGGCGGACGCGCAGATAACCAGGCTACAGAGCAGAAGACAGAACCGAAGATGGGTTTTCATGGAGGTGAACCCCGATTCGGCACAGATTTTAGCACCACAAGATGATGAAGGGTTGTTCTTGAGTGGCCTAACGGCCCTGCAGCAAGCTGGGTGGCAGATGTTTGAACAAATAATCTCTGGCTTCCTGAGCATTCTCGGCTCGCCAGAGCGGCAGCGAGACTTTTCCCCTGGATGATTTCAGCAGATATTCATCCGACAACGCGGGCGCGGAGGCGGAACGCGACATTTTTGCTTGCCAACGCTCGATGTTGGTGAATTCGTTCCAGTTGATCCGTGTTCCCCCGCGCGTGACAACACCCGCCTCATCCATCTGCTGAATGAAGTGGCGCTCCCCCATGGATTTAAGCAAGGCGAACAGGCCCAGAGTCATGATCGTCAAAGGCCAATAGATACAGAAATTCGGTACACGGCGCAAACGGACTTCCATCGCAAGTACCTCCGAAGGAACAATTCAGTTTTTGGTGCGGATGACTATAAAGCGCTGCCGATTCAGAGGCAAGTTCTTGAACCAACGCACCAACGACAGAATGATTACGGGGACGCTAAGTGACTGCGGGATCCCACGGCGCGTGCGAAGCATGGCTGACAATGCGCGTGCTACGATTCTCAAGTTTCGTAGATTCGAGTTTCACGACCGCTGGTCATGAGAAAAGCCCCTGGCTCTCGCTGTTCTCTTATTAGTGTTCTCGTCCTTGCACTTGCTTGTTTCTCCGGAACAGCCCTGGCTCAGAAATCGGATACCCAAGCTGATGAGGGCCTTGAACTAAAGCGTCTCGTTCGCTCCGGGGAGTTTGTCGATGCAACCGGTTCCAAGGCGGCTCTGCTGGGAACTGAGGCCGGACGGTTAGAGGCTTGGGTTTACCCGTTGAAGCTGTTCCGGGATTTCACTCTGCGCTTCCATATCAACAACCAGGTACTGCCGGCGGAAGCAACGGCACGTGAATTGATTGTGCACCCTGAGAGTACGACCATTGTTTATGCCTCCGCCGCATGGACTGTGCGCGAAACACTGTTAGTGCCCCCGGAAGAGCCGGGCGCCATTATCAGGCTGGATATTGACACGCTTTCGCCGCTGCAAATTGAAGCCGAGTTTGTGCGCGATTTCCAACTGATGTGGCCTGCCGCTATCGGCGGAACTTTTATAGATTGGGATAACAGACTGGGTGTTTTCGTCCTGGGACACCAGGGGAACAAATATGCGGGAATTATCGGGTCACCATCAGCGGAAGAGCATCGGCTTGAGGTCCTGTCGAATGCGATCAGAAGCGATTTGAACACCCTTCTGCTCCAGCCGGTCGAGAACGGGCATAAAACTCAATATATATATGTGGCCGGCGCGGTCAATGGTCGCGCGGAAGCCGAGATGCGTTATCGGCATCTCATCGACAATTCAAGGCAGCTCCAGGAATCGGCCACTGATTACTACAAGAATTTTCTTAAACGCACGGTGTCATTAGAGCTGCCTGATGCGAAGCTGCAGTCAGCTTACGACTGGTCACGCATCAGCATGTACCAGGGTCTGGTAGAAAATCCTTTCCTCGGCCGTGGTCTGGTTGCCGGATACCGCACATCGGGATTCAGTCAGCGGCCGGGCTTTGCCTGGTTTTTCGGACGCGACTCTCTTTGGACAGATTTTGCCTTCGATTCTATCGGCGATTTTTCCACCACTCGGACTGCCTTGGAGTTCATCTTCAAATATCAGCGCGCAGACGGGAAAGTGGAACACGAAGTTTCGCAATCGGCAACACTGGTGCCATGGTTTAAGGATTTCCCATACGCGTATGCCTCCGCGGATGCGACTCCCCTCCTTATCCTCGCCGCGAATGACTATGTGACGTCAAGCGGCGATCTGCCATTCCTGAATCAGTATTGGGACCACATCTGGCGCGCCTATCAATATTTGAAATCAACGTATGACCCTCAAGGCCTGCCCCAGAATGGGAAATTCGGACACGGCTGGGTGGAAGGAGGTCCTCTTCTACCGGTGAAAAGCGAAATCTACCAGAGCGGACTGGGAACGGCAGCCCTGGCTGCTCTTGCCAATCTGGCCCGCATCTCTGGTAAGGCCGAACAGGAACGGCAACTCACGCAGAAATACGAATTGCACAAGAAGATGATCAATGAGTTGTTCTGGTCTGATCCGCAACATAGTTTGGTTTTCGCTTTGAATGAGAAAAATGAGCGCGTAGAGGTGGCAACAGTTTTGAGCACAGCGCCAATGTGGTTTCGAGTCTTTGAGGCGGCAAAAGCCAACGGGACTATTGATCATCTTGCCGCTGCCGATCACGCGACAGACTGGGGAATGCGCATTCTCTCGAACCGCAGCCCTTTATTTGATCCTGAGGGTTACCACTACGGAAGCGTTTGGCCTTTGTTTACGGGATGGGCTTCCCTGGGTGAATATGTCTACCATCGTCCTCTGGCTGCCTATGCCAACCTGCAGTCAAATGCGCATCTGGCTCTCGATGGTTCCCCGGGCCATGTGACAGAAGTGCTGTCCGGCGCATACTATGAGCCTCTGCCCGCGAGTTGCCCTCATCAGATCTGGTCGTCCGCAATGATGGTAAGCCCGCTCATCCGGGGCCTGCTTGGCGTTACCAGTTCAGCCACCGTAAATGAAATTGTTGTGGCGCCTCACACACCTGCGGGCTGGAATTCCTGGTCGGCCAAAAACGTGCCTGCATGCGGTAGCACGGTTGACCTGAACTATCGTAAGACGTCTACGAAAGAATCTCTTGAGGCTGTATTGCACGAAACCGGGGCGTCGTCTGAGCGCATTTGCACGCTCACGTTTTCACCCGGCGTCAGCCTGCACGCGAGAATTGGTAAATCCATCAAAATCCAACAGACAGCCGGCGACCAGCATCCCACTGTTTTGGCCAGATTTTCTTCGGGTCGCGCCTCGATCAACATTCCTGTTAAAGATGATTTTCACTTAGCCATCGGCGATGAACTACCTGACCTGGGGAAAAGGAGCAGCAACTTAAGAATTGTCGAGGAAAGCTGGAGTTCTGACCATAAGCGGTTACAACTTCTGCTCAATGGCCTTTCAGGAAGCGTGTATCACATGAATTCATTTGGCGCGCAAATCGTTTCGGCCGAAGGCGCACAGATCATCAAAAGTACGCCGGACCATCAGCTGATCGAAGTTCGCTTCCCCAACGATGCGCAAGCCGGCGAATATACACGATGGACTATCACTCTCAATTTCTCCAGCCGGTAACTTGGTAGCTGTGAATCCTGAAGCTACCGGGTCGCGACGATATGCTTCGCGGTATTGGCCAGGATTTTTACAATGGTAACGTCGCCATAGCGGTCGGTCCCTAGTGTCCAGCCCTCAGCGTTCTGGCTCTGGAGCTGTTGACCATCGGCAGAGCGGGTCGTGTATCCGCTGTCAATCGTGAGCTTGCGGGCCCGGATGCCGTGCAGCCTGACTTCGTATTCACGTAATGCCGGTTTGAATGTCCCCGTTGGCGCAGTCGATTCGAACCGGACCGAAGTTCCATCGTCACTTGCCGAAAACTGTTGTTCGTAGATGGCTCCCTTTTCGTAGCTATAGGTCATTCCGTCGTCGTCATAGTATGTGAAGGTTGTTTCCTTAGCGGCTGGGAACACGTCGATATAGATTCGCGTTACAGGCCGCTCCTCGTCGTACTGCTGCACGTCTTGATTAGGAATGATTGCGCCTTGTCGTATAAAGAGCGGGATGTCCGACCAGGTATCGGGGTTAACAGAATAAGTTATGAGCTTGCCGCCTTC
>DATDNH010000230.1:0-4144 GCA_036518395.1 Candidatus Angelobacter sp. | reverse complement strand
TGAATAGGGCCGCAGCGATACCCGCCCGGGAAGATACGTCTGCGCTCCCGGCTGTCCGTCCGCATGCGACACCAGCGTCAGTTGCCCGGAAAACGCATTCAATACCATCACGTCATCCGCGCCGTTGATCGAGATGCGCGTACGGAAGATCAGCGGTGTCTGGTTCGGACCCAGCGCCGCTGCCCCGGAAAAGCTCTCCTCAATCTTCCATCCCGCCGCAAACGTCTTCCCCGGCACGAAATCAGGCGCTGGTTGATGCTTGCGGCTGGCCTGTCGGATCGTCTGGAATTCCTCCGCCGTGTACACCCGCGGGTCAAAGTCGTTGCGCACCGCTATCTGTAGGCTGCCGTCCGGGGCCACCAATGCAATCTGCGATCCCCCATTGCGGTCCCAGATAAATGATCCCAGGGCAAATGCCCGCACCGAAACCGGAAGCGCGACGATTGAGATCTTCATATTGGCAGAGCGCAGAATTTGAACCTGGCCGCCGGAAAGGAACGCTATGCCACGCCCCGAATCACCAAATTCGCCAAAGAGAATGTTCGACGCCGGAGCAGGCAAGGAATAGCTGGCCAGCGATGAAAGCCCTTGCGATGTGGGCACGTACACCGTGAGCGACCGGGAACCCCCGGCGATCAAAACCGGCGTGTGGCTGCTGCCAAATTGGCCTGCTGCCAGGCTACTTACTCGGTCAGGCAGGCTGACCGTTTGTGACGCGCCGAAATTTCCTTGGCCGTCTCCTGGGAAAACATAGAGTGTATTGCCGCCCTGGGCTGCCACGGCCAGATCGTAATTGCCGTGACCAGTGAAATCTCCCAGAGCCAGGAAATCTGGCGTCACCGGCACCGCGATGGTCTGTGCCTCCAGATGGAAGGGCGATGGGAACTCGCCGCGCCCAATGGCCTGAAATGACGTGTCGCTCTGCGGGGCAAAAGCATCAATGTTTCCGCGGTGAATGGCAATGACGCCGCCGTTGGCGGTGCTGTAGCCCACCAGCAGATCTTTAAAGCCATCTCCGTCGATGTCGCCAGACGTCATCGAAAGCGGCTGGGCCCCCTGCATTGCGACCTGCGATTGCGTCGCAGCATCACGATGCAGCACCGGCAAAGGCTGGTTTTCCTGCAGCCAGACGCGAGGGCCACTGGAAACATTTTGTACAGGCGCAGTGCTTCGCTGTAGTTGAGTCGCGGAGGAACCAACTGACTGCCCAAGGGCTGCCACGGAAAGACACAAAATAACGATAGAAGCCAGAGACAAAAGGGTCTTTTTGGGATACATCGGATTTCACTCCAATCGGGCAATCTCGCCAGGCTCAGGGCAGAACACACTTCACCGCTATCGCGGCAAAACGATTAATCGAATCTGGAAACTACATTCTGGCTATGGTGGGTAGTTCAAAACGAAACAAGCAGAAACAGTGTTGCTCAGTAGCTGTAAGGTGTCAATGTGAAAAGCGCAAAAATTTTACCTTAGTTCAAGCTTAATCAGATATGGATCACGCTTTGCAATTATGGGTGCCACGGCCTGATACTTATTCCTCACCCATCAGTTCCCTTCTGAGCCTTTACCGTTGATTACACCACGGTGGAAATTCTTTAATACATCCATGAGCGGCACGATCACGCATTGAGGCATGGCGGAGGGTTTTACCTGAATCCACTCGGATTATCTTTCGGAGGAGAAGAGATCTGACCGTGAAGGAGAAAGCAAAGTGTTGCGACGGGCGCCACTTCGGGAAAGGGACGCCGCGTCGCAAGGAAATGTCCGCCTTCTAACTACCTGTGCCCTGTATAGGCACAAACTCCGGTTCATCGTTAGATAGCAAGTTCAATTTTGCGTCACGATTGCCCGTCTTCGTGGGCGTGAACGTAACGTTAATGTTGCAGCTGTTGCCGGGCGCCAACGAGGCCGGACAGAAGCTTTGGAAAGCGAAATCACCTGGTTGATTCCCGGTGATGGTGAAGCCCGTGATGTTGAGAGCCGACAGGCCTACGTTCGTTAGTGTTAGTGTCAACGTCGTACTGGTGTTAACGGTTTGGCTTCCGAAACTCAACGAACCGGGAGTGAACTGAGGTTCGGGATCAATGACGTTCGCCGAGAGTGCGACTGGTTGCGTAAAGCTGCCGCTGGTGACATTCAGTGTGGCCGTTGAAACGCCTAATTGCGCGGCACTGGTAACATGCGGCGCGGTAAAGGTTACATTGACCGTACAGGACATATGTGCCTTCAAGTTGGGAGGGCAATTATTCACAAAAGAGAAGTTGTTGGCACTAGTTCCTGTACCTGGCGTAAGGGAAATGCTGAGCGGCAACGTCGTGCTGCCGGTGTTAGTGATGGTAACTACTGCGGTGACTGCCTGATCTGAATCAACATCTCCGAAGTTAACCGTGGTGGGAGTGATCTGCAGCGAGGACACTGCGAGGTTAGCTGTGGCAGTATTACCCGTGCCTCCATTACCTGAGGTAACATTCCCGGTCGTGTTGGTGTAGTTGCCAGCCTGAGTACCGGTCACGGTCACATTGAAGGAGCAGGCACCGTTCACGGCGACAGTAGCTCCAGAAAGCGAAATTGTATTTCCGCCACTGGTGGTCAAGGTCCCTCCGCAGACTGTGCTACTGCCATTGGCCACCGTCAGACCACTCGGCAATGCATCCGTGAATCCGACCCCAGTCAACGCCACCGAATTGGCTGCCGGATTCGTGATGGTGAAGCCCAACGAGGTGGTGGCATTCAAAGCAATCGCGTTAGGGGTGAACACCTTGGCGATGGACGGCGGGGCCACGACAATAATGCTGGCTGAAGCGGCCGTTCCACTACCTCCTTCATTGGATGTGACCACACTCGTGGTGTTGTTCTGCGTTCCCGCGGCGGTGCCGGTCACGTTCACGCTGAATGTGCAGGAACCATTCGCGGCCAGGGTTCCGCCACTCAGGCTGATCACACCCGTTCCCTGCGTTGCCGTGATCGTCCCGCCTCCGCAAGAGCCGGTCAATCCATTCGGCGTCGAGACCACCAGGCCGGAAGGCAACGTGTCACTGAATGCGATGCCCGTCAATCCATTGGCAGTGTTCGGGTTTTGGATGGTGAAGCTCAGACTGGTTGATCCGTTGAGGGGAATACTGGCCGCGCCAAAGCCCTTGCTGATCGTCGGCGGCGCCAGCACAGTGATGGAAGCAGTCGCAGTGTTGCCCGTTCCGCCTTCGGTGGACGTCACGGTCACGCTGTTATTCTTCGGTCCCGCTGTCGTGCCCTGTACATTCACTGATACCGTGCAGCTTGCGCTCGCCGCCAGCGTCCCTCCTGACAAGCTCACGGAACCCGACCCGCTTCCTGCAGTTGCGGTTCCGCCGCAGGTATTGTTCAAGTTCGCTGGAGAAGCCACTACCAGGCCCGCCGGCAGACTGTCTGTAAAGGCAATCCCCGTGAGCGTGATTGTGTTCGGATTAGTGATGTTGAAGGTCAGCGATGTGGTCCCGTTCAAATGAATCGTAGCCGCGCCAAAGGCCTTGCTGATGCTTGGCGGACTGGCTACTGTCAGGTTCGCCGTCGCCGTATTCCCCGTACCACCGTTCGTCGAACTCACTGCCCCTGAAGTGTTGGTGTACTGACCGGAAGCTGTCCCAGTCACATTCACTACCACTGTGCAGGTGCTGTTCACCGCAACAGTCCCGCCGGTCAGGCTGACGCTGGTACCGCCCGACGTTGCCGACGCCGTTCCGGCGCAACTGCTCGTCAAACCGTTCGGTGTCGTTACCACCAGTCCTGTCGGCAACGTGTCGCCGAAAGCCACTCCGCTCTCAGCCACCGTGTTGGCCGCAGGATTGGTTATCGTGAACGTCAGCGTGCTCGTCCCGTTCAATGGAATCGAAGTGGGATTGAATGCCTTGGCGATCGTTGGCGGCGCTACCACCGTCAGCGTGTCACTCGCCGTGTTCCCCGTCCCACCGTTGGTTGACGACACGGCTCCCGAAGTATTTGTGAACGACCCGGCAGCTCCGCCTGTCACATTCACCGCCAGCGTGCAGGAGCTGTTCACCGCGATGCTTCCGCCCGTCAGGCTGATGCTGCTGCCACCCTGCCCCGCAGAGGCCGATCCGCCGCAACTGCTCGTCAAACCATTCGGCGTAGCCACCAACAAGCCTGC
>DATDNH010000229.1:0-4862 GCA_036518395.1 Candidatus Angelobacter sp. | reverse complement strand
AACGCGGACTTCGGCAGTGCTGGTGCGGATGGCAGATCGTGAAAAGTGCCCAGGATGAAAATCGTACTCGTATACTCGCAAGCCTGCAAGCAGCGGACCGGTTTACAATGAGGTACCGTTTTCGATGTCAAAAAGGAAGTTCGTGTCTAAGTCAGAGAGTTCGCGGATTCATAATCTGCGCTCGCTCTTCAGTATGTTTTCCAGCGATCTTGCCATTGACCTGGGCACAGCCAACACGCTGGTCTATGCCAAAGGAAAAGGCATTGTGGTGAACGAGCCTTCCATTGTGGCCATCAACAAAAACACCGGAGAAGTGGAAGCGGTGGGCAAAGAAGCCAAAGAGATGCTGGGCCGCACGCCCGGACATATTGTGGCCATCAAGCCCATGAAAGATGGTGTCATCGCCGATTTCAAGGTCACAGAAAAAATGCTGAATTATTTCATTCAGAAAGCGCACAACCGCAAGATGCTGGTGCATCCCCGCATTGTGATTGGTGTGCCTTCTGAGATTACGCAGGTGGAGAAACGCGCAGTCATGGACTCAGCGTATCGCGCCAAGGCCAGCGAGGTGCACCTGGTGGAGCAGGCCATGGTGGCGGCCATCGGGGCCGGACTCCCGATTGCCGAGCCCGGCGGTAACATGGTGGTGGACATCGGCGGCGGCACCGCGGACATCGCCGTGATTTCCCTGAGCGGCATTGTTTACTCCCGTTCGGTGCGGATGGCCGGCAATCAGATGGACGAAGCCATCATGAATTATCTGAAGCGCAAATACAATCTGCTGATTGGGGAGCGCACGGCGGAGCAGATCAAAATTGAAATTGGTTCTGCCTATCCGCTGGACAAGCCGCTGACCATGGAAATCAAGGGTCGCAACCTGATTGAGGGTATGCCCAAGGCCATTACCATTGACGACAGCGAGATCAGGGAAGCGCTCAGCGAATGCATCAGCACCATCATGAACGCCATTCGCGTGGCGCTGGAACGCACGCCGCCAGAGTTGAGCGCCGACATCAGCGATCACGGAATCGTGCTGACCGGCGGAGGCGCGTTGTTGAAGAACCTGGACAAACGCATCCGCGAAGAGACCGGGTTGACGGTCTCCATCGCCGATGATCCTCTGGCCAGCGTGGTGCTGGGCACGGGAAAACTGCTCAGCGACTTCAAACTTTTGCGGAAGATTTCAATCGAATAGAAATGCTAGCGAGATGGTGGATTTGCGCGTTATTGATTGCGTGCTAAAGCACCGCCTTTCTGGATTCGTCTTGACAGGCTTGGTCAAATCGCCAAACTGTTGATTCAGAGCCCCTAAAAACGCAACTGACTAGTAGACCTCCTGTTGTTGCACCAGGTGCACGGGCCAAATTGGAACGGTATTGGACCAGCTTGACATGGGCGTCGAATCAGCGTAACGTCCAAATTGAGCGAGCATCCTTCCTCACTTTTCAGAAGTCTCTGAACTAAGTCAGCCTCCTCTGAAGTTTTCTCATCTTAGCCCACCGATAACCGGGAGGTTAATCATGTTCGCACGCAAAATTTCTATCCATTTGAAGCCCAACACAGTCGCTGAGTTTACCAAGACATTAGAGCAGAGCGTGATTCCACTGCTGCGCAAGCAGCGGGGTTTCAAGGATGAGATCGTTTTTTCGACTGCCGGCAGCCCAGACGTGCTGGCAATCAGCCTCTGGGACAACAAACAGGATGCCGAAGCTTATGGCGCCAATGGCTACAAAGATGTACTGAAGATGCTCGAAAAGGTGATCGAAGGGACCCCGAAGGTCGGCAGCACTGAGGTCCTTTCTTCGACGCTCCACCAGACCCGTCCCGCTGTGCCAGCCGCTGCGGCGGTTGCCCCTCCGGTTAGTGAAGTCGCTTGATCCTTTGCACCGCCTTTCCTTCGTGGAGAGGCGGTGCGATAGTGTCCCATAAATCGGGGTGAGAACTAAGAATAGGACGCTTAAACATGCGCTCTCAAGATGTATTTGCTGCATCAAAACAAGTCAGTAACCGTTTTCTGCTTTGCCGAGTGACCTCGGTGTCTTCACATCGCCTCCATATAGCTCCCAAGCATTTTAGTGAGAGCATCAACCGAGCCCTGCGGGAGATTGCCCGGCCGGCGGAACATACTGGGGAAAACACAGCGAATGTGCCGGCGTCGGTTTGAGTTGACTGAAGCACGATCTTATTATTGGTGAGGAAAGCCGACCGGTGCGGCGGTCCCGTGCCCGCGTACTCGACAACACTGGGGAGTGGGAGAAATATGACAGCCAGAATGACAAAATGTCTTTGGGCTGGGGCGGTGGCACTCAGTCTCGCGCATGTTCCGGTATTTGCGCAATCATCTGACCATGACTGGAACCTCTCGGCCTGCGAACAGGGCATGAGTCTGTGCGATCGCTCCATGCTGACCCAGGCGGAAGCCAGTGATGTGGCGCGTGCCGAGCACCGGCGGAACGTCACAGATTGCCGGAACGGATGGGCATCCTGCGATCTTTCCATGCTGACACTCGATGAAGCCCGCGCGTTGGCGCTGGCCAACCACCAGCGCAATCTCTCCGACTGCACGGACGGATGGGGATTCTGCGACCACTCTAAGTTGACCCACTCTGAAGCGATCGCAGTGGCTGTCGCTGAGGGCCAGCGCAACCTTTCCGATTGTACCTATGGCGCAAAGTCCTGCGACCGTTCCAAACTGAGTCCGGCGGAAGCAAAGGAAGTGGCGACTGCCCAGCATCAGCGCAATCTCTCTGACTGCACTTACGATTTTGAATCATGTGACCGCTCCGCGCTCACCCCACGGGAAACGAATGAAGTGGCCGCCGCCGAACGTCAACGCAACCTTTCCAACTGCAATGGAGGCTGGGTGCCTTGCAACCATTCCACACTGACCCAGGCGGAGAGCGTCGCTGTCGCTCTTGCCGAGCGGCAACGCAATCTGGCCGAGTGCAAGCGGGGCGGAGCATCCTGCGACTACTCCAGGCTCACTGAGTCGGAAACCGGCGCGTTGGCAGCCGCGGAGCACCAGCGCAACTACACCGCATGCCTCACAGGTTACGGGTATTGCGACCATTCCCGGCTGACCCAATCAGAAGCTGACACCATTCCAGCCCCTGCTCTCAAAAAATAAGCTTTGAAGCGGACTTCAAATTGATGAGGAGGGCATCTCCCTCAGAAACTGATCTCGCTCTTCCGTCGTCCCCCAGCCGCCGGACACCAGACCGCATTTCTTGCATTGCATCACGTATGGATGTTGCCGGGCGTATTGCTTTTCCTCCAGCTTGATTACCTGCCCGGAACAGCGCCCGCAAACGAATTCTCTGCCCTCTGCCGTGTCTCGGGCGGTAAATTCAATCTTAGTCATTCATGTTTTCTCCCATGGTCCAGGTTCTTGGGGATTGTGATGGAACCGGGTTCGGCATTTGCAGTTCAGGCATGGGCCTAGCGATAAACAGGCGGCGGCAGGGCTTAGCCAGCCAACGCGCCCAGGCGCTGGCCTTGTTACGGCGCGCGCTATCAGTGGCGATACCCGTGGTGGCATACATTTGCCGGTACAGCTTGGAAATGAAAATGAATGCCAGCCGCGCCTTCATGGAAGGTGTACAGCGAGAGCGCTTCCAAATGGACGCGATACTGTAAAAGTTGTCCCAAACCCATTGTGTTCGCCGTCGCATTTCTTCAGAACTCATGATCGGATGCGGCATGAACATCTTCGGCCTTACTTCAGGAGGCGTGAGCCAATAGCGGGTGATGGGCACTGCGTGTACTTGCGTCTCTTTCGGTTGTGCTTTTTCCCATCGCTCGAAATCCACGGTGCCCGGAAAGGGAGTAAGCATGACGAACTGCGCAAAGGTCAGGCCTGCTCTATGCGCGACGCTGAGGGTCGCGGCAAATGTCTCCGGCTGGTCGGACGGTAATCCAAAAATGAACGAACCCAGAACATGTATGCCGTGATTCCTGAATTGCTGCAAGCGTCCGATCAGCTTCTCTCCGGAACAGTTAAAGTCTTTATAGACGGCCTTCAGCCCCTCGGGAGTAACGGCTTCCACTCCCACCAACGCGCCCTTGATATTCGCGGCGCGCATGGCGTCAAGAAACTGAGGATCTTCCCCTGCCTCCATGGTTATCTGGGTAAAGAAAATCATGTCTTTGGGTAGCCTTGCCAACTGCGACATCAGCTCAAAACGCTCGCTGCGAATTGCCTTCAACTCCGCGAGTCGCCGAAGGTTGTGTTGCCGTTCAGCCAGTTGGATATCAGAGAGCGAGACCGGGTAAAAATTATCGTCGGCAAGGGCGATGAAGCGGTAACCAAGCCTTCGCAGCTCGACAATCTCTTCGACCACTGCGTCTGATGCCCTTTGCCTGGGTTTCTGGCCATCTGTCCGCCATACCGAGCAGAACGAGCAATGTTTCGGACATCCTCGTACCGTCTGCACCGACGCCCACATGTAGCGGCCCTGCGGCAACAGCTCCCAGCGCGCGGACTTGAATTGTTCAGCGCTCACTCTGCCGCCTTCATAGATTCGTTTCAAAGTACCATCGCGGCAATCAGTGAGTGCCTCTCCCCATGCGCAGTCGCCATCGCCTTTTACTACGGCATGTGCTCCTCCGCGCTCGAATGCCTCCTCCGGGTACAGAGTGGCATGAATGCCGCCAAAGATTACGGTCGCACCCCGTTCGCGCGCTTTGCGGCCGAGCCAATAGCCACGCAAGGCATTACCGGTGTGAATTCCTATTCCAACCACGTCACCAGCCGCAATGTTCAGCGGGTCCAAATGCTCCAGGGTCTCATCACAGATGACTGGGTCGCCGAATGATGACGGTGTCGCTGCCGCCAGAACATAGAGCCAGCGCGGAGTAATTAC
>DATDNH010000228.1:0-3929 GCA_036518395.1 Candidatus Angelobacter sp. | reverse complement strand
TACGGCCTCGGCGTGATGTGGGTTGATTACGATGATGATGGCTGGCCCGATCTGCTGGTCGCCAATGACTCGGTTCCCAACTATCTCTATCACAACAACCACAATGGCACCTTTACTGATGTCGGATTGCTGTCAGGGGTCGCTCTGAGTGGTGAGGGCCTGGAATTGGGGAACATGGGGGTCGATTTTGGCGACTACGACCACAGCGGTCGCTTGAGCTTTTTTGTCACCCACTTTGAAGAGCAACCCAACTCGCTGTATCGCAACCTGGGAACGAAAGGTTTTGATGATGTGAGCTGGACTTCCGGAGTGGGCCAGCCCGGGTATCCTTACGTCGGCTGGGGTACGGCATTCTTTGACATGGACAACGATACCTGGCTGGATCTTCTTGTCGCCAATGGCCATGTATATCCGCAGATCGACACGCTGGACACGGGACCTCGCTATCGCGAGCCGCTCCTGCTTCATCGCAATAATCGTGATGGCACGTTTGATGAGGTATCCAAAGAGTCCGGGCTGGCGGCCCTGCCTGTTCATTCCCGGCGAGGCGCTGCCTTTGGCGATATCTTTAACACTGGAAACGTCGACGTCGCTCTCTTAAATGTCGGCGAGCCGCCTTCGCTGCTCAGGAACATGAATGCAGACGGATTTCACCGCGTCTTGTTCAAGCTGGTCGGAACAAAAAGCAACCGCGCTGCGATTGGCGCTCGTGTGACGATCAAGGCCGCCGGCGTCCAGCAATTCAGCGAGGTGCGCGGAGGAGGCAGCTACCTGTCACAAAATGATTTGCGTCTGCATTTCGGTCTGGGAACCGCCAGCAAAATCGAATCAGTCCAGATTCGCTGGCCGAATGGTAATGTTGAGCAGCTCCAGGATATTGCGGCCGACTACATTTATACCGTGGTTGAAGGAAAAGGCATCCAGGACAAAAAGCCGCTGCCCCCTCCAGCGACGGCACACGGAGCACCGAGCGGCGGTCGCTAAGAATTGCAGCATGCCATGCCCCCAAACTGGTGTCATCCTGAGCGAAGGCCGAGCGATCCCGCTCAGCGGGAGAGCAAGGACGAGTCGAAGGACCCCGAGAATGTCTGCAGTAGCGATGCAATGTCCGGGAGTTCTTGCAAAGCTGTTCACCTTCGAGCTCATGGCCTTCGACTCTGCAAATTGGAACGTATTACGGTAGCTTTCAGTTTGTTTATCGCTTTGACTGTGGCCTGTGCTGTCAGTCAGACAGCCGACAACAACCCCGCAAAAGCCCTCCAATCAGAATTTGGCGCAGCCAAAGCTTCCCTCGCTGCTGGCGATCTTGCCTCAGCGGAAAATCATTACATTCAGACCATCGTGCTCGGGTTGCGCCAGATCGCGCACCTGGCGCTCTCCCTGGGACAGACTGATCAGGCCGCCGCCGATCTCGAGTCCGCGCTGCGATTAAAGCCGGACGACACAGAAACGCAGCTCGATACCGCCGGCGTCTGGTTCCGCAAGCAGGAAGCTGCTAAAGCGGAGGCGCTGCTCAAAACAGTTTTAGAGAAAGAACCACACAACGCGCAGGCACACGGACTCCTCGGAAGAGTCTACGTTTTCGTCGGGGATTCAGATCGTGCCATACAGGAACTAAAGACCTCCGTAGATCTCGCGGACAATTTTGAGAGCGGCTATTTCCTTGGAATTGCCTACCTGACGGCGAAGAAGTTTCCGGAGGCTTCCGCGTGGTTCCATCAGCTTGAGTTGAAGATGGGAGAATCGGCGGCGCTCCACATGCTGTTTGGTCGCGCTTATCTCGTCACCAGGGTCCCCGAGCAGGCCATTGCAGAATTTCGTCAGGTGATCAAGCTCGACCCGGCGTATCCTCGGGCCCACGGCTTTCTGGGGTACGCCTATCTCGAGCACTATCAGGAAGAAGGGTACCCGCAGGCGCGCACAGAATTCGAAAAAGAACTTAAACTGCACCCCGATGAGTATCAGGTACAGGAACTTCTCGGGATCGCAGACGTGGAGTTGCGGGATTTTCCTGCCGCAGAGATTGCTCTTCTTCGTGCCGCGCGCCTGCATCCGCAGGAGAGCTCGACATATCTTTATCTGGGCGAAACCTACGCAGCGACGAATCGCACCCAGGCTGCAGTCAATGTTCTCCAGAAATACGTGAGCATGACGGGTGATCCGCCGGATGACAAGCTGCGAGAGGCCAGCCGCGCATACTACCTGCTCGGCCAGAATTTGCGCCGTCTGGGACGCGAGGAGGAGGCCAGAAAAGCCCTCATGCGCTCCCAGCAGTTCCGGGAAACCAAATTCAAATATGACGTCAAACACATCTTCGACGAGAAGAAGAGTCCGGACGATGACCGGGGAAGCCGCGTTTCCGATCGTGTTGCTGACATTCTTGATGCCGGTTCTCCGGAGGAGAAACAAGGCGCCCGGACCATGGTCCAGCAGAGCTTGCCTGCCAATCCCGTGGCCAGCCATCCCGCGGCGCAGAAAGAAACGGAAGCCATCAGGCAATATCGTTCCTTTGTCGGTGAAATTCTTGGCAGTTCCTATAACGATCTGGGAGTGATGCGCGCAAAAGACTCGAATTTTCTCCAGGCGGCGGAGTTTTTCCGGCAGGCTTCCAAATGGAAGCCGGATCTCGCCGGTCTGGACCGCAACTGGGGACTGGCCAGCTTTCGCGCCGAACTCTATAAGGAAGCTGTTCCGCCTCTTGAGCGCCAGCTTCGAGCCCATCCTGACGACTCCTTTGTCCGCCAAATTCTTGGCTTGAGCTATTCCATTCTGGAGAACTATCCCAAAGTAGTTGACGTGCTGCAGCCAATGCTCGGTCATCCGCCTGACGATCCTGGGCTGCTCCTTGCCTGGGGCACAGCTTTGGTCCAGGTGCATCAATCACAGACCGCGGCTGTCATCTTTCGACGATTACTGGAACACAGCGGCAATAATCCTCAAGTCCATTTACTGCTGGGGAAGGCCTACGCGCAACAGAAGGATTATTCCAACGCCATTAACGAGTTCAGCAGCGCTTTGCGGCTCGACCCCAGGCTTCCGGAAGCTCATTATTATGCCGGCCTCGTTTATCTCCATCAGAGCGATTTTGACTCTGCCGCGCGGGAATTTCGCGCCGAACTCGAGATTCATCCAGGCGATCCGCGTGCCATGTACCATCTTGGCTATACGCTGCTTTCCCAGGGACAGGTGGCAGACTCGGTTGCCCTTTTGCAACAGGTAGTTAAGGCCGTTCCGGATTATGAACTGGGTTATTTCGAATTGGGACGCGCACTCTTACAGCAGGAAGACACAGCCGGCGCCATCGAGAACCTGGAAACAGCCAGGAAACTCGCTCCCGAGCACGATGCTGTGTACTTTCAACTGAGTCAGGCGTATCGTCGCGCCGGCCGCGAAGAGGAAGCCGGAAGCGCTCTGGCCGCTTACAAGAAACTTATAGAAGCCAACCGGCTGAAAAAGCGCGAGAGCCTGGAGATAGATAAGCCATAGAGAAATCAGTTGGCTAATGGCGACTAGACCCGACAATTTGGAAACTGCACGAGCGGTTGATACGTTGATACCAGCCGCGTAAATACAGGAGAAAATCAACTTCTAGCCTGCCAGGCCAGAACCAAGACCAATCACTTTTAACCACAAAGGACACGAAGGCAAGCAGGAGCTAGTGACGGGTAAAAGCGACGGTTGAGAACTGCATGACCGGTTGATACGCTGATACTTGAAAGGCAGCTCTTAGTAATTAGCTGTGATGTACCAGGACATAAGTTACGCACGAGCCTGTTGGAAGTAAAGGTTTCGGCGTTGAACCGGAGCCAGACCACCCAGGCTGAGATGCGGTCGCTGATGGTTGTAATACCAAACAAAATCCTCCAGTGCGCGATTGCGCGCGTGGAAGGAAAAAAGAGGACGACAATTCAAACACTCGTCATCCACGG
>DATDNH010000227.1:0-25273 GCA_036518395.1 Candidatus Angelobacter sp. | reverse complement strand
AGACCTCGCATACGAAGACTGGACAGCGGTTCTGGGCGTTAACCTTACTGGAGCGTTTATCTGCGCGCAGGAAGCAATCAGATTGATGAAGGCACAAAAACCACGAGGTGGACGGATTATCAACAACGGCTCAATCTCGGCCCACGCGCCCCGGCCTGATTCAGCGCCTTACACGGCAACCAAGCACGCGATCACAGGACTGACAAAATGTATCGCGCTCGATGGCCGCAAGTATGACATTGCGTGCGGGCAAATCGACATTGGCAATGCAGTCACCGAACTGACCGAGCGCATGGCAGTAGGTGTCCCACAAGCTGATGGCACGCTGGCGCCTGAACCTCGGATGGATGTGACCGATGTTGCCAGGGCGGTCTTATACATGGCGAGCCTGCCGTTGGATGCCAATGTGTTATTTATGACGGTAATGGCCACAAAGATGCCGTTTGTCGGACGGGGATGAGAGTTCAGGCAACAGGCCACAGGCAACAGGCAATAGCAAATTAGGTGACAGGTTACAGGGGACAGGTTACAGAAAAACAGAAGTCAGGAGTCGAAGTAAGAGAGAGCAACGGCAACTGCGTAGGCAACAGGCAATGCAAAGACCAATGCCAAAATCTGGCCGCTGATTACATCGATTAGCGCAGATCGAATTCGCTTTGCTCGCTGCTCGTCGAGAAAGTTACGATCCGGCATTCATATTGCCGGCGATGGCTGTCACCAGCTTGCGCGGAGTGAAGCGCACGGATTCCATTACTACTTTGTTCATCACGCCGGGAATCACCAGTCTTTTGCCCTTCATCATGCCTTTGTAGCCGGCCATGGCTACATCAGGTGAGCGCATGCGGCCCAGCATGAACAGGCGCGACTTTTCCATATTGGCACGCGCGGCAAACTCGGTTTCTGTGGGGCCGGGGCAGAGGCAGGTCACGGTCACGCCGCTGCCTTTCAATTCGTTGGCGATGGCTTCAGAGAAGGAAATGACATACGCCTTGGTGGCGTAGTAGACGGCCATCAGCGGGCCGGGCTGGAAGCCTGCGGTAGAAGCGACGTTCATGATGCGGCCGTGTTTCCGTTCCAGCATTCCCGGCAGCGCCAGCCTGGTGAGATGAGTGAGCGCCGTCATATTGACCTGGAGCATCTCCAGTTGTTCCTCCAGCTTGGTCGACTTGAATTGGCCGTAGGTGCCGAAGCCGGCATTGTTGATCAATGCGTCCACCTGCAAACCGCGGCGAGCAATCTCAGCGAATATCTCGGTGGGCGCTTGCGGTTTTGCCAGGTCGGCAGGGACCACGTGCACATGGCCGCCATGTCGCGATTCGAGCTGCTGCGCCAGCTCTTCCAGCTTTTTCTGATTGCGCGCGGTGAGGATGAGATCGAAATCGGCAGCCATGATCTGTGCCAGGTCGTAGCCAATCCCGCTGGAGGCTCCGGTGATGAGCGCGAGAGGACGTTTGTTTTGCGGGTTGAGGGAGTTGACGAATCCAGGCAGGGCCATTTGCGGCCTCCTTGACTGACAGGAGATTTAACCGCAAAGGACGCGAAGGACGCAAATACAGCTATTTCAGAATTTTGATTTCAGATTTTGGATTGAACAAACGCAAGGTTTCTCCGCACGATAGAGCATGACGAGAATACCCTGATGCGGCATGGCACCGGACGAATCTTCGGGATCCTTCAGCCGCTTAAAAGCGGCTTCAGGATGACAGGCGGTTGGGATCTGGGTTGCTTACGCGCTTTGTAGTGCGGGTTCGGGCACTTCGTAGATTGAGTGCCAGGGCGTGGCGGCTTTCAATCTTTCGTTCACGTTCTGAATGTTCTTTACCCCTTCAGTCTTGAGCCATTCTTCGAAACCTTTTGCACCCTGTTTGGCATAAACCGGAATGCCGTCTTTCCAGGTGGCGCGACCGCAGAGCACGCCATTGAATTTCACTCTGGCTTCGGCTGCCAAAGCAAGCGACTCGTTGAATTCGGCGTTGCTCACCCCGGCGGAAAGATAAATAAATGGCTTGGTCGCAACCGAGGCTGCGCGCCGGAAATGCTCCATGGCTTCTTCTTTGGAATATGCCTTCTGTCCGCCAAAAGATTTAGTGCCTTCGACAAATTTCATGTTGATCGGCACTTCCACTTTCATTATGTCCACGCCATATTGAGGCTTGGTAAATTCAGCCATAGATTCCCTGACGATCTCGGGTTTTTTGCGGGCAAACTCCAGGCCCTTCTCGTCGATTCCTTCTTCGTATCCGACAAACTCGAGAAAGAAAGGAATATCGTTGCTGCGGCATTCATCGCCGATACGCTCCACCCATGCGTGTTTCTTATCGTTGATCGCATTGCCATCGGTGGGGGTGTAATACAGCAGGACTTTGATGCAGTCCGCGCCTGCTTCCTTCAGACGGCGGACCGACCAGTTGTCGAGAAGATCAGGCATGCGGCCCGGACCGGTTTTGTCGTAGCCGGTTTTCTCGTAGGCCAGAAGCAGGCCGGCATTCGAAGCTCGCTTGCGGGAGGCAGGCAGACCGAATTCCGGGTCGAGCAGAATCGCGCTGGCATAAGAAGTCAAAACTTCTGTGACGATGGATTTGAATTCTTCCATCATGGAGGAGGTGATTTCGCTGCCGCGTTCTTTGGCCAGAGCTTTTTGCAACGATCCACGCTGGTCCATGGCGGCCGCGGCGATCACGCCACGGGAGTTGGAAACGGCTTGCATGCCGGCGAGTTTTCCTGGAGTAAGTTTCATGATGGCCTCCGCGATTTGCTAATTGTAAATCAAGAGATCACCACGGAGTCATCCTTCGGCTTCGCAAGCTCGCCTCGAGGACAGGCTACACGACACGGAGTTTACTCGGAGAAAAGCTTTGGGATGGGAAAGCAAAACCAAATGCAAGATCTTCAACACAGAGGGAACAGAGGCATAACAGAGGAATGAGAAGAGGAAAGCTGTAAATTTTAGAGAAGCAAGAGCAAAAGCAAGGTCAAAAGAAAAACAAAACCTAAGGCCGAGGAAGCGCGGGAGGTCACAGTGAATCTCCTAATGTCCTCTGTTTCCACCTTTCCTCTGTGTTGAGGAACTTGGTTTTGAATTCTCACTGCAGCAATGGAAGTTTTTGCAGGATGGTGCGCTGCTTGGCGATCAGAGACTCGATTCCTTTGGCGGCCAGATCCATCATTTTTTTGAGTTGTGCTTCGTCGAAAGGATGCTGTTCGGCTGTTGCCTGGACCTCCACGATCTTGTGCCCGCCGGTCATGACAAAGTTCAGATCAACTTCCGCGCGTGAGTCTTCTTCATAAGCGAGGTCGAGAAGAATAGCGCCGTCCACTATGCCGACACTGATGGCGGCAACAAAATCGCGAATGGGCGCTGCGGTCAGGGTCCCGGCTTCAACCAGGCGCTCCAGGGCGAGTCCCAGGGCGATAAAGGCGCCGGTAATCGAGGCGGTGCGCGTGCCGCCGTCGGCCTGAATCACATCGCAGTCCAGGGTGATAGTACGCTCGCCGAGTTTCTCCAGATCAATGACGGCGCGCAGTGCGCGTCCAATCAGGCGCTGGATCTCATGGGTGCGGCCGCTGATGCGGCCACGAGCTGACTCGCGTGGTGTGCGTGTGAGAGTGGAGCGAGGCAGCAGGCTGTACTCGGCGGTGATCCATCCTTTGCCTGCACCCTTGAGGAACGCAGGCACTGTCTCGTCGATGGACGCCGTGCAGATCACGCGCGTGTTGCCGATTTCGATCAGTGCGGAACCTTCCGCCGTGGTGATGAAG
Organism: Candidatus Angelobacter sp.; assembly: GCA_036518395.1. Classification (GTDB taxonomy): domain Bacteria; phylum Acidobacteriota; class Terriglobia; order Terriglobales; family Acidobacteriaceae; genus Angelobacter. The sequence continues at coordinate 21,514 of DATDNH010000227.1, read as the reverse complement.
TCGGGAACGATGTTGACGGGACGCATCTGGTCGGCAGAGCGGTTGTCGGAGCGGTAGATCATGGTGGATTGGTAATTGCGTAATCTGGTAATTGGGTAATTTGAAACCCGAACAAGCTCTCCATTGTTACAGCAATGTAAGGGAAAAGAAACTGCTTTGTCGTCTGGCGCGCGGAAGCAGCAAAGCGAAAGTCTGGAAAAGACAATACAGTTTGAGCCTAGGCATATGAGGACCGCATACATGCGGCGCACGCAGCCTTCTAGTCTTCGAATGCAGCGGAGCAGATTCCTCCGCGCTACTTCCACCCCAACACGCGCAGAACCCCGCGTGATTGGGGGCCCCGGGTACTCGCGCCCTCCACCCCAACACGCGCAAAACCAAAAGACCGCGCGTGCTGGGGACCCCGGCGCTGAAGAATGCGCGCGCGAGCTTTACGCGCGTTCGGAATGACTCGCAGTTAAGAGTGTTTGCCTCTCAAGCTCAGGTTTCGATGTCGACCAACTCAACTTCGTTCAATGCGCGGCCGAGAAAACGGCCACCTAGACGGCGGAATTTTTCTACCGAATCCGTTGCATAGCAGCGGACAGAGCCGATGTTTCCACTGGCGCAATTTTTCATCTGCTGTGCTACTTCCTGTGCGGTGCTCTCGGCGGAATCGACGATCTGCACCTCTGCCGGAGCTACACGCCGCAACAGGGGCCGGATCAAAGGATAATGCGTGCAGCCGAGCAGTAGAACATCCGCGTCACTGGTTCCATTTTGGAAAACTTCATCCAGATAAACGTGGGCCACCTGCTCGGTGACGGGATGCTCCACCCATCCTTCTTCCACCAGCGGAACGAGCAGCGGGCAGGCTTTTTCCACGGCGGTGATGCCACGCCGGGCCAGCGCTTTGTGGTACGCATGGCTGGCAATCGTCGCTTCGGTCGCGATGACCGCGACTTTCTTTGATTTTGCGATCTGCGCCGCCCGCGCTGCTCCCGGTTCAATCACGCCGATCACCGGCACGGCAGCGGCGGCCCGAATTTCGTCCAGCGCCAGCGCAGTGGCGGTGTTGCATGCAATTACCAGCAACTCGGCGCCACGCTGCTCGAGAAAGCGTGTGCTGGAAATGGCGTACTTCGCGACCGTATGCACGGACTTTGAACCGTAGGGCAGGCGCGCAGTGTCGCCAAAATACAGGTAATCCGCTCCGGGCAGGACTTGCAACAATTCGCGCAAAACCGTGAGGCCGCCGAAGCCAGAGTCGAATACTCCGATTACAGGGGACATCTATTGAAACTCCCGGGCCAGCTCATGCACGGCGGAGCTTTGATAGAAGGACATCAAATCGACATGCCCTGCCAGGGTGTCGCGTTCCTGCCCATCGACCACAAACTTTATTTTTGTGATGCCCGGCACGTTGGCGGTCAGAGTCTCGATCAATGAGCAGATCGTCATCTCTTCCAGCAGGATGCCGGAAGGATGCGAATCGGCAAATTGGGCCGTAGTATCGATCAGAACGGTCTCATTGTTGATCATGTAAACGTCTTTGATGTCCGCTCCCTTTCCCAGCGGATGGGGTGAAGGGTGTTGCAGGTACTCAGCTAGAACCGCGCGCAGCACTTCGCGTGCCCGTAGATTGCGCTCATTCGGGAGCGTGACCGTAGCTTCCCGCCAGCGCAATGCGCGGTCCTCATCATATGCGACCAGCACCTGGATATGCTCCGGTCGCGCGGAGATGGTGGGCGCGGTGAGCTTTTCTTCCATACGCGGCAGGCTCTTGGCCTGCTCCTTATGCGTAAGCCTGATGATATAGAAGCCACTGATGAGGATGGCAGCGAGAAGAAGCGCAATCGTGATTTGAAAATGCCTTGGAATCATGGCTGCTTTTCCCACTGGCTGCGCTGCTGCGCGATCTCCGCCGCGATCCCCGAAGCCACTGCTGTTTGGAATTTCTGTCCCACAATGTCCTGAAGATCGGCGGGATCAATTGCCAACTCCACCGCAATGGCGGGAGCGTTGATATTGTTCAGCGGCCGCAAGGGAGTGCTCAGAGTACTGACAGTCAGATTTTTCCTGGCAAGCGCACCGGCCACCGCCGTTGCCAGTGCCTGGCTGCGCGAAAGGTAGTTGGCCTGGGCGTTGTCCCAGGGGAGGAACTTTCCGGCAGCAGCAACTCCGGGAGACACATTGGCTGGAGAGTACACGCGGATCCCGCGGCCCGGCATGCCGGCATGCAACACAACATAGAGTGCTGCATGCTGTTCGTTGGCAGTTTCAGCCCGCTGCTCCAGGCTGAGAGTCACGTCGGCATCACGCAACAGACGGGCCGTTATGCCTTTCTCCTGCAACTCGGCTTTCAGGCGGCGGGCCAGCGCCAGCGTGAGATCTTTTTCAAGCAACTTGTCGCTCAGGACCGCTCCGTTATCGTCTCCTCCGTGTCCGGGATCAATCATCACGAAAGGAGTTGCAGTGGAATGAGCTTGATTGATCTCGGGGGCAGGCTGGGATTCCTGGGGAAGCTGCCGTCGTGGACCGGCCGCGAAGAGCAACAAAGCGCAAAACACAATCGCCGTTCGTGACGCGGGATGCGCAAATTTATTCCAGCGCATAGATGGTCAGTCCGCTCAGGAGTTTGGGATAAAAATCTGTTGTTTTCTGCGGCAGTACTTCGCCGGAAAACGCAATATCGCGCACTTGGTCCATGCGGGCAGGGTTCATAAGAAAGGCGACATTGGCGCCCTGCCGCACCGAGGAAATCGCTTCCGCGGCATCGCGCTCATACTTGACGTTCTCCTGATTGCGAATCGCCTCTTCAGAGATTCCCATCACGCGTTCCAGCATGACCCGGTGCAACTGCACGACATCCAGATTGCGCTGCCGCTCTGAGAGGCTGCTGAGGGCATCCTGCATGGCGCGCTTTTTGGCCCGCATCAGATGTGCCCCCTGGCGCATGACCGCTACAAAAGCCGTGCCATCCTGGCCGGCCTCTTCCAGAATTGTGGTCGCGCTGCGGCTTTCCGTACGCTGGTCAATGCGCCGAACATCGAAAAAATGGCCGGCATTTTCCAGCAGCCGGTCGCTCTCAAAATTCGGCAGCCCGTGGACGATCCGGTGAGTAGGAAGAATGACCAGCCCGGGACTCTCCATGCGAATGAAGGTCATCATCGCGAATTCGCTGGAAGCGTTGGGGCCCGCTGTGGCTGCCCTGGCGCGGCATTCATCACGATAGGCAAGAGCGGTTTCATAGCGGTGATGCCCGTCCGCGATCAGCAGGTTCTTCTCACACATGCGCTGCTGAATCTTCTGGATGGTTCCTGGATCGGGGATGCGCCAGACACGATGAAGGACTTCATATTCGTCCAGGACGGCGATATCCGGCTCTTCGTCGGTCTCCAGGAGGCGCTCGATCTCAGCTTCCGGATCGTTATAAAGCATGAAAAGCTGACCAAAGTGCGCCCTGGTGTGGCGCAACAATTCCAGCCGGTCTGCCCGAGGTTTGGTGTGGGTCTGTTCATGGCGAAAGACGACCTTATCAGCGTAGTCATGAATTCTGCCCAGGGCGATGAAGCCTCGGCGTTCGGCCAGATTGCGGGAGCCCGGGATGGTGAAGGCTTGTGAGTAGAAGTAGATTGATGGCTCAGGATCCTGCTTCAAAATGCCGCCAGCGCGCCAATCGTGCAGGTACTCTGCTGCCCGGGTATAGACATTGAAGCCGGGAGCATCAGTCTCAAACCGGCGGCCCAGGATGATTCTGACGAGGTTATGCGGGCTAAGGTCGTAATACCGGTTCTGCATCTCCGGGGTGATTTTGTCATAGGGTTGAGTGACCACGTCCTCCAGCTTCAGCTGGTGCGGGTCATAGCGCAGTGCTTGAAAGGGAACGATTTCTGCCATTGAAAGAGGGGCCTGGCAGCAATTCTATCAAGAGCAAAAGAAAACCAGTTGCCGACATTTTCACATCTTAGATACTGCTGACTGAGCGCGGAAATAGATGTAACTGCCTTGGCCCGTTTGGCGTCTAAGAACGTGTGAAAGTCGCGTGCCACTGTGATAACATCGCCATAAATATATTGAGGTTTCCATATGTCGCGCTTTGAAGGCGGGTATGGGCTCACCCGTTCCCCCGGGCCGTTTAGCTTCTCTAGCGTGCGGATGCTGCCGATCCTCATGGCAGCGTTACTGTTCTGGATACTGCCTGCCAACGCCTTTGCTCAAGATGAGAATGTCCACATTGAGCCGCGAGAAAAGACAGCGCCTCCTGCGACAGATTCCGCGAAAAATGCAAATGCTACTCCGGATGTCCCAGCCGGGATGACTTTGCGTCCAGCCGGCAAGCCGATCAAGAAAGACGTGGATTTGGTGTTGGTCAGTGTGACTGTGACGGACGACTGGAACCGCATTGTGACCGGACTGGAAAAAGAGAACTTCGCCGTTATGGAAGGGAGCCAGGTCCAGGAGGTGGCGCACTTCTCCAGCGAAGATGCTCCGATCTCCCTGGGCGTGATTTTCGACATGAGCGGCAGCATGACGGAGAAGATCACGAAGGCGCGAGAAGCGGTGGTGGAATTCTTCAAGACGGCGAATCCGCAGGACGAGTTTTTCATGATCACGTTCAATGACCGTCCTGAGCTGGCGTCGGACTTCACGACTTCAGTCGAAGACATTCAAGGCAAGCTGGTGTTTACGGTGCCGCGCGGCCGGACCGCGCTGCTTGATGCTATCTACATGGGCCTGGCAAAGATGAAGGACGCTCATAATCCCAAGAAGGCCCTGCTGATTATTTCTGATGGCGGCGACAATCACAGCCGCTACACGGAAAACGAAATCAAATCCGGAGTCAAAGAGGCCGACGTGCAGATTTATGCCATTGGCCTGTTCACCGTCAATCCCGTGCAGCCGGAAGAAATTAACGGGCCTACCCTGCTGGGTGACGTAACGGAAGTGACTGGCGGCCGGATGTTTACAGTTAGAGATCCCAATGAATTGGCCGATGTGGCGACAAAGATTGGAGTAGAGCTGCGCAACCAATATGTGCTCGGCTACCGTCCAACCAACAAGACCAGAGATGGTCATTGGCGTAAAATCAAGGTAAAGCTGATTCCGCCCAAAGGATTGCCGCATCTCAATGTTTTCGCCAAAACGGGATACTATGCACCTGCACAATAGACCAGTTTTTACTGTCCTTTTCTGCTTTTTGGTTTTTGGTCTGCTGGCGGGGAGCGCTTTTGCTCTTCCCCCAACCCAGCAGAGCCAGTCGCAGCAGAACCCGGGCATCCAGCCAACCCCATTGCCGTCCGACGTTGATCCGTCTGATCCGGCATTGCCTGTGTGGATGCGCCCGGCTACTCCTCCGCCCAGCAGCAAGAATGCAAACGCTACGCCGCCGGCTAATTCCAGTGCGAATAACGCGAACGTTCCTTCCAATCCGAACGTTCCACCTAACCAGCAAACGCAAGGCCGGGTGGGTCAGGTGGTCAAAGGGGATCGTGGCTATGTAATGAGAACACAGGTAGAAAACGTCTTTCTGCCTGTAGTGGTGATGGATGATAAGCGGCATTTGGTTACAGACCTCAATATCCGCAATTTCGTGGTTTACGAAAAAGGCGAACCCCAGTCGATCATCAACGTTACGCGCGAAGACGTTCCGGTCTCGATTGGCATTCTGGTGGATAACTCCGGGTCCATGCGGGAGAAGCGGCAAAAGGTAAGTGCTGCTGTGTTGAACCTGATCAAGGCCAGCAATCCCGGCGATGAAGTATTTATCGTGAATTTTAACGATGAGCCCTTTCTCGATCAGGATTTCACCAACAATCTCGGCTCCATGCATGAAGCCCTGGATCGCCTGGACTCACGCGGCGGGACGGCTCTCTATGACGCAGTGATCGCGTCTTCTGATCATCTGGCCAAAGCGGCAAAACGGGACAAAAAAGTCCTGCTGGTGGTGACCGATGGCGAAGACAACGAAAGCCGCGACTCTCTGGAGCAGGCCATTCGCGCCGTGCAGGATGAGAACGGACCGATGATTTATACCATCGGCATTCTGGGCACGGAAGGGAAGCAGCATCGGGCCAAGCGCGCGTTGGAAGCCCTTTCGTTCCAGACGGGCGGTGTAGCATTCTTCCCCAGGAACCTGGATGAAGTGGAAACGATCAGCCAGCAGGTGGCGCGCGACATTCGCAATCAGTACACCATCGTGTATAAGCCCAGCGATCCTCCAAAGCCGGGCGAGTTTCGTTCCATCAAAGTTGAAGCCCATGCTTCCGGCTATAGAGACTTGACCGTTCGCACCAAGAACGGCTACTTCGCCGGAGAACAGAGGGCGTCGGCAGTGAACAAGTAGTAGGCTCTTGATCGGGCGATTTGAACCCGTTCTTTCCCGAAAGACAGGCCTTCGGCTCTGGGGAGAGCTGCACAACCCGCATGTGCTTCCCCTGCTTCCAACCAACAAGAGCAGAGATGATTCCTGGCGTGATATCTGATGCTAGACTGGCCGCGCCAGCTTCCTGTCTGATCGAGGGGACCGTGCGACAGCATAATAAATTCTTCATTCTTGTTTCTTGCTTCCTGGTGTACCTTGTTCTGACAAACAACGCTTTCGGCTGCTCACAAACCACCCAGAACCAGACAGTCCAGAACCAGAGGATCCAAGCGACACCCTTGCCACCTGACATAGATGCGTCTGATCCGGCTCTACCAGTATGGGCGCGCCCTGCTACGGCAGTCGACTCTGGCGCTGCCGGCGATGAAAACCGCGTCGTGGGCGAAGTTATGAAAAAGGGAGAGATTCCCAAGATCAGAAGAGTGGTGACAAACGTCACGCTCCCAGTCACAGTCGTGGATGAAAGACAGCATCCGGTTGCTAACTTGAAATCGACTGACTTTACGGTCTTTGAAAACGATCAGGCGCAGGAAATCATCAAATTTAATCGGGAAGATGTACCAGTCTCGATCGGGGTTCTGGTAGACAATTCCGGCTCCATGAGAGAGAAGAGACAGAAAGTGAGCATTGCGGTCTTGAATCTTATCAAAGCAAGCAATCCAAACGACGAAGTATTCATCGTAAACTTCAGCGATGACGCATACCTGGACCAGGATTTCACACGGGATCTCAACCTCATGCATGAAGCTCTCGAGCGGCTGGATTCGCGAGGCGGGACGGCCCTGTATGACGGTGTGATCGCTGCTTCCGATCACCTGGCCAAGGCGGCAAAACGGGACAAAAGAGTCCTACTGGTGGTCACGGACGGCGAAGACAATGAAAGCCGCAACTCTCTCGAGCAAGCGATTCGGGCAGTTCAGGATGAAAATGGCCCAATGATTTACACGATCGGCATTCTGGGCTTGGAAGGGAAGCAGCATCGGGCCAAACGCGCGCTGGAAGCTCTTTCATTGCAGACCGGCGGCGTAGCTTTCTTCCCCAGGAATCTCGAAGAAGTGGATGCTATCAGCCAAGCTGTAGCCCGCGACATCCGCAATCAGTACAGCCTAACATACAAGCCGAGTGAGCAACCTACGGGCTATCGGCGCATTAAAGTCGTGGTGCGCCACTCCAACAGTGACTTGCGGGCGCGCACCAAGAGCGGTTACTTCGTGAGTGAGCAGAACACATCAGCGACGAACAAATAACACGCCCTTAATTGGGTGCGTATTTTTGTCTCTCCGTCCTTTTTAAGACTCTGGCATTTCGGATAACTGCTGCCTTGGCTGAATGCTGATTGCTGAGTGCTGACTGCTTCTTCTCCGTGTTACTCTTGAAAGTTTGCTATGACAGATCTGCGAGTGGCAGAGAACATCATTGAAGTGGTGGGGCGGACGCCCATGCTGCATATGCGGAGGATCACGCCTCCGGGCGCAGCCGATCTCTACGCCAAGCTCGAATACCTGAATCCGGGAGGCAGTGTGAAAGACCGCGCAGCCATTGGAATGATCCGGCGCGCGGAAGAAGAAGGACGCTTGCGGCTCGGTGGCACGATCGTTGAAGCCACGGCAGGGAACACAGGGATTGGGTTGGCGCTGATAGGAGTGAATCGCGGCTACCACGTGATTGTCTGCGTGCCGGAAAAATTTTCTGAGGAAAAAGTGAAAGTCATGCATGGGCTTGGCGCTGAGGTCATCCGCACTCCGGATGCAGAAGGCATGAAGGGTGCGATACGAAGAGCCAAAGAAATTGCCGCCGGCATTCCCGGTTCGTTTGTCGCATTGCAATTCGAAAATCCGGCCAATCCGGATTTTCATTACGAGACGACGGCGCAAGAGATTTTTGATCAGATGGAAGGCAAGCTCGATGCCATTGTCATCGGGGTCGGTACCGGAGGGACATTTACCGGCGTTGCCCGGTTCATGAAAAAGCACTTGCCACACGTTCATTGTGTCGCCGTAGAAACCCAGGGATCGGTTCTCGGCGGCGGCCCGCCGGGAGAGCACAAGGTGGAAGGCATTGGCGCCAGCTTTATTCCCAAGACTTTTGACGCCAGTGTGACCGATGAAATCATTATGGTCAGCGATAAAGACGCTTTTGAAACGGTGGCGCGGCTGGCGCGCAAAGAGGGTGTCCTGGGCGGTTCGAGCGCCGGCGCTAACGTGTATGCGGCCCTGCGTGTCGCAGAGAAGCTGGGCGAAGGCAAGCGTGTTGTGACGGTGATCCCCGATTTGTCGGAACGTTATATGTCAAAGAGAATTTTTGAAGGCGGACCGTAGCGTGTAAGCGGTCATTATCGGAATGATTTTTCTGTCGTGGTTGCCGCAGGTATGGTGGCGCTGAAGAATTTTGTAATTGGGTAAGTTGGTAATTGGATTATTGGAAGATAAAAATCAATCTCGACTATCGAGATAGCATGTTGCCAAAAAAATAAATTTTAAAAACTTTTATGAAAAAGAAAGAACCAGGGTTTGCTACCAAGGCGATTCATGTAGGGCAGGAGCCGGATCCTTCCACCGGAGCGGTGACAGTGCCGATCTTTGCCACCTCCACCTACGTTCAGGAGGAGATCGGCAAACATAAAGGCTACGAATACGCTCGCGTCTCCAACCCAACGCGCACGCGCCTGGAGCAGAATCTGGCGGCGCTGGAGGGTGGGTCATCATCGCATGTCTTTGCCAGCGGCATGGCTGCTGTTACCGCGGTCACGCAATGCTTCCTGAAGCAGGGCGATCATCTGATCTGCGGACATAATGCTTACGGCGGTGTGCCGCGTCTTTTTAACGAGGTGGTAGCAAACTATGGCGTTGCCATCTCTTACGTTGATACTTCTGATCCATCAGCGGTGAAGAAAGCTTTGCGCAGGAACACGCGGATTGTCTGGATTGAAACCCCTACTAACCCCCTGATGGTTCTCACCGACATCAAAAAAGTGGCTGAGATCGCTCATGCGGGTGGCGCAGAGCTGGTTGTTGACAACACTTTCATGTCGCCGTACTTTCAGCGGCCCCTGGAGCTGGGCGCTGACATGGTGATGCACTCGACCACAAAATTCCTAAACGGACACAGTGATGGGCTGGGCGGAGTCATTGTCGGTACCAAGCCTCACCATGCGGAAAAACTTGCGTTCATGCAGAAGGCCGCGGGAGCGATTATGTCTCCATTTGAGTGCTGGCTGGTGCTGCGTGGCGTGAAGAGCCTGGCCGTGCGCATGGAGCAGCACGACGAAAATGGCAGGGCCATTGCGGCGTTTCTGCAAAACCATCCCAAAGTAAAAAAAGTTTTATATCCGGGCCTGAAAGAGCACCCGCAATTTGAGCTGGCCAAACGACAGATGACCGGCTTCGGCTCCATGATCACCATTGAAACCGGTTCGTTTAATAACGCACAAAAAATGCTGCGCAAAGTGCGCGTTTGCTCTCTGGGCGAATCACTGGGCGGCGTGGAGACGCTGATTTCTCATCCTGCCACCATGACCCACGCTGCGCTGGGTGAAGAAGGCCGGAAGCAGATTGGGCTGACCGATGGCATGGTTCGACTGTCGGTGGGAATTGAGGATGCGGACGATCTGATTGCTGATCTGGACCAGGCGCTGGCGGCGATTTGACCCAACACCTTGAAACACAGAGGAACAGAGGAAGCAGAGGGATAAAAAGAGGAAGGCGACAGCGGTTAGAAACATCAAAAACAAGGCCAAAACCAACCACGACGAATCCGGAGGTAAAAAGGGAAAGTAAATTTCAGAGACAGAAGGAAGGGGTCTGAGGGTAAATTCTATCGTTCCATTCCTGCGCCTCCAATCTCCTCTGCTTACCCTGTTCCTCTGTGTTTCAAAGCTTTTTGTTGGGACGTGAAATACTTCAAAAGTCATGACCAGGGAATGGAGATCGGGCGATTACCATCGCCTTTCTGACCCGCAGTTCGGCTGGGGGCTCAAGGTCCTGAAAAAACTTGCGGCCTTTCCGCTGAAAGGCAACGAGCACATTCTGGATGCGGGCTGCGGCAGCGGGCGCGTAACGGCGGAGCTTCTGAAAGTATTTCCGCAGGCGACGGTGACGGGCGTTGATGCGTCGCAAAACATGGTGAGCGAAGCGCGCAAAAGCGTGGCGCCGTTCGGGGAACGCGTCAGCGTAGAACAGCTTGATCTATTGGATCTCGCGATGGATCAGGTCTTCGATGTGATCTTCAGCACTGCTGTCTTTCACTGGATCAGTGACCACGACCGGCTGTTTGCCAACTTGTTTCGCGCGTTGCGGCCGGGAGGGTTGCTGCTGGCACAGTGCGGCGGCGGGCCAAACCTGAAGAGGTTGCGTGAGCGAACGGAGCGCGCCGCAGCACTGCCGGAGTTTGCGCCGTTTTTTGAGAATTGGAAGAAAGTGTGGAACTACGCGACTCCGGAAGTCACGGCGGAAAGACTGCAGCGCGCCGGCTTCAAGGAAATTCACACCGGGCTGGAAGAAGCGCCGGCGACCTTGACTGATGAGCAAACATTTCGCGCTTTTTGCGCCACCATCACGCTGGGGCCGTATATGGACCGGCTGCCAGCGGAATTGCAGGACCGTTTTCTCGATCCCATCGCAGAGCAGGCTGCGAAAGATGATCCGCATTTCACGCTGGATTATGTGCGGCTGAATATACAAGGAAGGAAACCACAACCTCACCATTGATTACACTGACAACAGAAAACCGGAGTGTCAGTTGGTGTTGTCCCGAATCCAATGCAGATACGCACTACTGCCCGCGGCAATTTCCAGCATCACGCATTCGGGCAGATCGTACGAGTGAAGCTCTTTGATGGCATCGCGGACGCGCTCGAAGGCTGCTGCCTGAGTTTTAATAATGAGAAGGCATTCTGTGGCGGTCTCAACTTTGTCTTGCCAGCGATAAACTGACTCAATCTGGGAGACGATGTTCACGCAGGCTGCCAGCCGGCGCTCGACCAGGGCATGGGCGATTTTGGCGGCTTCGTCGCGTGATCCAGTGGTCGTCAATACAATACGCGCTTCACTCATAGCCAGCAGCGTATCACGAGTGCAAAAGCTACTTGTTGAGCAAGGCTAGCATCTTACAGAGTCCAGTCGAGCTTCCGACCTTTACGGTAAATTAGTATTTTGAGTTTTGTCCGTAGTGCGGCGTTTCTATAGCGGATTTTGCAATGACCACACAAATTAAATTCGGCACTTCCGGGTGGCGGGCGATCATTGCCGACGAGTTCACGGTGCACAACATCCGCCGTGCTGTGACCGGAATTGCGCGCTATGTTGTCACGCAAAAAGCGGAAGGCGCACGAGTGATCGTGGGCCGCGATCCCCGCTACATGGGCGAGCGCTTTGTCGAGATTACAGCCCAGATTCTGTCGCAATCGGGCATCCAGCCGCTGGTCATTGCTGAGCCCGCGCCTACGCCGGCTATCGCATTTGAAGTGATCAGACTCAAGGCTGATGGCGCAATCAATTTCACCGCTTCTCACAATCCGGCGGAATACAATGGCATCAAATTTTCAACTCCTGATGGCGCTCCCGCTTTGCCGGATGTGACAAAAAAAATCGAGGCGCTGATTCCCGCAAACGGCGATCACTCTGCCGCGGCTTCTGCGCAAAAACCTGAATTCATCGATCCGCGTTCCGCGTATCTCGCCCGGGTGAAGGAAATTGTCGATTTGAATCTCATCCGGAAAGCCGGACTCAAGATTTGCTATGACCCGCTTTGGGGCGCCGCGCGCGGATATCCTGATCACCTGCTGCGGGAAAGCGGTATTGAAGTTGCGACCGTACACGACGCACGCGACGTGCTATTTGGCGGCCATGCTCCCGAGCCGGACGGTCACCTGCTCAACGATTTGCGGGAGAAGATGAAGGCCACAGGCGCGCAGATTGGGATCGCCACAGACGGTGATGCTGATCGGTTCGGCATTGTCGATGCAGATGGAACTTTTATTCAACCCAATTATGTTATTGCTGTACTGTTCGATTACCTGGTCGAGACGCGCGGCTGGAAAAATGGCGTGGCAAAATCTGTGACTACGACGAATATGATCAACGCTCTGGCGGAGCATCATGGAGTGGAGTTGCACGAGACTCCTGTGGGTTTCAAGTATATTGGCGAGCTGATCAAGGCGGACCGCATCGCCATCGGCGGGGAAGAGAGCGCGGGTCTTTCCATCCGCTATCACGTTCCGGAAAAAGATGGCATCCTGGCCGGCCTGCTGTGCTGCGAAGCGGCAGCCCGGCGCAAAAAATCGTTGCTGTCGCAAATTCAGGAGCTATTTAACAAAGTTGGTTCCTTTTACCCCCAACGTGAAAACTTTCGCTTGACGCCGGAGGTGCGGGAGAAGTTCACTAGAAAGTTGGCGGCTGACCCGGCGGAGCTTTCCGGGCGCAAGGTCAAGAAGATCGATCGTAAAGATGGATTGAAGCTGATCTTTGCCGACGGTTCCTGGGTGGCGTACCGGCTTTCTGGGACAGAACCTGTGGTGAGAGTTTATTCGGAAGGGCGTTCGGAAGCGGACTTGAAGAAGCTGGCTGCTGCGGCTAAAGACTGGATTTTTTCTTGAAGAAGAACTTGAACAATTTTGGCAAAATTTTCGTGCAGTGGTTGTATCGTTCGCGCCGCAGGCTGGCTACCGGCGCGGTCGGGCTTCTGGCAATTGCGCTTGCTTACCACGTGGTATTTGGCGCCAATGGGCTCATGGTCTATGAGCAGAAGCGGAAAGAGCATCGCCAGCTGCAGGAACAGAACCGCGCGCTCGAGCAGCAGAACCAGGAGCTGGAAAAACAGAACAAGGCCCTGAAAACTGACGCACAGGCCATTGAAAAAGAGGCACGAGAGCGTCTTCATTACGCGCGCTCTGGCGACGTGGTGTACACTCTGCCGGCTAAGCCCGCCGCGAGCCCAACTCCTCATAAGTAGGAAAACCGGGTCAAAGCAGGTTTCGCCGGTTGCGGAAACCGCGAAAATGGACTAAAACTTTGTTTTAAAGCTGTAACCTCCAGCGGTTCAGCGACTCAGTATCTACGGCTGCAAGTGTGTAACGGCACCCACTCCACAGGAGGAGCCCACCATGAAGAAATTTGGAATTGCGTTGCTTTCTTTAGTTTTTCTCGCTTCATTGTCGATGGCCAAAGACAAGGCCGCCGGGTCCAAATCCACCAGCATGAGCGGCTACATTACTGATGCAAAATGCGCTGCGAAAGCGGGCGCAGATCTCTCCAATGGCGATTGTGCAAAGAAGTGCGCGGAGAAAGGCGAAAAACTGGTCTTTGTCGGCGACAAGGACAAGAAGGTCTATCAGGTAGACAATCAGGATGCACTGAAAGGGCATGAAGGCCATCACGTGAAAGTAACCGGGAAAGACGACAACGGAACGCTGCATGTGGACAAGGTCGCCATGTTGAAACAACCGAGTGGGAAGTAAGCTCGGTCACAACCCATAAATTCTGAAGGCGGCCGGAAGGCCGCCATTGTTGTCGCTGCGATCTGAAGCATCGTTTCTGTGTGCGTTATCTCACTACGCCCTGCAAAGGCGAACTTGCGGTGGCATAAAGCTTCTTAGGCATTCGGCCTGCGAGGTACGCTGCGCGTCCGGCCAGTACTGCATACTTCATGGCTTCGGCCATCAGAATAGGATCTTCGGCGTGGGCAATTCCGGAGTTCATCAGGACTGCGTCCGCGCCGAGTTCCATGGCAATGGAAGCATCTGAAGCTGTGCCTACTCCTGCATCCACAATCAGCGGCACATCTGTAATCACCTCGCGCAGGATCTGGATGTTGGCAGTGTTCTGAATTCCCATGCCGCTGCCAATGGGCGCGCCCAGGGGCATAATGGCGCTTGCGCCGGCATCCAAAAGGCGCTTCGCAACTACAACATCATCAGAGGTATAGGGTAAAACTGTAAAGCCTTCCTTTACCAGGAGGCGAGTGGCCTCGATGGTGGCCTGCACGTCAGGATATAGGGTCTTCTGGTCGCCAATGACCTCAATTTTGACCCAATCGGAGAGACCGACCTCGCGGCCCAATCGCGCCGTGCGAATAGCTTCGTCAGCGGTGTAGCAGCCGGCCGTGTTGGGAAGAAGAAAATACTTTTGCGGATCAATAAAGTCGAGTAATGATTCTTTGCTGCGATCAAGATTCACGCGACGCACAGCAACAGTGACCATCTCTGCGCCACTGGCTTCGATGGCGCGCGCCGTTTCCTGTCCCGACTTGTACTTTCCCGTGCCTACAATCAGCCGTGAGCGAAATTCACGCCCTGCGATGAGTAGAGGATCCATGGGGTCTATTCTAAATGTTTTTTAGTTTACCTCGATCCCGCCCGTTTGTACGCGCTCCACTCATGTAACAATTTTTGAAACGGGCGGGAGAGAGGTGCCTACTTCTAGAAGTACTCTCTGGGCATTCTCCTGAGGCTGAATGGAAGCGCGTAGGGAGTCCTCTCCCGCTTCGCGGGATCGGAATAAACTACAAAATCCAGAATTAGCCCACCGGCGCCGTCTCCACCGGATGCGGCTCGCGGTAGACTTCGTCGATTTGGTCCTTGTATTTGGCTTCGATGACGCGGCGCTTGAGTTTCAGGGTAGGAGTGATCTCGCCAGTCGCTACTGTGAATTCATCGGGCACAATAATGATCTTCTTGATGGTCTCAAACTGCGCCAGGTTTTTGTTCAGGTCTTCGACGATTCCGCGATAGAGTTCCCGGACTTTATTGTTGGCAACCAGCTCGTCGTGTGAAGCGAAGTTTACCTGATTAGCGCGGGCCCAGTCTTCGAGCAGAGGGAAGTGGGGCGAGAGGATCACGGAAGCATATTTTCGCTTGTCGCCAATGACGGCGGCCTGGGCGATAAGGACGTTGTTCTTGAGAGCATTCTCAATCGGCTGGGGAGCGATGAATTTTCCGCCGGAAGTTTTGATCAGGTCTTTCTTGCGGTCTGTGATGGTGATGAAGCCTTCGTTGTCCATCTGGCCAATGTCGCCGGTCTTAAACCAGCCATCCGGAGTAAAGGCCGCACGCGTCTCTTCCGGCATGTTCCAATAGCCTTTGAAAACCTGCGGTCCCTTCACCAGGAGTTCTCCATCCTCGGCAAAGCGGACCTCAACAATCTCATTCGGCTTGCCGACCGTGCCAAGTTTGAATGCGTCGCGCCGGTTCACAGAAATCGTGGGCGAGGTCTCGGTGAGACCATAGCCTTCGCAGATGGGAATTCCCATTTTGCAAAACCAGTCTGCCATGTCTTTGCCGAGGGGGGCGCCGCCGGAAAAGTAAGCCCGGCTGCGACCGCCAAACCCGGCGCGAATTTTGGAGTAAACCAGCTTGTTCGCAAGCCGCCACTTCACGCTTTTAGGCTGTTCCTCGCGCTGAATTTCGTCCATGTGCTGTTCGCCCACACGCAGGGCCCAGTCAAAAATTTTGCGCTTGATTCCAGTTGCTGCACGACGCTCGGCTTCCTGGCGAACTTTTTCATACACTCGCGGGACGGCCACAATGATAGTGGGCCTGGTTTCTTGAAGCGCCTGCGGGAGTTGCTCAAAGAACGGACAATAGGCGATAGTCACGCCATTAAGAAAACATACGTAGTCGAGGTGGCGCGCGGTGACGTGTGAAAGCGGCAGAAATGAAAGATAAAGATCACCAACAATCCATTCCGAGTGGCGCGTCGATTCCAAAGCCACCGACGTGAGGTTCCAGTGGCTGAGCATCACGCCCTTGGAAGTGCCCGTGGTGCCGGAGGTGTAGATCAACGTGGCAAGATCATCCGGCTGGATCTGGCGGGCCTGGGAGTCAAACTCCGCGTCGGTTTCTGGTGACGAAGCATTCAAAATCGACCACATGGGAATGACGTTGACTTCCGATACGTCATCCATGATCACAATTTTTTCCAGGCTGGTCTGCGATTGGATGGACTGGACTTTCCTTAGCTGTTCCAGCGAAGACACAAACACGACTCGGGCGCCGGAATGGCGTAGCACATACGCGGTTTGCTCGGCAGTGAGGGTGGAATAAATGGGGACATCGGCAATGCCGCTGCACACGCAGGCGAAGTCGGCAACAGTCCATTCAGGCCGGTTCTCACTTAAAATGGCGACGCGATCGCCCTTCCGGATGCCCCAGCGCTGCAGCTCATGCGCGATGCTGGTAACGTAGCCGTAATATTGGCGGGAAGAGATGGCTTGCCAGCGGTCGCCACGCTTGACCATCGCGTGCCGCTCCAGATTGTGGCTGACCGAGGTAAAAAAAAGATCTGCTAAGGTCCGGGTTTCCATTTCAAGGCTTGGTTTCCATGCCTTTCAATACGATGTCGACAATCACGTCGGCGAGGCTGGAAAGAGGATAGTCGCGCTCCTTATCGAACAGGATCCAGGAGGTTACCATCTCGTCCACTGCGCCGAAGAAACAGTTTACCGCGATCTTCACCGGCAATTCGGGACGAAAGACGCCGGCTTCCTGTCCTTCGCGCAGCACGCTTTTGATCAGATCAAAATATTCCACCAAAAGGTTGTGAGAAAACTGGGCCAGAAATTTTGCGCTGTGGCGCAATTCCGTTTGAAAAACGATCGCCATATTGCGGTTCTGGCCCAGAGCTTCGAGGTGCAGAAAAGCCATTTTGCGCAGCTTTTCTCGGGGATCGGTGATTTTGGCCAGCTCGCGCTGTGCCCGTCCAATGAAGCCGTGGAAGGCTGAATCGATGGCCGCCATGAGCAGCTCATCTTTGTTCTTGAAGTAGAGATAGATAGTGCCGTCGGCGACTCCAGCCCGGTCCGCTATCTCAGACACTCGCGAATGAAAAAAACCTTTTTCGGCGATGACCTCGATGGCGGCATCGAGGATGCGCTGGTACTTGTCTGAGGTCCCGGCGGCCGGTTTGGCAGCGGTTTCGGATGAACGTTTCACAGGAAATACGTGACTCTAATTGGATTCACAAAGTTACGCAACAGCTAATTAATCGGTATACAACCCCATCACGCGCAAAACAAGAACCTGCGCTCGCTGGGGCCCGCGGCGTCAGACTATCGGGATGCGCGCTACGCCCCGATTTCTGTGGCCCAATCCAGGAACTTCCTGAATGCTTTTCCCCGATGACTGTACAGTGCTTTTTCCTCGGCTGGCAGCTCCGCGAAGGTCTTGCCCAATGAAGGATAGTAAAACAGAGGATCGTAACCGAATCCATGAGTTCCTCGCGGAGCAGTCAGCAGCTCGCCTTCAACGTCTCCGAAGAACGTATGGAGTGTGGCCCCATCCTTGGCCGCCGCGATTACGCACACAAATTTGCCCGAGCGCCTGGATTCCGGCAGCCGTTCCAGTTGGCGGATCAGCAATTCGTTGTTTTCGGTGTCATTGGAGTTTGCGTTTGAATTTGGACCGCCAGTCACTACGGCTGCATATCGGGCTGAATGTACTCCGGGAGCGCCATTTAAAGCATGCACAACCAGCCCGGAATCGTCTGCCACTACAAGATTTCCCGGAGAGAACCGGCTGTAATGTTCGGCCTTGAGGCGGGCATTTTCTTCAAAGGTTGCTCCGTTCTCAATGGCCAGCGGAAATGTCTGGAAACCCCGCAGGGTCTCGACGGTGATGCCCATGTTGGCCGCCGCTGCCCGGAAGTCCCTGACCTTCCCGGAATTTGAGGTCGCAAGATAGATTCGCGATAATGACTGCATGCGTTTATCATGCATTAAAGTTGATCATAATCGATCTTAAGAAATAAGGAATCTATGTTACGACGCTCTATTCTTGTTTTTTCCTCGCTTTTGCTGCTGGGCCTGGCCGGCTGCGTGATCTCGCCGCGCAGGGACGTAGTCTCGGGAGGCGGTGGCGGCGGTCCCGCCACGGGCAAACTCTACGTCACCAACGAGATCAATAATTCCATTATTCGCTTCGACAACGCCTTTACCGCTAACGGCAACGTTACTCCCGCCGCTACCATTGTCGGCGCCGCTACTCAAATCTCCGGCCCGAAGTACATTTTCCTGGATGCCAGCGCAGATCGGCTGTTCGTAGCGAATCCGGGTGTTCCCAACATCCTGATTTATGACAACATCAGCACGACCAACGGAAATGTGGCGCCCAGTCGCGTAATCACCTCAACCAGTCTGACCACGCCTACTGACGTCGCCTTGGATAAAGGACGCGACCAGCTTTACGTTGCAGACACAAACGGAGTCCTGGTATTTGCGGCCGCTTCCACCACTAACGGCCTGAATGTGCCGATCCGCAACATCCAATCCGGGTTTACCCCTAGCGCGCTTTTTGTAGATGCAGCGAGCGATCGTCTTTTCGCCGCCGATGCCATCAACAATGCTATCAACGTTTACGACGGCGCCAGCAGCTTGAGCGGCGCGGCAGTGGCAGTCACGCGCAGATTGACAGGCGCCAGCACGCAGTTATCCCAGCCTTTTGGACTGCAAATTGATTCGACGGGAAGGCTGGTGGTGAGCAATTTTGCACCTACGCCGAGTATCACCATTTACGCCAATGCAGCCGGCGTGAATGGAAACGTTGCCCCGGTGGCAACCATCAGCGGGAGCAACACGACGCTGAACGGGCCCACTCAGCTCACGATTAACAGCGTCGCTGCGGGTGGAGAGCTGTTTGTGGGGGATCCATTCGGCGGAAACATTCCGGTTTTTGGCAGCATCAGCACCATCGCTGGCACGCAGAACATTGCCCCCACGCGCAACATCACGGGAGCCAACACGACGATTACCAGCGGCGGTCCGAACGCGAGAGGTGTGGCAATCGATACCACTCGTTAGGACTGGCCGTCCACACGGACGCGCTTCCGCGCAAAACCTTTTCTGTTGACCGGAGGAACCAGGCCGTTGTCGTGGAAAAGCTGGTACCTGAACGCAATGTACTCTCCGCATAGTGCGCCCGCCTGGACGGCCAGTCCTTACTTCAACATTACTCCCCAGATCGCCACGGCAATTCCGACAAGCGTGCTGATAAAGGAAAGCTTCCAGTAGAGACGGTTCTCGGCCAGTAGAGCAATGGAGCAAAGCACGATGGAGATTTCCAGAAAAAGTTCCGAGCCGTCGTAGAAATCGGTCTGGCGCTCAATCAGCTTGACTTCCTTTTGGTGTTCTGACGCCCGCTCCTGGATCTGAATCGCGCCTTCTTTCCCAGCGGATTCTTTGGCAGGTTTTTCATGTTTGGGTGCGGCAGGCTCTGTGGCGCCCGGAGTTGCAGCGTGCGTCTCTGTTCCGGCGGGCTCGGTAGTCCCGGGTTTGTCACCAGCGGCCGGCTTACTCTCTGCAACAAGGCGCTGCAAAATGGGCGATGCAGAATTCTTCCTCAGAAGCGGGCTGGTACAGTCTTTTGGCGGAGGCGCGCCACACTCCTCATCAACCGACATCTTCAAGTTTCGCAGAGCCGAGTCTTTGGCGTCCGGCAACTGCGCTTCAAGCTCTGCAGTCAAAGCAAATAAATACGCGCGGTTATGTTTTGCCTGATAGAAGGCCCACTCGTCCACATTCTGCGTGACCGACAGTATTTCTTCCGAGTGAGCACGATGGCCCTGAAGAGTGGCTAAGGCCAGCAGCACGGCAACCACCGCCATGGTGAGGCCGATCGCTTTTTCTCCTGAGTGATGGGCGTGTTCGGTCTGTTCCTGCAATTCGTGTGGTTCCACTTGTCCTCCCGGGATCTTATTGTCGAGCTTTTACAACTGCCGACTGCTTTCGCCGCTTTTTGAATCTTTGCCACGCACCCACTACTAAATACTAACTACTGCTCCTCAATTCCTATGCAAAAACTTGAGCCGCCTTTGCGGCTTCAAGTGTCCGGGAACATCGTCGTACTTGAGAACGCTGATGGAGCCATCCACCTCAAGCACAGCGAGGGCGACCTCTGCGATGCAACTTACGCCGTGTTCGCGAAGTGCGCGCTCGACTTCATCCACCGTCAAGTGTTCCCGCGCCAGATGCGGAGTAATAAGTTGTCCGTTGTGAATGAGCAGCGTGGGCTGGCCCTGAATCACGCTGCGAAATTTACGATTAAGGCCGGAAAATTCCGCCAGTAGATAATTGAGAACCAAAAGCACGGCGGCGGCCACAGCGCCACCGAGCAGGGAAGTGTCGGGTCCGGTCATGGCATTCTGCACGGAGTTGCTGAGCAGCAGAAGCAGCGTGAGATCAAACGGAGTCATCTGGCCCACCTCGCGTTTTCCCGTAAGCCGAATACCCAGGAGCACCAGCACATAAATGACAGAGGTGCGGGCTGCAATCTCCAGGGCCGTATGCCAGTTGGTAAGCATTTCCGGAGATTCTAAATTTGAAATGGAAAATTTGAAATTTGAATTTTATTAGCCGCAGATCTCGCAGATGGTCGCAGATCCGGCCAGGCAATAAGCCACAGGCAACAAGAAGCCCCAACTGCAAAAGCATATAGCCGCGAAGCAACGCGAACGACGCGAATGTGACACAATTTGAGCCATGGTGACTATCCGTCCTGCACGTTCCGATGATCACGATGCGATCTGGGCGATTCTGGAGCCTGTGATCCGGGCCGGCGATACCTACCCATTGCCGAGAGATTTGGGCAGGGAAGACGCTCTTTCCTACTGGCTGGCAGATGAGCATGAAATTTTTCTGGCGGAAGATGCGGGTGTGGTCCTCGGTACTTATTATTTGCGAGCCAACCAGCGGGGTGGAGGTTCTCATGTGGCCAACTGCGGCTACATGACCGCGCCAACGGCCAGAGGCCGCGGGGTGGCGCGCGCGATGTGTGCTCATTCTCTGGAACGTGCCCGCAGCCGGGGCTTCAGGGCGATGCAATTCAACTTCGTGGTCAGCAGCAATGAGCGTGCTGTGAGACTGTGGCACAAGAATGGCTTTCAGATCGTCGGCACTCTTCCCAAAGTGTTTTTGCATCCGGAGCTTGGTTACACCGATGCTTATGTCATGTATCGCGAACTGTAATCGAATCCATGGATTCAGATTTTGATTTGAATTTCGAAAATTTGAAATTTGAGCTTGGAATTTTTGTATCTGAGCGACTGCTGACTCCGAAGGGAAAGACCGGAGCAGCATGGTAAAATACGTGAAACGCTTCTCTGCGCGCCCTTAGCTCAGCTGGATAGAGCGTCTGACTACGAATCAGAAGGCCGGGAGTTCGAATCT
>DATDNH010000226.1:0-3037 GCA_036518395.1 Candidatus Angelobacter sp. | reverse complement strand
GCAATCGTTCCAGGAGCGCAGTCATTTTCTGCGCGATGGCATCGGCTGTATCGAGATGAAATCTTCCCGTAACCTGCCTGTAGCTTTCGATGGCTTTGAGAATTTTCTGTTCTGTCTTCTCGCTGAGCCGGGGCAATGTGCGCAACTTGCCTTCCTGCGCCAGTTTGGCGACTCCGTCAACGTCACATACCTGGAAGGCGTCCCAGATCAACGCGATCGTTTTTGGTCCCAGCCCCTGGATTTTGAGCAGGTCCAGCATGGAAGGGCGATATTTCTGCAGCAGCTCTTCATGCGCGGAGAGTTTGCCCTGAGTAAAGATTTCGCGGATATTGGCGGCCATGCCTTTGCCGATGCCGGGGATCTCCAGCAGCGATTTTTCATTCTGGTAAATTTCGCTGAGCTGGACTTCCAGGCCCTCGATAGCCTCGGCCGCGCGGCGATAAGAGCGGATGCGGAAGGGATCGTCGTTGCGCACTTCCATCAGGTCGGCGGTTTCGTAGAAGATGCCGGCGATGGATTTGTTGTCGAGTGCAGGCACGATAAGAATTTTAACAAGGCAAGACCCTCAACACAGCACGGCAGAGCCGCAACCAAAATCAAAATCTCACCACGGAGACACGGAGGCACGGAGAAAAGCAACAAATGGAGAAAACGCGTAACAAGGCGCAAAGACCTTCAACACAGAAGGTCATGAATGAATCTCAAATTCCTCTGCTGCCTCCTTTCCTCTGCGTTGAGGGTCTTGGGATCAAAAAACAAAGACCCGGCATGTTACCGGGTCTGGCACTCTACTGGGGAGTAATTGAATCGGAGATCAGGCTGAACTGGGTTGAAATTTGGTGACGTTTTCAGCCTGGGGGCCCTTTTGCCCCTGAACAATTTCAAACTCTACGTCATCGCCTTCCTGGAGGCTTTTGTAGCCTTCGGACTGGATGGCACTGTAGTGGACAAATACATCGGCTCCGTCGTCCCGGCCAATGAAGCCGAAGCCCTTTGCGTTGTTAAACCATTTCACTTTACCTTTTATTCGAGACACGTTCCTTGCTCCACGGACCGAACCGGTTTTCGCCTGTCCGGGCCTGTTTTCTGACTGTTGGGATTCTGCCACTGCTTGGGGGAGGGACGCAGATACCGGAGGTACATATTACTCCTGCATGCGTTCTTTGTACCCGCTAGTTTTGGCTTTGATTTATTTTCGCGCTATTGCCGCCTGTTGTCAACTTAGTAAACAAAGAGCCGGGGCCGTTTCCAGCGGGAAATTTTATCGTAACACGATAGAAGCAGACCACCGGCCACAAAATCCGGCGATCCTGGGGTCGGGTGATCAAAAATCACGCCCGCGCGATCCAGATTCGCGCCGCGTGAATAAGCTGCGCCATCTCAACAAGTTACCGGCCGAAAAAACAATGCGAGGAGCTACTTGCGCCTGCATCTAAGTAGATGTGCAATTGAGCAGCCCGGAACGAATCTGCCTCGCCGGGCAAAACGTAGACGTTCTGATCATCGGCGGCGGCATCAATGGCATTGCCATCGCGCGTGAGTGTGCCCGCAGCGGGAAGAAGGTTGCAGTCGTCGAGCAAAATGATTTTGCTTCCGGCTCTACCAGCCGTTCCACGCGCATCATCCATGGCGGGCTGCGTTACCTGGAACACGGTGAAATCGCGCTGGTGCGACACTCGTTGCGTGAGCGCGAGCGCCTTCTGCGGCGCTACCCGCATCTGGTCCGGTCCATGCAGTTCCTGCTGGCGCTGAATTCCGATCAACATACTCTGATGCGCAGTCCGCTGGCCGTCAGAGCCGGGCTGTGGCTGTATCATCGCTGGGCCGGCGCCCCGGCAACCATCCGCAATCACGCGGATGAGTTCGAGCGACGGTTGGAAGCCGGGAATTCATGGTGTGTCTACCGGTATGACGATGCGCAGTGCGAATTTCCGGAGCGGCTGGTGGCGGAATGGCTGGCAGAGGCTGCGGCCTTCGGCGCCGTGGTGTGCAATTATACGCAGGCGCTTGAGATCCTGTGCCAAAACGGGAAAGTGACCGGCGCGCGGCTGCGCGACACAACTTCCTGCAGGGAATTCGAGATCAGCGCGCCACAAATCGTGAACGCTTCCGGGCCATGGGCAGATTTCGTTTTACGCAGTTCAGGCATTGGATCCAAGCCGCTGGTCGGAGGCGTCCGGGGTTCCCATATCCTGTTGCCTCAGTTTCCCGGTTCGCCTCATAACGCCATCTATGCCGAGGCACAGGATGGACGGCAAATTTTTGTGATTCCGTGGAACGGGCAGGTTCTGGTAGGCACTACCGAAGTAGCTGATTCCGGCGATCCCGGAAAGACGTACCCGGCACCCAGTGAGATTGATTATCTCTTCGAAGGCTTTTCACGGCTGTTTGCGGACTCCGGGCTGACCAAAAATGATATCCGCTACGCTTTTGCTGGCGTCCGTCCGCTGCCTTATAGCCCGGGCAAGAACATTGCCGAAGTCACCCGCAAACATAAACTTCACGATCACGCGCAGGATGGTGCGCGCGGACTGATTTCGATTATTGGTGGGAAACTCACCACAGCGATGGGCCTGGCCAGGGAAGTGGCTCGTAAGCTCGGCATCGCGAATGAGGAGCCAGCTAATGTTCTGGCAGCAGTGGCGCCCGCGAACGGAATTGAATCCACCCTGAAGCAGTGGGCGCACCTGGTGGCGTGCAGAGCGCAAATCCCGGAGTGCAGTGCTGAGGCAATTGCCACCTGGCATGGACGCCGCGCGCTGGCGATTGCCTGTGCAGCATCACTCCATGAAAATCTGCGCAGGCCATTATGCGATCACAGCGATCATATCGTTGCCGAAGCCATCGAAGCCGTGATGCATGAATCGGCGGTCACTCTGGCGGACATCCTGCTGCGGCGTGTTCCTGTGGCCCTGGGCCCATGCTGGTCAGAAACGTGCAGTCTGGACGCGGCCACCCGCGTTGGCGCCGTCCTGGGATGGAGCCCCGGAGAGATGCACAACCAATTTGAACGCTGCGAGCACGAGCGCAGAGCCTT
>DATDNH010000225.1:0-2798 GCA_036518395.1 Candidatus Angelobacter sp. | reverse complement strand
TTCCGGCGGGCGCTTCCTTTTGAAAGAATGACTCACCTTCAATGCCATTGGGATAGCGGCGCAGGGAGAGCGGACGTCCCTTGAGATGGGGGACAAGCAGATCGGCGACGCCAGCGTAATAGTTGATGACGTCGCGCTTGGTATAACTCTCCTGCGGGTAGAAGACTTTTTTCAGGTTGGTGAATTTCAACCGCCGATTCTCAATCGTGAGCACAACTTCGTTTTGGTCTTCCGGCAGCAAAGCGGGCTTGCGCAACTCCTCAGCGGCAGGCTGGGGCTGGACAGCAGTCTCGCGAACGCAATCTTTTGGTGAGTGATCGGAGCGCAGGCCGAGAAAGACTGGCGCGCGAAGGCGCACATCGTCAGTCCAGGAAGTGTAGCGAACGTTACAAACAAGCTCAGCTTTCACCCATGTAACTTTGCCGACATCTTTGGGAACCACGGTGAGCGGAGATTTGCTGGTGACCAGCGGCTCCATCTTCTGGTAAACGGCCTTGAGCGATTCCTGGGTGAAGCCGGAGCCCACGTTACCGGCATAGACGAGTTTGCCATCGTCGTAATATGCCAGGGCCAGAGCCCCAAAGTACTCGCGTTCACCTTCAATCCATCCACAGATCACGAAATCCTGCTGGTTGAGAACTTTAACTTTTACCCAATCGCGGCTGCGCTTGGAGTCATAAAGGCTGTAGGCCTGTTTGGCCACGATTCCTTCCAGACCTTTTTCGCGCACGGCCTGCAACAGCTCTTCGCCTTTCCCGGTGAAGTGCTCGGAAAAGCGGAAAGTAGAGTTGGGCTGGAGGATTGAAGACAGAAACTGCTTGCGTTCAATCAGCGGAGTGCGGCGAAGATCATAGCCATTGAGATAGAGCAGATCGAAGGCAAAGAAGCTGGCCGGTTGAGACTGGGCCAGCATAGGCGCGGACTTTGGCCCGGCGCCGATGCGGTTCTGCAGCAGTTGAAAGCTGGGAACGCCGTTTTCGTCAAAGCAGACAATCTCGCCGTCAACAATGGCGGTTGCGGCGTCCAGTACATTGACGATCTGGTGCAATTCCGGATATTGCTGCTCGATGGCATTGCCTCGCCGCGAGCACATGCGCACCTTGCCATTTTCGATGAAGCACAGCGCGCGAACTCCGTCCCACTTTACTTCGTAGAGCCAATCTGTTCCGGCGGGCAGAGCATTGCCCAGCATGGCCAGCATAGGCGAGATGGTTTGCGGCATAGGCGCCTGAACCGCGCCTTCGAGGGAGGAGAGATCGGGGCGTCCGGCAAGAATGCTGCGCGTATCCTTTTCCGGGTCCCAGCCCTCCTGAACCGCAAAGTCTTTCTTCTTGATCAACAGCCAGTCTTTGCCGTGAGAGCGTTTGGTGCGCACGAGGGCAAATTCGCCCATGATCCGGCGGCCATGAAAGCGGATCTTCAGGTCACCCGCCTGCCATTGCTGCTCGGGAGCTTTTGGGCCCAAAATTTCGTAAGTACCGCGATCCCACAGAGTGACCTTGCCTGCGCCATAGTTGCCGCTGGGGATGGTGCCCTCAAAATTGCCATATTCCAGCGGATGGTCTTCCACTAACACCGCCAGACGCTTTATGCTGGGATCAAGCGTAGGCCCGTGCGGCAAAGCCCAGGACTTGAGTACGCCCTCCATTTCCAGGCGCAGATCGTAATGGAGACGGCGGGCGCTGTGCCGCTGAATGAAGAACCGCTTGCCCTGCTCCTTCGCTAACGAGGGCTCAGGTTCGGGCGTCTGAGTAAAGACGCGCTTTCGGCGGTATTCGTTTAACGACATATCCAGTTAAGACTTTGGTTCAGGGTAATGTTGTAATGCACTGGTTTTTGTGCTATTTACGTTAACTCGCCCCTTTTTTCTGGAGAAGAATCCATGGCCAGCACCGTTTGGAAGGGATACCTGACCTTTGGTCTGTTGTCGCTTCCCGTCAAATTGTACAGCGCAGCCCGCGGTGAGACTGTCAGCTTCAATCAGTTGCACAAGGCTGACAACTCGCGCGTGAAACAGGTCTTGTACTGCCAGTTGGAAGACAAACCCATACCGCGCAGTGAGATCGTCAAGGGCTTCGAATACGAAAAAGATAAATATGTAGTAGTGGATGACGAGGAGATCAAGAAAGTCGCCCCCAAGACCGCCAAGACCATGGAGGTCCTGGAGTTTGTGAAGGCGGCCGATGTGGACCCCGTCTTTTTTGAGACCTCATATTATCTGGCGCCCGATGAGGCGGGCGAGAAGCCTTACGCCCTGCTATTCGCCGCCCTTCGCAAGACCGAATGTGTGGGAGTGGCCAAGATTGCCATGCACAATCGCGAGCACATTGTGATCCTGCGCCCGGGAGCACATGGGATTCTGCTGCACACCATGTATTATCGCGATGAAATCCGGCAGGTGGAGGAGTTCCGCACTGATACCAACCTGGTGAAGGACAAAGAGCTGGAACTGGCGATGATGCTGGTGCAGTCACTGGAGGCGCCGTTTGAGCCGGAGAAATATAAGGATGAATACCGCGCGAACCTGAAGTCGATGATTGAAGCCAAGGTGCAAGGGCGCGAGGTGGTGGAAACCGCTCCTGTGCAGCACAAGGCGCCAGTGATTGATATTCTCGAGGCGCTGAAAATGAGCCTGGCAGAAGTCAAGAAGCCGGTGCGCTCCGCCGTAGGCGGGAGCAGCGACGCTTCAGATAAGAGCAAGAAGGCGCGGAGGGGCTCGGCGGGAGACTGAGATCATCGGGTCATCGGTTCATCAGGTCATCTGAGCAGTGCCGTTCTATTATCCTTGTTAAGATGAT
>DATDNH010000224.1:0-16994 GCA_036518395.1 Candidatus Angelobacter sp. | reverse complement strand
CTTTAACGAGCGGCGGACGCTGAACTTGTCAATCGATGCGTTCAACCTGTTCAACCGCGCAAATGTGGATGAAGTATTCACGGTTTACGGAGCACCTGATTTCATTAGCGCGCCGCCAACGCATTTTGGCGACCACATTAGCGGTCCCAGCGGCCAGGTCGGCGCGCCCCGGACGGTCTTCAATCCGCGGCAATTGCAGTTCGCGGCGAAGTTTACGTTTTGAAAGAAGCCGCTAGCTGCTAGCTTCTGGCTGCTAGTGTGACTCTGCTTGCTCAGTACAATCTCAGCGGAACGGCTCTCTGGCAGAATCGTATGGGTGTCTCTTGGATTGTGATCTCGATTGGCTTAATCTCCACCTTGCAACCGTGGACAAACACCAAGGCACAACTCACGGACGAAGATTGGCGCCGTGCTGCGGAGGCAGTCGTGCGTCTTAATCCCGGCGCGGTGCCAGGTTTGCCCTCAGAGTTGCGCGCTGCGCTGGAATCGCGGGGGTGCACTATCCCGCAACCCTATGATGCGAAGGGCCACGTAAAGAACGTTATTAAGGGCGAATTCACGTCTGCCGGAGAGGCCGACTGGGCCGTGCTCTGCTCGCGGCAAAAGCGCTCTGCAATTCTTCTGTTTCGCAGCGGCTCCCGCCGCGTGGCTGAATTTGCGGAGCGGAGTGATTCGCAATTTTTGCAAGTAATCGGTCCGGGAAATGAAATTGGATATACCCGACTGCTCACAACGGCAACACCAAAAACAATTCGTCAACACCTGTCCTATGGCACCGCACTTGCAATTGAACATGCCGGGATCGAGGACAACTTCATCGGAAAAGCGTCCCTGGTTTGGTATCAATCGAATGGCAAGTGGATCCAGGTTGCGGCGACTGACTGATTAACGAAACCAATCACAACCAGACAATCAACTCCATTTTGTGACTTTTAACCTCTACTACACTGATTTTTTTTAGTGCTTTCCCTTGTAGTCCACAAACAATTCCGGGAACTGCTCTTTCAGCGCCGCAATCTTCGGCCGGTCGCAAACCTGGATGTAGGGATCGTTGGGATTCTTCAGCGCGTAGTCCTGATGATAGTCCTCTGCCTTGTAAAAGCCCTTCAGCGGGACAACCTGCGTCACGATTTTGCCGGGGAAAATTTTGGCTGCACCAAGCTGCGCGATGTAGGCTTCGGCTATGCGCTTCTGGTCGGGAGTGGAATAAAAAATCGCCGAGCGATACGACGTTCCCACATCGGGGCCCTGCCGGTTGAGCTGTGTGGGATCGTGGGCGACGGAGAAAAAGATCCGTAGAAGCTGTCCGTAGGTGATCCGCGAAGGATCGTACACCACTTCGATTGATTCGGCGTGGCCGGTTGTTTCAGTAGTGACCTGGTCGTAAGTGGCGGTAGAAGCGGATCCGCCTGAGTAGCCTACGGTAGTTGCTGTTACACCTTTGACGCGTTCGAATACTGCCTGAGTGCCCCAGAAGCATCCCCCGGCAAAGACAGCGGTTTGATGTCCGCTGGCGGTGGCGAGTGGAACGTCTACTTTAGCGGCGGGAATGGGCTGATTAGATGCAGCTTTGGCCGAACAGCCCAGAAGAGCGACACTTAACATGAAAATCAATAACAGGCGCATACATAATTGATGATAGAAGGGGCAAAGTGGATTCTGCAATCGTCGGGATCGGTCACCGCGGCGAGTGCTCGCGCGTGAGCGCCGTGACCGAAACAGCAGATTCTTCGGCCACGCCTCGGAATGACAAGACATATCAATCAAGACCTCGATTGCTGAATGTTAAGTGCTTTCTTTATATAATCATTAGCGCCAAGATGGGAGGTCACCCTCATGTTCCGCAAGCTTCCCGCCGCCGTTGTGGTGCTTCTTATGAGCGCATCGTTTGCATCCGCTAAAGAGATCCGCGCGACCATCGTCTATGACGATGTCGCCACAGAAATAAACCCAGCCAACGAAGAGCCTGCTCAGCTTTGGGTCACTACCGCCGATCTCACTCGGGCGACCCATTTTGAGGTGAAGCCTCAGGGTGTCTGCCGGGCAGAGCTGTGTTTCCCCCTGCCGAAGGCGCGAAAACAGGAGTTTCTGCGCAAATCATCGGGGAAGGAGTGGTTCAATTTGCTGGCGTTTGCCAATCTTGTGCACCAGCCGGTGGCGCACGATGAAGCGTTGGCAACATGGTATTTCGGGCTGCGTTCCGATCAGCGCCAGACGTTGGCATCGCTCGAGGCGCCGGATTTCACCCTGCCCGATATGGACGGGAAGTTGCATTCCCTCCACGATTTTCACGGCAAGAAAGTGTTGCTTGTTACCTGGGCCTCATGGTGAGGGTGCCGCTTTGACTTGCCAGGCTGGCAAGTTTTCTACCAGCAGCAGAAAGACAGGAATTTTGAAATCATCTCCGTGGCCCAGGATACCGGCGGCGTAAAAGATGCCGGACAGTGGATTACCGCCGCCAAGCCCACCTTCACCGTCCTGATTGATGAGAAACACCTGGTTTCAAAACTGTACAACATGGTGAACGTTCCCACCGGTGTGTGGATCAACGAACAGGGAAGAATCGTGCGCCCGAACGAAGTCGCGTTTGTGGACGATCGGTTCAAGGTCTTTACCGGCATGGATTCCGCGCCCTACCTGAACGCGCTGAAAGACTGGATTGAGAAGGGCGAGAAGAGCCAGTACGCCATGAGCGAAGAACAGCTCAAGCAGAAGCTGAATTCACAGGACACGAACCTTGCCCTTGCCTCGGCTGAGTTTGGACTCAGCGAGCAGCTCTATAAGACCGGTCACGGGACAGAGGCGATTCCGCATTTCAAAGAGGCGCAGCGCCTGAATCCGAAGAGCTGGAATTACAAACGCCAGGCCTGGGCGCTGTCCGATGCCAAGCGCGATTACGGCACCACCTTCAAGGACGAGGTAGACAAGATCGGCGGCAGCAAGAATTACTATCCCCATCCGGATCTTCCGGGTGAAACCACGAAGGGCACGAAGGACGATAAGAAATAGAATTCCTTGAGCCGCGAATCAACGCAAATGAACGCGAATCGGAATTCTGATTGAAAACAAAGAGTTAAATGGCTGCGGGTTGAGCGCTGATTGTTGCGGGCTTATTGCCTTCCTCTGATTCTTCCAGCACTTCTTCGAGCTTCTGCATGGCACTTCTCAGGCCGGGAAGACCGGAGATCTGTTGCGTGGTGTATTGAAGGTCAAACGCCAGTTGATTCGCTAGTTGGGACGCCGCTCGGATTCTCTGCTCAATCAGCTTGCAAGAGAGGGTCTTCAAGTCGCCATCCATCCAGCATTGTACTTGCCAACTGGTCTGGCGGACTCGATCCACGGCGTCCCGAAACTCAGCCACTACCCGCCGGTCTACCAATCCGGCGCTCAACAGTTGGTCCAACCTGTTGAGTTCCCCTGTAATGCGTGATACCTGAGCTGAAACCTGTTTGCTGAAGGCATCATTCGCCTGTTTGATTCCACCTTCCGTCATTACCTTCTCCCAAGGGTCTTGTCCTTACTGAGGGCAGAGTACTAGGACTTTAGTGCTGAGGAAAGAGTACGGAAGTAATCAAAAAGCGGCTTCTTGGCTTTTGGCTCTGCGCTTTTGGCCCGTCGCTTGAGAGTCCAAAACCTTTCTCTTCCTTTTGTGCTTAGTGGTTCCATCCTCAATCGTTAAAACAACACCAAGGCTAAAAGCCAAGAGCCAAGAGCCAAAAGCTAATAGCCAAAGGCCAAGAGCCAATGGCCGCCTTTGTGCTATAAAAGTCAGTCCTTTGAAGGAGCCGACATGCATCGTTCATTCCGACTGGCTGCTGTAATCCTCTGTCTTGGCATAGCTTTTCTGGCCTTTGCGCAGAAACGCTCGATCACGGAAAAGGATCTTTTCCAGTTCAACTGGATTGGTGATCCGCAGATTTCTCCTGATGGTACGCGCGTCGCTTTTGTGAAGGTCTCAGTGAACGACAAGAAAGACGGCTATGACACATCGCTGTGGAGCGTTTCCATTCGCGGTGATGAGCCGCCGCGCCGCCTGACCAGCGGCAATCACGATTCTTCCCCGCGATGGTCGCCTGATGGCAAATGGCTGGTTTTTCTGCGTTCTCCAGAACCCGCTACCCCGCTGCCCGGAGCCGGCGCGGGCGCAGGAGCGCGGCCACCTGCGACCCAGCTTTACATGCTCCCAATGTCCGGTGGCGAATCGTGGAAGGTCACTGACCTGCCACGGAGCGTGAGTTCGCCGGTGTGGTCGCCGGACAGCAAGATGATTGCCTTTGTCAGCTCAACTTCACCCGAAGACTTGGCAAAACAGCGCAAAGAGCAAAAATCAAAATCGGCTGACAAGGACGAAAAGAAAGACGACCAACAGGGCGCCGACAAGTCGTCGGAAAGCAAAGAACAATCCAAAGCTGCCGGATCTGCCGAACCTGAGCACGAAAGCGACGTGCGTGTAATCACACGCGCTGTCTATCGCTTCAATGGCGCGGGATACATTGATACCAAACATCCGCAGCACCTCTGGGTAGTCGCCGCTCCGCAGAGTTCGGAGCAGACCGTCCAACCCAAACAGCTCACCACGGGGAAATTCGAGGAAGGGACTCCATTCTGGGCAAAGGATGCCACCCAGATTTACTTCGAAACGGAACGCGTGTTTGAGCCTTACTACGAGTTGCCGCACACGGATATCTATTCAGTTCCGGCGGCCGGCGGCGAGCCGGCCAGGATGCTTACATTGAACATGGGAGCGCGCGAGATCGCGCTTAGTCCGGAGGGCAAGCGCGTGGCGTTCTGCGGTTCTGCAAACGAGCCGGTCCGGTCGTATACACAACCTGATCTGTGGGTGGTGGACCTTGTCCCGAATGCAAAGCCGAAGAACCTGACAGAGAAATACGATTTCGACGTGTGTAGCAGTGTCTTCGGTGATCAAGGCACACCCCGCGCGGGCGGCTCCAATCAGGTGATCTGGTCGCCTGATGGAAATAGCCTGTTCACAAACATGGAGCGCCAGGGCACAACCAACTTGGTGCGGGTTGATATCAGCTCTGGAAAAGTCACGGAAATTACGCACGGTAACCAGGCGGTGGAACGATTTCGCGCCACCAACGATGGGTCGAAGTTTGTGGTGCAGATTTCCACTCCCGCCACCATCGGCGATTTGTTTGTGGTGGACCATTCCGGCTCGCAACCTACGCAGATCACCCACGTCAATGACAAGCTGTTTTCGCAACTCAATCTGACACCACCCGAAGAAATCTGGTACACGAGCTTTGATGGCAAGAAGATTCAGGCCTGGATCCAGAAGCCGCCGGATTTTGATCCTTCTAAGAAATATCCGCTCATTCTGGATATTCATGGTGGGCCGCATACCGCCTACGGGTATGTCTTCGACCACGAATTTCAGTGGATGGCCGCAAAGGGTTACGTGGTGCTGTATCCGAACCCGCGAGGCAGCACCTCTTACGGGCAGGAGTTTGGCAACATCATTCAATACCGCTATCCGGGCGACGACTTCCGCGACTTGATGCTGGGCGTGGACGAGCTGCTCAAGAAGGGATACGTCGATCCCAGGAAGCTGGGCGTCACAGGAGGCAGCGGCGGAGGCCTCCTCACCAACTGGGTCGTGGGTCATACAGACCGCTTTGCCGCGGCCGTGGCGCAGCGTGATATTGCGAGCTGGGCTGCCTGGTGGTACAGCGCAGACTTTACGTTGTTTCAGCCATCCTGGTTCAAAGCCCCGCCGTTCCAGGACCCGCAGGATTACGTGAACCGTTCGCCGATCACATACATTCAAAACGTGAAGACTCCGCTGATGCTCATTCTTGGCGAAGCTGACTTCCGCACGCCTCCGGAAGCCGGTGGTGAAGAGATGTTCCGCGCGCTCAAATTCCTGAAGCGGCCGGTGATCATGATCCGTTTTCCCGGAGAATCACACGAGCTTTCGCGCTCAGGACAGCCATGGCATCGCATCGAGCGCTTGCAGCACATTGTGGGGTGGTTCGACAAATATCTGATGGGCATGCACAAGCCTGAATACGACGATGTCACAGGCGGCGAGGTCAGCGTGAAACCAGGGGAGCAGCCGAAACAGCCGCCGCAAGAACAGTAGGTAGCACTTAGTATTTAGTAGTTACCAAAATCAAAAACAAAACCTTCACCGCAGCGCTAAGCCGCAAGTAAAAATACGTGTGGAGCGCAGCCGCCCCGGCTGCGTCTTAGGGTTCAGGGCCGCGAGATTTTGCTGTTGATTTTGATCCTGCCAGTTGGAGTTTCTTTTTTAAATTCTTCTCTGTGCTAGCCCCGCGTCTCCGTGCCGTGTAGCCTGTCCTCGAGGTGAGGTCGCTATAGGCGACCGCAGCCGAAGGATGGTGCAATTTTGATTTGGTTGCGGCTCTGCCACGCTTTGTTGAAGGTTTTAAATCATTTTGACTCAAAGATCGACGAAAGAATTCTTCCTGAAGAGCCGCTGGGTGTTTCAACTTCGAAGATTGCTGCCAGGGTTGGCGCTACGTCGTTGATGGTGACTGGTTCGTAATGAATCCCTGGGCGGATGCCGACGCCGTAGAAAATCAGCGGCACGTGCGTGTCATAGCTGAAGGGAGCAGCGTGCGTCGTCCCCTGCGGATAAAACATATAGTACGGTTCGGGTATAAGGACCAGATCCGCCGAGCGCGGCGCGTAAAAACCGGCCTGGGCTGCACGCCCGACGATGTCTCCCGAGGCTGCTCCCTGGCCGCGCAGCAGTTCGTCGCTGGTATACACGCGCGTTATGTGGGCAAGCGTGCGCGCAACTTCAGCCGCAACTCGCCGGACTTCAGCGACATCAGCATTGTTCTTCTTGACTGTTTCATAATTAAGGTAGAAAAAACCAAAGCCGTCAGCAATGAACCAATCACCTTTGCCAAAGCGCGTGGAGAGCGCTGCGCCCACCGTCTGCGCCAATGCAGCGGAATCCAGGCGTCCGCCGGGCATTTTGCGGGCCTGGTTCACTTCGGGAACAGGCGCAACACCGTGGTCCGCGGTAAAGACCACAAAGGTGTTGCCGGCGCCGATTCTGGCATCAATAAAGTCCAGCAGTTTGCCAATGAGCTGGTCGGTGCGGAGCGAAATGTCTCGCACTTGGGGCGCGTCTGGCCCCAGGGCGTGGCCAATGTAATCATTGGCGGAAAAACTGAGCGCCAGAACGTCAGTACCTTCATGTGTGCCCAGCGCTTCGTTCTCAATGGCTCGCTCGGCAAATTCTTCCAGCAGCTCGTTGGCAAAGGGTGTTGCGTCGATCTCGCCGCAGTAACGCAGCTCGGTTCCAGCCGTCATGGTACAGAAAGGTTTGTCACCCGGCTTTGCGTCCACGGCCGTCCATTTGACGCCCAGGTATTTGCGAATCGGTCCATCCTGATTGATCTTCTGCACCCATTGCGGCAGCTCTTTCATGTAATAGGTGCTGCTGACGAAGTGATTGGAATTGTTATCAAACCAGTAGGCCGCATCCGCCATGTGCCCGGAAGGCAAAATGGAACTGCGGTCCTTGATGGAGATACCGATCACCTTTCTGCTCTTGCCCGCCATTTTGAGTTCGTCGCTGACGGTGCTGACCAGCAGACGATTCGGCGACGATCCCTTGGCGTTAGGAATGCCTCCCAGCAGCACAGTTGTTTCATCGGAGACGCTGGTGACCCCGTGATTGGCGATGCGATCGAACCAGTCGTTGCCGATGATGCCACTCACCGACGGTGTCGCCCCGGTCATGAAGGTCGAGTGGCCGATAGCGGTGACGGTTGGAAAATGAATGTAACGCGCATCAACAAACACAGCTCCGTGTTCCATCAGACGGGCCAGGCCGGCGTGATAATCAGCGCGAAACCGGGTTGTGTAGTCGTACCGAAACTGGTCCACTACAAGGGTCACCAGAAGTTTCGGCTTTTTGTCCGACGCGAGACATGTCGCCAAAAACAACAGGACAAAAAGAAAGCACAGCACGCGAGATTTCTTCATTTTTGATCACGATCTCCTGGCTTGATGTGCAGGAGATTATCGCACGCCATGCGAGGACAAGCAGAGTGAGGGCGTGAATTTCACCGGACGTTAACAATTTCTCGGCAATTCACTTAAGGAAAAACATCCAGGACCAGGGAGAAAGCTTCTGCTCACGCCGCCTCTTCTTCCGGCTGCTCGCCCGGTTCAGCGCTCTCGCCAGTTTGTTCCGGCTGACGCTCTTCTCTGTCGCGGTCGCGTTTTTCTTCGGCTTTGTCAGAGGCTTGCCAGCTTTCATTTTCCTGCGGCGGCTGTTCTTCCGGTTCCTGCGCGGGCGGTTTGGTGCTGATCTCCGCAGGTTTTTCTTCTTCTTCTGCCGACTCCGACAGCGCATGTTCGATGCGTAGGCGGGCAGCGAGCCATTTTACCGAGCTTCTTTTCCCGGCCTCTTCCACAAAGGGAGCGAATTCCTGATCCGTGATGATCCCTTTCGCTTTCAGGAATTCCAGTAAAGCGGTAATCTGAGTCTCCTGCCACTCAAGATGCGGGTACAGCTCCTTCAGGGCGTTTTTCACAGCTTCGGCATCCATTGCACCCTCCTGTCTTTTTTGGATGCAGAACTGCGGGCCTTAAGCGTCTCATGCCTGCGGATTGAGACGCACAACAAGTGCGTCGCACCGTCGGCGCAGGAAGGGGGATCAACCTGTAGTGAAAAGGCCGTCTGCCGGAGGGCCAATTATTTCCTGTAACATTTCCACCGGATTTATCACTACATATAAGAAGACCAAACTGCCGGATTCTGGCTCAGGCGGACCTTACTGGACGGTTCTGTTGCTTGAGACACTTCAGTGCGGGTGTAGAATCCGAGTAGCAGCCCAGGGTACCCAAAACCCCAAAAGAAGCGCATAGCGCTTCCCGGCCGAAGTTTGCGGTCATAAGTCGGCCCTCGTGCCTCAAAGTTCTCTGAAAAGGGGTTTCATGTCACAAGCTGCAATTGCCATGGGCAATTCGATCGGCGGCCAAGTCGGACGTTTTGCGATCACGGCAAAGCTTGGCTACGGCGGCATGGGCGAAGTGTTCCTGGCTGAGGACAGCATACTCAAACGCCAGGTTGCGCTGAAAGCCATCAAAGCGGAACACAGTGAAGATCAGAAATCGCACCAGCGCCTTCTCAAGGAAGCAGAGCGCGCTTCTCAGCTTAACGACGAACACATCGCCAGAATCTACGACATTGTGGAGCATGAGGGCACCACGTTTCTGGTTATGGAATACGTGGAAGGCCAGACACTGCGGCATCGGTTGAGCGAACCGGTATCGACAGAAGAATTTTTCAGCATCGCGGAGCAGGGCCTTTCCGGATTGGCGGCAGCTCATCGCCGCGGCATCGTTCACTGTGACCTGAAACCCGAAAACCTGATGATCACGCCTTCAGGTCAGGTCAAAATTCTTGATTTCGGTTTCGCTCGCCGCATCCCGACCAACGAAACCAGAAGCACGCTGGAGATGAGCGAAGTCCTGCTGGGTGGCACGCCGGGTTATATCCCGCCTGAAGTGCTGATGGGCAGCGTTCCTGATGAGCGTTCGGACATTTTCTCCATGGGGGTGGTGCTCTATGAAACTCTGGCAGGCCACCATCCATTCCGCTCTGCCGGAAACGGAGGGACGGCGGCAAAAATCTTGAGCGAAGAGCCGCTGCCAGTCCCCGCCAGCGCGCCTCGAGGGCTCGACTCCGTTCTTGAGCGCATGCTGGCAAAAACTCCGCAGCAGCGCTACCAGACTTGCGTTGACGTTCTCGCCGATATTCGCGCTATTCATGCCGGCGGCAAACCCGCAACCCCAAAAACAAGCTGGATTGCGGCCCATCTGCCGGTTTCGCGCGCAAGCATTCTGTTGGTTGCCGCCCTCGCAGTCGCGATGGTGCTGCTGAAGGTGTGGAGTCCCGTTGGTCAGGGAACGCATGTCGAAGCATCGAGCCGCCAACTGGTCATTTTGCCCTTCAAGCCAGTCAGCGATGATCCGAACAGCCGCGCGTATGCTGACGGCCTTACTGACACCATGTCGGCCAAGCTGGGACAGGTTTCCGATCGCTATCCACTGGAGATCGTGTCTCTTTCCGAGGCGCAAAAGCAGACCGTGAACGACGCGCAGCAGGCACGTTCCATTTTGGGCGCGACCATGGCGCTCGAAGGCAGCATGCAGTTTTCCGGGAACATTGTGCGCGTCAGTTACAAGCTCGTGGACACAAAATCCCTGCTACAACTCCATTCCGGAGTAATCACTGCGGACGCGGCGAATTCTTTTGCCGTGCAGGACCGTGTGATCGAGGAAGTGCTGAAGATTCTGGATATCGAGCTGGCACAAGAAGATCAGGGAAAAATGCAGGCGCACGGCACCACCCAGTCGAAAGCCTACGAAAGCTATCTGCGGGGCCGCGGCTACTTGCAGGAATATGACCGCGCTGGAAATATCGACAACGCCATCACAGCCTTCCAGCAGAGCATTGCAGCGGATCCGCGATTTGCGCTCGGCTACGCCGCATTGGGTCAAGCCTACATTTTCAAGTATGGCGCAGGTCACTCACCGGAGTCAGTTGCTGCGGCCAGGCAAGCGTGTTCCCGCTCTGTGGAGATCGATGGTAGCAGCGCGGACGGTGAAATTTGTCTGGGAATGCTCTTTAACAAAACCGGCGAGTATGACAAAGCGGCGCAGCATCTGGAACAGGCGGCGAAGATTGATCCCACACGCCAGGAAGCCTATCGCGAACTGGGATTCGTCTATCAACGGCTCAAGCGGCTGGATGACGCAGAGGCTGTTTTCAAAAAAGCGATTGCACTTCGTCCGCAGTATTGGGCGGGATACAAATCGCTGGGCAGGTTTTATTACGACCAGGGCCGGTACGACGACGCAGTGGAACAATACAAACACGTAATCGCGCTGGCGCCAGACAGCTATAGCGGATATTCCAGTCTGGGCGGAATTTACATTGTTGAAGGGAAGTATGCGGAAGCGATTGATGCGCTGGAGCGGTCCAATGCCATTCGTCCCAACTCTCACAGCCTAAGTAATCTGGCCATCGCATACTTTTACGAGCACCGCTATCAACAGGCAGCGGATAGCTACGAAAGAGCACTCCAAATTCCTCCGATTGAATACTTCATGTACGGCAATCTGGCGGAAGCCTACGACCAGATCACGGGTAAGCAGGAAGAAAGCCGGAACAATTACACCAGGGCGCTGGAATTCGCGCAGCAGCAGCTTAGTGTAAATCCGAATGATTCCTCAGTCCTTCTGGACGCGGCTTTTTACTCCGCCATGCTGGGACAGCGTGCACCAGCGGAAAACTATCGAGTGGCGGGCTTGAAGCTCGCAGCGCGTGATCCGCATCTGCGGCTCCGCTCTGCCCAGGTGCTGGCGCAACTTCATCAGGACAGCCGCGCTATCGGTGAACTCGAGCAGGCCTTGAAAATGGGATTGTCGGCCACGGAAATTGCCAACAATCCCTTCTGGCAAAGATTTGCTGTATATCCCAAGTACCAGGCCCTGTTGGCTAATTCACAAAAACACTAAATAAGAAAGAGTAAGGAGAAAGACTATGAGCTATGCACCAACACCAAGACCGAAACCAACCGCAAAAAGACATGAAAAACGGACAATTGCTCCCTTGCCGCAGAACATAAAACTCACTGACGACAAAGGCGGGGTCGATCGCAACAGCGTCACGATCGCTGGGCCGGGAGCCGGCGGCGGCCCGGGTTCTGTCACATGGTTTTCGAATCGTCATTCACAGGCAACTATCGTATTCGATAAAGGTCAGGGCTCTCCGTTTGCGTGCGACACGTTCTATGTGCCCGCTGGCGGGAGTGTCTCCAGTGGTCCAGCAGTTAGCGGTAGTGCGGGGACCTCGTTCGGGTACACAGTGCACGGCCAGGCTGGCCACAACGATCCTGTCATTGTTGTAGATCCGTAGAAAAGCAGTAGCCAGTACCTGATATTTGGTACTTAGCTAACAACCTGATCCACTTGGTTAACAAAGGCATTGCTTCTCTGAATCAATTGTGGATTTGCCAGCGATTTCTTTTGAAGCCGGCCGCGACGTCATGACATCGAATCCAGCCATGGAGGAAATGTCATGTACGTTGTTACCGGAGCAACCGGCAATACTGGAAAAGTCGTAGCGCAGCGCTTGCTCGCGCAGGGACAGAACGTAAGAGTCATTGGCAGAAATGCTGATCGCCTGCAATCACTTGTTGCTCAAGGCGCGGAACCATTTGTGGCTGATCTGAGCGATGCTGCCGCGCTCACTCGAGCTTTCACGGGTGCGGAGGGTGTGTATCTGATGATTCCGCCCGATCTCACCAGCGAGAACGTTGCAGCACATCAAGCGCAGGTCGCCGATGCGTTCTCCTCGGCTCTGAAGCAGGCTGAGGTGAAATACGCGGTGGCGCTCAGCAGCATCGGCGCGGACAAGCCGGAGAAAACCGGTCCTGTCGTGGGGCTGCACAGATTCGAAGAAAAACTGAATCAGATCGCCGGCTTGAATGTTCTCCACCTGCGCGCAGGCTATTTCATGGAGAACACGCTCAGCCAGGCGGGTACGATTCGCGCATTCGGCAAAACTGCCGGTCCGCTCCGTGCCGACCTTAAAGTCCCCATGATCGCCACCCGCGACATCGGCGCGGCAGCCGCGGATGCGTTGCTCAAGAAAAACTTCAGCGGCGAGCAAACCCGCGAACTGCTGGGCCAGCGCGACCTCGATTACAAGGAAGTCACTGCAATCATCGCCAAAGCCATCAACAAGCCTGATGTTGAATACGTGAAGCTGCCCGATGAACAGCTCAAGCCGGTGCTGTTGCAACTCGGCTTCTCAGGGAATATGGCCGATTCGCTTCTTGAAATGTCGGCATCACTGAACTCCGGATACATGAAATCTCTGGAAAAGCGTACCCCGCAGAATACGACACCAACTTCCTACGAGACCTTTGTCAACGAAGAGTTTTTGCCGGTGTACAAAGCAAAATCGCGGGCAGCGTGAGTAGTCATGAACGAAGGCTTACTTGGGTTCCCAAAATTTGCATGGCAATGAGGGGATGACAAACGTCATCTCCTGAGGAGTAAAACCGTCAGCCACTTTGATGCGTTGCACGGGTCTGGATTCTATCGTTTCGATTGTCTTGCCAGCGTCGCAATCTACTTTCGCTCTCGCATAGTATTCGAACCCCTTCGGCACAACAAACTGAAGTTCGCCACCATTGATGAATGGAGCTTCGTCGCCAATAACTGCCTGGTCGGGATAGCTCAGGTTATGAAAGAGGAGATTGCTTCTCGCGACCTGACTGCCGTCCTGCCAGACCACGTGGACTTTAATTATGGCTGTCTCAACCCTTCGCAAACGCATTAACGTCAACTGCGATATTTTTGATTTTTCTATAGACAGAACGGTGGCTAACGCCTCCTCCCTTGCTTCGGGATAGTACATCGTAGCGAACGGAAGTTTTCCGTCAGGAGCTCCTTCAGCGTGCGCTCCAAGCACATAATGACCTGGTGTCACTCGCTTAAATTCGTACCTGCCTTCCTTGTTTGTCCACTTTCGATAAGTTCCATACCAGCGTTCATCGTTACTCTTATTAACAGGAATCAGAGAAACCTCAATGGCGTAGACGGGCTTGCCTTCAGGGTCAACAATGTTGCCTTCCAGTGCTCCAAACGGGTCGTT
The DNA here is from genome assembly GCA_036518395.1 of Candidatus Angelobacter sp. Lineage (GTDB taxonomy): Bacteria > Acidobacteriota > Terriglobia > Terriglobales > Acidobacteriaceae > Angelobacter. The sequence goes on along the minus strand of DATDNH010000224.1, from coordinate 3,313 downwards.
TTCAGATTTTTCATTTTGAAGTTGCAGGAAGAAGCTAGTGAATTGAGTTATGCTTCCGGCAAAGTAGCGGGGAAGAGCAGTCAATGGGACTCCGGTGCGGCTGATCAGCGCCAGGATTAGTGCGGATGCGAAGAATAGTCTCATTCGATTGCAATCCTTTGGCTGCCGAGCTGCGCTCCAAATTCTATAGACACCAAACAACAGTTTTTGTGAGTACATTCGAAAGATTTTCTTTGAAGCATTCAGCGGCTACAATAGCTGCGCCATGACAGCAATCCCTGCGAATATGCACGCGGTCCAGCTCCGGGCATACGACGGCAAGCCGGAGAGCATCACCGTTGCTGAAATTCCGGTGCCGCGCCCCGGCCCGGGACAGGTACTGGTGAAGGTTGCCAGCTCGCCCATCAATCCTTCGGACCTGATGTTCATTCAGGGTCTCTACGGCTTCAAAAAACCGCTTCCCGCGGTGCCGGGTTTTGAAGGCAGCGGCACGGTGGTTGACGCAGGCGCAGGAGCATTCCCAAAATTCTTGAAAGGGAAGCGTGTGGCCTGTGCCGCCGCAGATCCCAAGGTTTCCGGCGGCATGTGGGCCGAATACGTGGTGACTTCCGCGCAGCTCTGCATTCCTTTGCGCAAAGATGTTAGCCTGGAGCAAGGCGCATCCCTCCTGGTGAACCCATTCACCGCATGGGCTCTGATGGATGAGGCACGACGCGGGCGTCATCGCGCCGTAGTGCAGACAGCGGCTGCCAGCGCGCTCGGACGCATGATTGTCCGTCTGGGACAGCGGTTCTCCATTCCTGTCATCAATGTCGTGCGCCGTGCCGTGCAGGTCGAGCTTCTGCGCGGAATGGGCGTGGAACATGTGTTGAACAGCAGCGAAAAAGATTTTCCTGAGCAGCTCAGCGATCTTTGCCGCAAACTTGGCGCCACGATTGGATTTGATGCCGTGGCGGGAGAGATGTCCGCAATTGTCCTGCGGGCGCAGGCGCCCGGCGCGCGCTTGCTGGTCTATGGCGGACTCTCGCTGGCGCCCAGCCAGGCCGATCCGGGATCGCTGATTTTTGAAGGCAAACGCCTGGAAGGATTCTGGCTGTCGGCATGGTTACAGTCCAAAAATATGCTTGCCCAGATGCGGATTGCCGGCCAGGTGCAGAAGCTGCTGGGCAGCGATCTCAAGACCGACTTTCAGGCAAAGCTGCCCTTGCAGGACGCCGCTCAAGCCTTACAGCAGTATGCTGCCAATATGACAGCAGGCAAAGTCTTGCTTACGCCATAAGCGGTTTGTTCAGGGCAGCCGATTTTTGATTGCGCGGCCGTTCAACGGCTGGATGTCACGCGCATTGGGCGAAGGATAATGCTTCTCAAATTGCGCGAGCTGCTCAGCGGAAAATTTCAGGTGCTCCTTCAACATATAAAACGTGAGATTCCCGGTGCACGGCGGAGTGGTGAGTGATCCGTCATAGCGATAGTAACCAGCGTTACCAGAGTTGGGCGGGAGCAGGCCTTCCACAGTAATCTTGACGCCAGGCTGCGGGCCGTCTGGCGGCGGAAAATGCTGCAACAGGATGTTCAGCAGTTCGTTGGTTTTCTGTGAGGGTTCACCCTGTTCAATCAAAATGGCAACGGCCGCCACGCATCCGGCGTTTCCTGCCGGGCATCCCGCCTTTTGATGCACGAGGTGCACAACCATGGGATAGCGATGATTGTCGACCGCCTCCTCGCTGGGACGATGGAAGTGAAATTCGTTCAGCTTAAACGTGTCATTTCCAATTTTGATTGAACTGGTTCCGGCTTTATAGTCGATTTTCAGGTTGTACGGATTGCCGTGATATATCACCAGCTCTGTCGGATCGTTATATTGCTGAAATTGGATTACCGGCTGCTCCGATGGCGGAATATTGGTGGGGATATTGATCGGAGCCTGAAATTTGACTGAGCCGTCATTGCAACCTCCGCACCAGGTGCTCTGGCCGACAGGCCCATTGTCATAAGCAAATGGTGTGCACTCGGCTGCTGATTTCGAGCCTTTTTTGCTTTTGCCCTGTGTTGTCCCAGGTAAAGATGAGCCTAATACCAGCAGTGACATCAACAGAATCATTCGACGGCGCATCGGGTCCTCCAGTCACTGGCGGCGAGGATACAAGTTCTCAGCCCAAAATGGGATCTGAAATGAATCTTACGGTCAAATGAGCTGTTTGTAACTATCAAAAATGACGGTCGTACCAGCAAAAGCAACTCTACCCGGTACTCAGGGATTCAAGACATCCTGAATTATGTCCATGATGCGTTGCGTGCGGCGATCCAGGATGATGGCAATCTGGCCGAGAATCACGCGGCGATACGAAGAAGGCAGTCGCGGCAGACGGCCTTCCAGTTCCACCGGAAAAGGTGTGACTCGTTTTTGCAGGCCCGGAGGCAGCGTGCCGTCGCGCTCCAAATGCTTCTGCAGTCCGGGAGGGAGATTGCCGCCGCGCTTGGCCAATCCCGGCGGCAGGTTCGAGTACTGGTCGCGATAATAATCGCGGATGATTTCACGGTCATGCGCGCCGAAGGAAATGTTGACTGATCCGCCGTTACCACGGTTGTGCGGATTGCCTCCGCCGTGTCCCTGGCTGTTTCCCTGCGCCCGGCTGAGCTGAACCGAAATCAACAGGCATAGCGGGAGTGCTGCTGCCGAAAGCAGAATTCGTTTGAACATGGCTCCTCCCAGAGCAGTAGTTGGTACTTAGTATTTAGTACTCCGCCACCACGAATGCAAGGAATTTCTGCCAAAGCGGATGAATGAACAGGCCTTTGGTGGTAGTTACGACTGCGGTACTGTTACGGATTGGTCGAGCGTAAACTCCAGCAGGGTTTCGCTGGGAACGTGGACCTGCTCGCCGTGAGTCATCACCTGGACTGCGGTTCCCGCGCCGGCGCCGACACCAGCGCCCACGGCCGCGCCTTTTCCGCCGCCGACGATCGCTCCTATCACCGCGCCCGCAGCAGCGCCGCCGCCGACTTTCTTAGCCGTGTTTGCGCCCCGTGATTTGCCGGAAACATCGTAATCGCTGGTGGAAAGCGCCAGGGTTTGGCCGTTTATGACGATGCCGGTCAGCGCCAGCTTGAGTTCGGATTTCCCCGCAATGTGCCCGGCGCCTTGCACCTCTTCCAGGCGGCCATAAACATTGGCGCCTTTGGGCGCGACCACAACGTCATTTACGTATACCGCTTCCTCCAGGGTCGCCTGGAATTTATCGCCAACGTGGTTCTTGTCCGAATCGATGGGATCTATGGTGCGTACGACCAGCCGTGTGCCGGAAGGGATGGT
>DATDNH010000223.1:0-6294 GCA_036518395.1 Candidatus Angelobacter sp. | reverse complement strand
GGGTGGTTGTCCACGGAATTCACCTGCACCAGCGCCGAGGTAGTCAGAAAGCGACTGAACGAATAGGCGGCCGTTCCTGAGCCTACGTAGACGTCGTACGGCTGTCCCGCCAGGCGAAAACGGTCCCACATTTCCGAAGCGGAAAACGAGAGACGTGGGTTGGCATGATAGGTCTGGCGCAGCCGAAATTCGTTGAGTGTTCCGTTGTAATACGTGCCGAAACGTTCAAAGACATTCCAGACGAATTTCTTGCTCAGGTCCGAGCCGTAGGTGAACTGGTGACGGTCGAAATGATACAGGCCGGCGGGAATGAAGACATTTTTGAAGATGTTGAAAGGCGTGGTCAGCCGCTGGATGAAATTATCGGCCAGATCGTCATCGGTGTACGAGCCGTTATGGAAGAGCGCGCGAAACGTGCCTTGCCACTCCTGCGTTTGCAGCAAACCATGGGTATCCGGCTGGTAATTGAAGAAGCCTTCGAAATTGTATTCCCGCACTGGGCCACTCTTTGGGCGTGGTGAAAGCGTCAGGTCGACGAAATTTGTTATCAGATCGGTGCGGTCAACGAAGCCGACTTCGGGGTTAAAATTCGGCTGCACCGTTTTTCTCTGCGCAACCGCCTGCACCAGATTGCTGGTGTAGCTGAACGTCACGTTGTGTGCCCAATCGTGTCCCTGCAGCGCTGGATTCGCAGAAAAGGTTTTTCCATAGTAGGCGAAGACGTTCCACTTCTTCCACAGCACCAGATTCAGGTCCAGACCTCCGGAGCGGTTGAAGCTGTCGACGGCGCTCGAACTCTCTTTATCGATGCCGATGGCGCCGACATATGACTCTGACAGGAACCGCTGTTTCACGCGCGCGACTGCGTAATTGGCAGATGGATTGAAACCGCTTTCGCGTGTATGCACGTCCAGGACACCGAGATCGAAATTTCCCGCTGAGCCAGTGAGTTTAGCGCCGGCATCGAGCGGCACTTGCTCCCCACTGTTGGGATCAATGCCAATTTGCCGGCTGAAGAAAAGCTGCGTGCTGCCGGGATCGCCAAATTGAAAAATTCCGCTGTTTTCCAGAAAGAAGGGGCGCTTTTCGGGAAGAAAAACTTTAAACGGAGTGAGATTGAGCCGCAGCGGGTCTACGTCCGCATCTGCGAAATCCGTATTCACCGTGAGATTGGCCAGGAGGCTGCTGGTGATCCCGTACTTCATGTCCAGTCCGGCACTGTGCAATGCGTCCTTGCCGGTGATCTCATTGTTGCGATAGCCGGCGAGCGCGTATGGCTTGATGACCAGGAGCCGCCCGCTTCCAATGTCCTCAAGCCCTGTCAGTTCACCGCTCTCTGACACTCTCAGCAGTCCATAAATCCGGAGATATGCCCGCCAGAGGTCCTCTTCATTCTTGCGGCGAATGAAGCGGCTGAAATTGATTCCTACAGTCGTATTTTCATAAGTCTTAAAGTTTAGCGTGGAAAACGGAATCGTAATTGTGGCGGTCCAGCCATCGGAGCGAATGCCGGCTTCGGACTTCCAGATGCCGTCCCAGTTGGGATCGTTTACACGCCCTTCGTCCGCGATGAGAGCGTCGAATTGCGTGCCCAGCGGATTCACCGTGAAGACATAGCCATTGCGGCGGTCATTGCGGGGTGAGATCAGGATGGAGAAATAATCATCGACTGTGTAATCGGCGTCCCGGCGCAATTCATTGGCAATGATTCCCTTTGGATTAGTGTCATAGCAGTAGATGCCAAAATACAAATTGTGCTTGTCATAAGCGACTTTTACGAGTGTTCTTTCGGTTGCGGGCTTGCCTTCATAAGGCTCGCGTTGGCGGAAGTCAGAAATTGTGGTGGCGGAATCCCATGTGGCATCAATCTGGCCGGAAAGATGAGGTGATTCCTCCATTCGGGCAGGCACGATGGAGCGATCGGACTGCGCTCCTGCTGTCACTCCCGCGCATGCGGCGAGGAGCAATGCTATGGAATACTTCATCGATGAATAAGGATACCCAGAATGCCGGAAACGAGAATGATAATTGGCTCCTGAATCTTCCACTTCATAAGCACCAGGAAGGTAATGCCGGCGATGGCAATTGTCCAGGCATCGCGGATGGAATGCTTTCCCAGCACCACGACCGCTCCGGCAATCGCGCCAGTGGCGGCGGCGGTAACTCCCTGCACGAAGGCGCGCAGTTGAACATTCTGTGAGAATTTTCGAAATGACGGCCCCAGCAGAATCACAAACAGATAGACGGGCAAAAACACGCCAAGGGCCGCGGCGCACGCTCCCATCATTCCGGCAACCAGATAGCCGATAAAGGCCACCGTAATCACCACCGGGCCGGGAGTGATCATGGCTACGGCCACCGCGTCGAGAAACCTCGTCTCATCCAGCCAGTGATACTGCTGCACGACGCCACCGTGAAGAAACGGAACAATGGCCAGGCCACTGCCAAATACAAACAAGCTGGCCTTGAGAAAAAACAGAAACACCGGGCCGGTTTTGGCCAAGCTCAGTCCCAGCGGCGCAAAACCGAACGCGGTGCGTCCCAGTTTCCAGGCGCGCATGTCGCTGCGGACAATCATTACCAGCAGTCCGCCGGCAAGAAATAACCACACAATTTCCCTCTCTGTGAGTGCTGTGGAGACTGCCAGGGCCAGAAAAATGGCCCACAGCAGCTTGTCTTTCTTCACCGTGGTTTTGATTAACTTCATGGCCGAGCGCGCAATGATTGCAATCACTGCCGCTCCGATGCCATAAAACAACGCCGCGATGATGCGCGTGCCGCCATACGAAACATAGGCTTTGCCAATGGCCGCCACCATCAGGAAGGACGGCAGAATGAATACGAAACCGATCAGCGTCGCGCCCAGGTATCCTGCTCGCACAAAGCCCAGGTACATCGCGAGTTGTGCGGCGAGAGGGCCGGGCGCCAGTTGCGAGAAGGCCAGACCGTCCATGTAGTCCTGCTGCTTGATCCAGCCGCGCTCTTCGACGAGGTCCTTCTGCATATACCCAACCAGGGCAATGGGGCCGCCAAAGCCGAAACAACCCAGCTTGAGAAAGTACAGGGCAAACTGCGCCAGAGAGGCTGAAGGTGGTTTCTTTTGTTCGGGACTCGCCATGGTCATGGCTTTGTCACTGCTTCAAAGACTGCGATGCGCGCTGCCGGAGCGCCATTCTCTTCCTGTTCCGGCGCGTACACGCGGTGCGTGTTCATGTCCACCGCCAGGCTGTGGACTTTCTTCTGTACCGGCACATCGCCCAGCTTGCGGAAGTGTGCGGGATCATCTTCCTGAAACACGGAGATTGCGCCGTCATAACACGCCACGTAAATGCGTTTCAGGCCGGGATCGAAGGCGATTACATCGCCGCCTTTGGCCTGAGGAAAATAGGCGATCGGCTGATGCGTGTCGAGGCGAAACACAGTCATCATGTCGTTTTCTTCGCAGGACAGAAAAGCCAGCCGATGCTCGGTGTCCAGCGCCATGCCATGATTGCCTTTGCATTTGTCGCCGACAGGATATTCAGCCACTGCCTTGTCCGTGGCCGGATCGATTTCGGCAATCACATTCTTGTCCTGCAGGTTCACGTAGACGCGTTTGGAAACGGGATCGTAGCGCGGGTTTCCGGTTTCGCTGGCGAAGTGAAGCGTGGTAATCACCTTGTCTTTGTTCGCGTCTACTACAGCTTCCGCGTGCGCCCGCTCGTCGGAAACATAAATCTTGTGGAACGGCGCGGCATACGCGATTCCGTCGGGCTTGGATTCAGTGGGCAATTTCTTGATCAGCTTCATCTGCTGAAGATCGATGACGCCGATTTTGTTTTCCTGCCAGTTTGAGGTGTAGGCCTTTTTGACATCGGGCGCGATCTCCACCCCTTCGATGCCCGGCAGGTCTTCAAAGGTCTTTACGACTTTGTTGGTTTGTAAGTCGATGGCATACAGCAATCCCGCTCCCAGATGGGTGGAAAAAAGCAGATGCCGGTCATAGTCAATGGTGAGGTAGTCGAACCGTTTACCTTTAGGACCCGGTACATCGATGCCGGAGATTTGCTTCAAGAGCGTCTCGTCATTGGCGGCGCCGACAGAGCCGCCGTTGGTCCATCGCTGCCACAGGCTGGGGCCCTCGTCATTGTCAGTGAGGGCGAGGAATGCCGTGATTCCGAGGAGTAAAGCCAGGAATGCTGACACTTTCAACCGCGATTTCAACTGCTGATTGTTCGATTGCATCTCCAACCTCATAAAGCAAAACCTTGCGCGCTTCGCGCGGAGAGATGTTGCCGTGCAACGTCTCTACGTCGGGATTCTTCCGTTTCCTTCACATTATTGGACCACAGCAATTCCTTAAGTGTTCCAAAATGGGACTATCCACCGTGAGTTTGCCGCTATTTCTTCGAATTAGTCTTGTCGAGCGCTGCCCGCAGCCCTTTAGCCAGTTTTGCGGCATCATCGTTGGCCCAGAAATGCATGAAGAAAAGCCGGGGCTGTTCATCCAGCATGTGACTGTGCAAGGCGGTAACCTCGATTCCGTTGCTGCGCAAAGCCTGGATCACCGGGTTGACTTCAGTACCGATCAAGACGAAGTCGCCGGTGATGGCTGCTTTGCCGCCGCCAGTCGACTGGAAGTTCAGCGCCGTGGCAAGCCCCATGGAGCCGGGCACCTTCATGCCGCCTTCAATAATGCTCTCCGCGCGCGGGACGCTCACCTGGAAGACTCCGCCATTGATTTTCCCTTTGTGTCCCAGCGCCTGTTCGATAGCGGAAGTATCAAGGTCCATCCCAGCCTCCGGCGGTGAGCTTGGCGCAGGACTGGGCGGAGGGGTTTTGGTCAGACCAACCGCCTCCTTGATCGCGCTAGCCAGTTTGACTGCATCTCCGTGCCCGCCGATGTGCATGTACATTACGCGCGGAGATTCGTGCAATACATGGTTATGCACGGCCGTGATCTGTATGCCGTTGTTTTCGAGCGACAGCATGACGGGCTCGACCTCCTCTTCTGCCAACACCAGATCCCCCATGACCATGGATCCAGCTCCGGGCTTGCTGAATGCAACCCAGGAGCCCAGCGCCAATGTCGGTTTCACTTCCACACCCGCCACTGTGACCTTCAGGTCGCCTCGTGGCAGGCCGAATTTGTGAGCGCCGTCAGGCTGGTCCTGCCCCGGGCGCCCCATTGCATCATCTACCGCTTTCCATTGATCTCCTTTGCCAGATTGCTGTGCGACTGCCAGTAAACACCCAAGCAGGATGGGGCATAATGCCAGTGCTTTTCGTCCGAATAACATAGATTGCTCCTTTCTACTTAATTCCTTTGTAAAGTCCTTCAATCATTTCCATACCTCTGCGCAGAAGTTCTTCGTCGGAGACACCCTGTGCGCTCCAGCCCTCCAGAATGCGATCGATGCCCAGGGCCTCATCCCGTCCAAAATGCTCGTCGGCCAGGTCAGCATCATGAATGGCCTGTGCGACGAGCGCCACGCGCCGGTCACGCAGGCCGAAACTCTTCATCAAGGTTTCAAAGGTGCAATCGTTTCCCCGGTGGCCGAAGCCGCCGCCCTGAAACATGTCAAAAGGAATGGCAGCGGGATGGCGGGAAGGATCTTTATCGAAGATGAAGCGGGCATCAGAGTCGATAAAACGCCGTATCAGCCACGCTGAAGCCACGCGATCAATTCCCGGTCGCGGACGCGTGATCCATGTACGTCCCGCATAATCTTTCGTGTTGTGCTTGCCTTTGATGTCACTGGCGGCGTCGCCTTTTTCCAGCCGGCGCACGGCTTCTTCCACACGCGCGCGCGCAGGACAGCCAAAGAAATCGATCTCTGTAATTTGCTGAAAGTGACGCTTGACCCGCGCGAGGGTATTTTCCGGAATGTTGCGTCTCGAGTTTTTGGCGATTTTCTTCAATTCCCTTTCCAGGGCTTGATAATCGTGGTTACGCGCCTTATTGAACATTTCTTCGATCCGTTCGTTGGGCAGATCATCGAAGGCCGATACCTGCGCCACCGCCGCTTGCCCACGGGCGTTGCGGATCGAGGTGGCCAGCCACTCCAGCCGTTCCTGATTGGCAGGATTGGTGGGCAGAACATAGCCGGACGCAGGCAGTCCCAGAGCGCCATAGCGTTGCAGCCTGCGCCAGACTCCCACGCGCTCGCTGGCTCGTGACGCCGGCAGGCTGAACATAAGTAAGAGCCACGGAGTTTCTCCCGGGCTGTCAGTTACGCTCATACGCCCCTGAGATATACTTATAACATAACGGGTCGGATGCAGTTGGGGACTGCCAGGCTGCTCAAATTCGCA
>DATDNH010000222.1:0-5425 GCA_036518395.1 Candidatus Angelobacter sp. | reverse complement strand
AGGCGCGCAACTGGTTCAGCTTCAGCTCACGCTCAGTGCGCTCGATGGGATCGTCTACGGGAGAGAACTTCACCGGCAAAGTCGTTAGGATTGCCTTCTTGTTGACCAGACGCCCTGCGCGATACAGAGCTGGCAGTTGGCCCGGCACATTGGACTCAGGAAGTATGAACAGGTCAGGGAACCAGGGTTGCTGAAGTAAGGTCTTCCAACTTTCGTCCATCAGCCAGTTGCTGGCCACCGGCGCGGCGCAGTACTCCGCTCCCAGGGCGTTGTTAAGGTTCAAGAGCAGGCGCAGCAAGGACATGGCGGGCGGAGTGGTCTGCCGGCACTGCCAATAGGTCTCCCAGCGTTGGTGAAACAAAACATAAGGCCATCTGCCCCCGAGGCGAAATTCCAACTCGTAGCGCTGAGACCCTGAAAACGCAACCACGCAGCCATCCCATTCGGGTCCGCGGACGACCACATGAGCGCCAGTGGGATCGCTGAGCATTTCGCCCTTTTTCCAGAACCGTTCCGCACGGTTGTAATCCAACCGCATGACATTCAAGCCCTGGCGCATTTCAAAATCGCGATCGAGCATGGCGTGCATGGAGCTTTCCATCAGCGCGTGCGGCGATTTCTCCAGCCCCCAGAAAACAGCGGTGCAGCCCTGAGTAAATTTCAAAACCAATTCGACGGCATCAAACGGCAAAGTGGCCGTTGTGGTTTTGGAGCCGCAATAGAACGAGATCTCAGCGGCGAGCGGACTTCCTTCTGCGCTGCGCTGGATTCCGGTGACCCTGCCTTCGGTGTGCTTGGGCAGAGCAGGTTCTGAAACATCACGCAACAAGCGAACGTTGTCGCCTTCGTATAGCACGGGGATCATCTGGAAAAAGAGATTCTAACATTTGCATTCTGAAAGACCGCTGCTGTGATTTTGATTGCTATACTTCCCCATGCCTAACGGTGGCCCGGACAATTGTGGGACGTGTGGATTTAATCGCCGTAATCGCGGCGTGTGGCGAAACCCGACGCCGGATGAACGAGAGACCTCTTTCTGCAAGATTCGCGGCATTCACGTGACTGCGGACCACTGGACGTATTGTCAGAACTGGCATACACGCACTGCGCAGCCTATTGGTCCTGTTTATGCTTCTGGATTGTATGAAAACGGCTATCACCGCATTCCGTGGCATGGCAATGTCGAACCGGAAAAGGGTGTAGCTGGAATTTGTGTGGAGTGCGGCGGACACTTCGCTGACGGAATCGAGATCGCCACAATTGAAAGCGCAGCCAAACAGTTTTGCTGCAACCTGCATTACCTGATGTGGTGGAAACGCGAGCATCCAGAAGAAGAAGCGCTGATGAGCATCGGGATTGGCGAAGGCTGATGCATCGGTACATCGGATCAATTCTCGGATTAGAATGTTTTTCCTTATGCAAAGCACTTTCTTGCGACCGCTCCTGCTGTTACTGCTGATCACAGGCACTATCATCAGCGCTGCACAAACGCAAACTGCTCAAAGCGAAACCAATAATCCACCTGCCGCGAAGCCGGGCGACGTCGACAGTGTGGAGCACATTCTGGCGGCTGTTTATGACGTAATCTCAGGACCGCCGGGCGCGCGTGACTGGAACCGATTTCGCTCATTGTTTTATCCCGGCGCGCGGCTCATTCCTACTCGCCGTGATGACAGCGGCAAAATAATCGCGCGCGTGCTCACGCCTGAAGAATACATTGAGAGAAGCAAGCCGTTTCTGGAGAAAGAAGGTTTTTTCGAGGCCGCTCGAGCGAATCGAGTTGAGATGTGGGATCGAATCGCCCATGTTTGGAGCACTTACGAGTCGCGACATACAAAGGATGGCCAGCCATTCGCTCGCGGCATCAACAGTTTTCAACTCCTGTACGACGGAAGTCGCTGGTGGGTGATCACGATTTATTGGGAAGGTGAGGAACCTGCGCATCCGCTGCCGGAGAAATATTTGAGCAAGTAATGGAATCGAGCGATCCCGCAGAGCAGGATTTGGTAATTGAAAAACAAAAATTCGTGGAATCAAACCAGTGTCATCAGTAGTATGGTTTGCGTCCTAGGAGCTAGAAGCTAGCAGCTGGTTTTATCTGAGTTGAAACTCAGGCGAGCCGAGCGTGAGGCCGATGATCATGGCCAGGGGCTTGGAAGGATCGCTCAGAAGACTGCCGCTGATCTGCGGGTCGTCAAGAGATTTGCGAATGTTTTTGTCAGTGGCCTTTGAGATTTCGCCGCCAACCAGGGCGTCCTCCACCAGCGTGACCGCGGCATCTGTTCCGCCGCTGGTGCTGGCAGGCACAATCTCTTCCCTGGGAGCGCGGGCCAGCAATCCCAGCGCAAGCACGCGCAGCGGATCAAAATTGACTCCGCCCATATTGCCGGACGTAAGCGACGTAGCGAAGTTGAGGCGGTCAAGCAACGCGTCAGAGTTGATCCACGCTTCAGCTTTGGTTGAGTATCCGGTGGGTGGCTGCATCTGGTAGAGCGGCATGCCCATTTTGTTGAGTGCCTGGATGATCGGCTGCGGATTTTGAATCTGCGTGCCGGTGGCGCGGATGGCGGAAACCACAAATTCCAGCGGCGTCTTCTTTTTCTTTCTGTAAACCGCAGGCGACCAGAATTCCTTTGAGTCCACCATGGTGCGCAGCACTTCTTTGATATCACCATCGCTGGCCATGAAGGTTTCCGCCATGCGTTTCACCAGCTCCGGCGGAGGATCATCTGCGACAAAGCGCCGCGCCAGCTTGGTAGAAATGAACCGCGCGGTAGCCGGACTCTTCGAGAGAATATCCAGCACTTGCAAACCCTCATTCATCCCGGCTTCCGGGATGGCGCGGTTGAGAACTCTCTTGGGCCCCGGCTCGTGCCGCTTTGGATCGAAGAGGAATCCCCAACCCTGATCCATGGGCTGAATGGTCCAACCGGTAAAGACGCGAGCCACCTGGGTGACGTCAGCTTGCGTGTAGCCGCCATCCACGCCAAGGGTGTGCAACTCCATGAGTTCGCGACCGTAATTTTCATTCAGGCCGCGAGTGGGTCCGTTGGGCCTGGGAGCCTGGCCAGGTTTCACGCCGGCCGCTAGCGAGGTCGGCCCAACACTGAGCCAGTTGTCGAGATAAAACAGCATGGCCGGACTCTTTGCGACCGCGAGCAGCAGATCGTGGAATTTTCCCAGCGCGTGCGGACGAATTACCTCCCGCTCATAGCTGCCCACGAAGTACTGGTCCTGGTCTTTATTCATGAAGACGTTGAAGTGGTTGAACCAGAAGTCGGTCATCACCTCTTCAAGCTGGCGCTCGCTGTATACAGCGCGGAGAATCTTGGCCTGTTGTAGCTCCGTGACCAGCACGGCGGCTGGGCCATTCATGGCGAGAAATACTTCCCGCTCCGGCGGAGAAAAATCCGCCATCAGCTTGTTGCGCGCATCACCAGGAATGTACTGGACGAGCGTGACGCGGTCGCCAACAGGAAGCTTCATCAGAGCATCCATGCGGTTCGCCTTGGGTAACGCCAACAGCGTGCCGGCGAGATGGCTGGCGGCATCTTTTTTTGCGTCCTCCGCTGCTTTTTGCGCGGCGGGATCATCCACTGCGGACTGCGCGCCAGCATTGCTCTTCTGTTGCTGGTTATATTTTTCCACCAGCACTTCCCACAAGCCGTATTGCAGCGGGTCAGATGGCATGCCGCGCTTCCCTTCTGCTGCTTCACGGATCATCTGGTATGTGGGAAACGCCTGAGCCAGTTCGCGAGGCTGCATGCGCACGCTGCGGTACTGTCCCAGTTTGCTGTCCAATATGGGATTGGGGATTTTTGCCGGCTCTAGCTGCTGCTCGATCCAGTTATCTACGCCCACGGCGAGAACTCTTTCAACGTCGCCCGGCCGAGGACCGAAAGTGAGTCTTTGCAATGTATGCAGCGCGCGCTCGCGCTCAGACAGCGCTTGTGTCTTGGAAGTGGTCTTCTTAGGCTTGCCGGAAGCGACGGCAGTCTGGATACAGACTATGAGGAGAACAACGAGGACAATTCGACCGCGCGGCATGCTATTAATCTAACCCAGATAGCGGCAGAAGGTTTTGAAGCAAGCTGCTGACCCTTAGCCAAAAACAAGCCGTAGAGACGGTGCTCCGCACCGTCTCAAAGGTAATCGCCACTCCAGCTCTTGGCTCTTCGCTAGAAGCTAGTAGCTAGCAGCTATTTTTTCGTCATCACCAACAGCGTAAAAGTTCCTGGTTTGATAGAGCGGCGGGGCCGCGTCTGTCCCTCTGCTGGTGGCAGTTCCTCGATTTCAGCGGTAACCAGGTACACTTCGTGATTGTCCGGGTTCAGCGCCATGGTTCGGGCGCCGCGCTGCGTGGTCGCATTCTGCACCACGGAAAACTTCTCGGGTGAATCTTCATGGACTAGCGTCAGGGTGCCATCGCCATTGGAGCTGAAGGCGATCGCCAGTTTTTCATCAAAGCCATTGGCATCTACACCCTGTCCGATGGGAACTGTGGTAACCACTTTTCCAGTCTCAAAATTAGTTATCGCCATCACTTTGTTGCCGCAGCCGGAAAAGAGACGATGATTTTTTCGGTCAATCGCCAGCCCGGAAGGGTCCTCACATCCGGTCAACGGCCAGGTGTTGACCACCTTCCCTTGTTTGGCATCGATGACTTGCAATTCACCCTTGTCCTCGATATTCACATAGACCATACCCTTGCCATCGGCAGCAGCGAATTCAGGTTTGCCGTCAACAGGGACAGTAGCCACAACGGTATTGTTGGTTGCATCAATGATGGTCGCGTTCTTGCTGCGTCCATTAAAGGTCAGCACGCGCTTAGAGGCGCCGTCGTAAAGGATCGCATCGGGATTCTCGGCGCCCTCCAGCTTGATTTTGTTGGTCTCCTTAAGCGTCTTCAAGTCAAAAACCGTGACTGTATTCTCCCGGCCATTGCTGGTAAAACCTTTGCCCAGATCATGCGCCAGGGCGATGCCATGAACCCCGGTGGTGTTGGGAATTTCGGCAATCACCGTGCCTTTTTCCGGATCAACCACCTGCACCCGCGTGGCGCGGGAGATGAATAGCCGCTTGCCCGCTGCATCGTAGGTGAGATAATCCCAGCCTCCATCACCACCGATAGTAAATTTCTGCTTGAGTTCATAGTTCACCGGTGTAGCGGCGTTGCCGGCAAAAACGCCGACAAAAATCAGGGCCAACCCGAAAAAGAAATGTTTGCGCATTTGCTCATCTCCTCGTGTGCTCATACAGCGCAGATAATTGTAATGCAGCGACAGGCCCGCGTCATTGAGGGTGCGCAACGATCATTTTGTGATTGTTGTGAGGCTTTCCAGTACCGGCAGGTAATTGCGGAACAGCGCTATCGCGTGGCACACGCTTGTGCCGGCGAAGTCAGCAGGGTCTCATCGGGAAAGCT
>DATDNH010000221.1:0-3154 GCA_036518395.1 Candidatus Angelobacter sp. | reverse complement strand
TCCAGCACTGAACCCACATCTTTGGCATTCACCACTTGATTGCGAAGAAAATCCGCAATCTTGTAGGCCCTGCGATTCACGTGCAGCCCATAATCAAAATACTTTGGATTGATTCGTCCGCTGTGCAGATCGGAGATGTAGCGCATTGCGGAGACTGTAAGGGCCAGGTCAAAGCGTACGGAATCCTCTGCTGTGCCCTGCGGAGTGGATTGCGCCAGACGCGCCATGCGGTCAGTCCAGCGCGAAGCGTCATAATCTTCCGGCCGCAGACCTTTTTTGTCTGCATTCTGCAAAAGCTGGATCATGGCGCGCGCCTGGTCGGTAGGCTGGTTGCCGTTTACCCAGGCCAGCGCGTAGTCGGATGGCTGATAGAAATCGCGCAGCTGATTGCGGTAATCAGGAAAACTGTGCCAGCGCAGGTCGGTTAGCTTGCCCGCGTCGATGAGCACAGAAAGATTCCGCTTCACCGCCGCCAGTTCAGGGCTGGCGACGCTGGATGGTGTAGCGTCCGCCCGCAGCGGGCGGCTGGTCTGCGCTGGCGCACATCGCGCGAGCGCAAGAGCTAGAATCCATATACCTGGTTTCTTCATTGCTGAGCTTTTACTAGAGGGCTCCGCGGTAAGCCGCTGCGCCCTCGCCAACTGTTCGCGCAATCCGGCGCTCACGTTGGCTCACCCGTCTATTAAGGGCTCCGCGGTAAACCGCTGCGCCCTCGCCAACTGTTCGCGCGACCCGGCGCTCACGTTAGCTCACCCGTTTATTCAAGGGCTCCGCGGTAAACCGCTGCGCCCTCGCCAACCGTTCGCGCGATCCGGCGCTCACGTTGGCTCACCCGTAATTTTGCAAAATTCTTCCCCTGCATGGCCGTGATGCCTGTCACCCTGAGACTGTGGCGTTGCTGGGGAGAGTTGATGCTGAATATTAACCGATATCCGGCAGCCTAAGTCCAGCATTATTTTTGTGAAAAAACAGTCATTAGTAATCAGCAGTTGGTCCCTGGAAAAGCCTCAAGATTAAGGAACGGTTTATGAAGCAGCTTCCCTGAATTTTTTTGTGTAAAAAGAGGGATGAAAACGTGGCTGGTCGTAGTTCTAATCTGTAAGGGCTGCAACGCGCAACAACACGCGAGTTTTGGTGTTTATATTTTGAGCCACTTCGTCGGAGGATTTGATGTTTGAAGGTCTGACGCAGCCCATTTTATTAGAGGGCTCCGCGGTAAACCGCTGCGCCCTCACCAACTGTTCGCGCGATCCGGCGCTCACGTTGGCTCACCCTGCATCTGCTGCTGCTCCTGTTCATCGCAATTCTATTTTTTGGTCCCGCCAAGCTGAGTGACTTTGGCAAAGGATTGGGCGACGGCATTCGTCATTTCAGGGCCGCCTTGAAAGAAGAGCCTGAGAGGTCAGGCCAGAAAAAAACTTCAGTGGCGTATAGAATTTGCTTTCCAAACAAGTGGTTCCTCCGTGGCTCCGTGTCTCTGTGGTGAGATTTGGGTTGTTTACGTCCCGAATCGTGCCGCGGCGCGCGCCTTAGCTTTGGCCGCTTCTTCTTCCCGATTTCGCGGAACCGCACTGGTTTCGAGAGCTTGGAGAAGACGTGTCGAGGCTTGCGCCACTTCATCGATTGCAGCCTCGAAAGCTGCTTCATTTGCCTTCGACGGCTTATTAAATCCGCTAATCTTTCTCACGAACTGCAGCGATGCCGCCCGAATCTCTTGATCGGTTACCGGTGGCTCGAAATTGAACAGTATTTTGATATTTCTGCACATGTACATAGGTTACAGGGAACAGGGTACAGGGAACAGGGTTTAGCTGTTATTTGCTGGCGGCCAACTGCCGGGTTCCCGCTATCGCGAGATTGTAATGATCACGCAGGAAACCGGCGGCCTCCTGGCGTTCGCGTGAGTCAGCGTCTGAAGTGGCGTTTAGATAAATGATGTACGCTTCTGCCGCTCCATCAATATCGCTCGCCGCGGCGCGGGTGCGAGCCTGGTGGAGGATCTTTTCCGGCAGCGCCAGCACTTTTTCCCGCACTGCCTTGACTAGTGCGTCTCGGGCTTGGATTTCAAGGTCGGCAAGAAACTGGATTTCGTTTGGCTCCGTGCCTTGATTCTTTACACCCTCGGTGTCTTCAGGCTTTACGTTCTCCAGCACAACTGCCGTCTTGCTGTTCTTTTCGGGAATAGTGGTCCCGGGTTCGACCACATTGCCGGCGGAGTCAGTGATGCGAAACGCGAGTTGAATCGCCGCAGAAAGATCAAAAGTCTTTTTGTTGTAGTTATAGGGCGCCACGACGCTCTGGACCTGGGTTTGCGGTGTTGCATCCAGGTGGCTTTTTGCCGCGTCGACTTGTTTCTGCGCTGCCGTGACCACGTCGTTTGCTGCTCCGATAATTTCTTTCTTCCGGTGCTGTGCCTGGGTTTCTGCCAGCGAGCGCTGCGCCGCAGCCAGTTGCTGCTGGGCAGTCTCATAATCATGATTGGCCTGTGCCCAGGCTTCATTTCTTACTTCATGCGTGCCGGCTCGGTACCTTGACGGAAGTGTTTCCAGGTTCGTTTCCTTCACCACTCGATGTTCGAGAATCTCGGCGACAAGAAGAAAGTTCGGCTGCAAAGCGTTCCCGCCGTCCTTCTGCTGGCGCACTACTTTGACGGCCAGCCCCGAAGACTCGATGCCCGTCGCAATCGCGTCAGTAAGTTGGTCAGCAAAGCCGAGGCTTTCACGCCGTGAGGTCTGGTCCCGCAGTACGACGCCAACAGAGAGCCGCGCGCGCAGTTGATACGTGGGAGCAAATTGCGCCATGGCATCTTTGACTGCGCTCTGGTTGGGCTTGTAGTGGTCCGCTTCGTCCAGGTAGAGCCAGCCCAGTCCAACGCCTGATCCCTGCGGCTTTTGCAGATACCGGCGCGCCTGATCCAGGTAATAAGCGCTGATTTTGTCGGACAACAAATCAATCTTCAGCCTGATTGCAGGGTCGGGGCTCAGCGTGCTGGCGCGAGTAAGCAGCTCATAGGCTTCCTGCACCGCATCTTCATCCGCGCGGCCGTGAATGGGAAGATGGACCTCCTCAAGTTTCTGCGCCCTCCGCATCGCCGCCGGGACGTAATCTTTCTTGAGTACAGCAATCTGCTCGGCCGCCAATGCGCGTTCCGCAT
>DATDNH010000220.1:0-14481 GCA_036518395.1 Candidatus Angelobacter sp. | reverse complement strand
CAACTCGCCCTTATCGGCTTTGGTGAAGTGTTTCTGGTACTGGGAAGGCGCTCCAACCACGCACAACAAAGAGCGGCTCATGCCGACCGGCGAGCCAACCATCGTTTTCAATCTCCTGGATGGGCCCATCCGGATGTACGACGCTGACGACGTCAGCCGCTCGACTTCGTACGGTCACGCGGTCCTTTCCGGCGCGCGCGCGAGCTGTTTCGTCATCGACACCATTCAGCAGGAGCGCGTGTTCGGCATCCAGTTTCAGCCCGGCGGGGTATTCCCGTTTTCCCGAGTGCCTGCCTCTGAAACGGAGAATCAAACGGTTGAACTTGAACATTTGTGGCGAGGAGCTGCCCGTGAATTGCGCGAACGGCTGCTGGCTGCGCCCACCATCAATGGCATGTTTCTTCTGGCTGAAGAGTATCTCTTCGCCCTGCGGGTGAAGCCGCTGGAGCTACACCCGGCGGTCAGCTTCGCGCGCCAGCAATTCTGCTCACTTCCGCACAAGATCAGCGTAGCTTCCGTACAGGACAAAATCGGGCTGAGCCAGCGCCGCTTCATTCAGCTATTCCACGAACAGGTCGGCCTCACTCCCAAAGCTTTCTGCCGCGTGCGCAGGTTTCAGCGCATCCTCGAGACTGTGCATGGACAGCGTGAGGTTGACTGGATCGATGTCGCGCTCGATTGCGGCTACTATGATCAGGCCCATTTCATCCACGATTTTCACGAGTTTTCAGGGCTCACCCCCACGCAATACCTGACCCGTGCGACCGAGCATCTCAATCATGTTCCCGTGTTGTAGATTTCTTGCCGCAGATTTACGCCAGATGCTCGCAGATTTTAGATTACGAAATTACCCAATTACTGAATTCTGCGCTCAGCGATGTTGTCTGCGGCCCAATAGAGCAGAATTCTCTTAACCGGTAGCATATCGAGCCTGGGTCAGTTTTTTACAATCCAGATTTGGCGGCGTCATATGACAATGGTTCCGTCAAGGAGGACGTGAATGCCCGGCACCAACACCTACAACAGCCTGCAACCTTATCTCATCATCAAGAACTGCGCTGCCGCAATTGAGTTTTACAAGAAAGCGTTCGGCGCAACCGAGAGGATGCGTATGACGCGCGAGGACGGACGCATTGGACACGCGGAAATCCAGATGGGAGACAGCGTCGTCATGATGGCCGACCAGCATCCGGAAATCGGTGCTTTTGGTCCTGAGCACTATGGCGGCTCGCCAGTCAGCATCAATCTCTACGTCGAGAACTGTGACGCGATCTATAACCAGGCTATCGCAGCCGGAGCCAAAACAGAGCGCGAGCCAGCCGACCAATCCTATGGCGACCGCAATGCAGGCGTGCGCGATCCCTTCGGTTACAAGTGGTGGATCTCTGCGCCGGCGAAGGCTGCGGCAAAATAAAGCGAGACTGAGATCAGGCCAGTTGCTGCCTGAAGATCGCGGCGAGCTTTTTGTCAGAGCGCAATTTCTCGCGTTCCGGGCGGTCAGAATCCTCGGCCAGCCATTCCGGATCCAACTTCGCTCCGGCCCTGACCAGGAGAGAGATGGCTTCATAGTAACCGTCGCGATTGGCAGTGGCCGGCGAATGGTTCAAGCCGTAGAGGGCCCATCCCAACGGCGTGCCGTCGAATGCCTTGTCTCTTACCTCTACACTCGCGCCTCGACCCAGAAGCAATTTGACTATGGCAGCGTGTCCGCCTGTGGCAGCCCAATGCAGTCCGGTCTGACCATGGTGCCGCAGCCGCGTATCAACAGCAATTCCCTTCTGCAGCAGAAAATCCGCGATTTTCGAGCGCCCAAATTCACAAGCCCATGCGAATGCATCTTTCATCTGCTCTTGCGTGGTTGGAGGTTTCAGAGAACCGTCCTCATGGAAAAAGCTCTTGACCAGATCGAGCTGCCCCACGCCTGCCGCGCCTTCCAGATCGAGGCGGGCGCCGCGTCCCGCCAGAAATTCCGCTGCCTGCATGCGCCCGTTCGCCAAGCAGGCCACCACTGCGCTGCTGCCATCAGGATTTTCGATCGCAGCGCCACGAGCAATCAGCAACTCCAGCAATGGAATCTGCACGCCTGCGTTCTCCGGGTGCCAGCTTGTAGCGGTTAATCCCAGCGTGGTCGCATGCCCGCCGTAGGCATCGGACTCAGCGTTTACGTCGGCGCCTGCGTCCAGAAGCATCCCGGTGATTTCGACAATGTTGCGCGGCGTCTTCTGGCGAAAATCCTCAACGCCGTTGGCCGAAACGTAATGCAGCAGAATTGAACGATGCTCGCGCGTGGACCGCATCCGCACGAGACCACGGTTTTCGCGTAGCAGTTTTTGCAGAGTTGCTGAATTGCCGCTGACGATTGCGTCGACCGCGGTTTCGAACTGCGATACAGGTGAGTTCCTGCGCGACAAATCTTTCAGGTGCCGGGCGAACTTCGGCCAGCTTGCGAACCCGTGTGTGCGCGCAACCAGGAATTGCGCATCCGAAAGCGCGCATCGGCTGGCGCGTCCGCTGGCGGTGTGGAGCTCTCGCCAACGCTGCTCAATCTTGCGCGCCTCACCGGGACTTCTTCTGGGATCATCAAAGATCTGCCGTTGCAGCAACCGGGCAAGTTTTTCCACCCACTTCAGCGCGCGCTCGCGGATCGCGTCGGGATTTTGCGATTTGCAGGCATGCTGAAAATCTTTGGCCAGCTTTTTGTATTGCTCAAGATTGGGGCGAGGCGGAAGAGGAAGCGCGTCAGACATTGCGAATCTCCTTTCAATTGCATGGCCTGGAGTCCGCACGAGTCAGGCTGAAAGAAGGTTCGTACCTTCAGAATGGTTCTTGAGTGGGTGGGCACAGCCCTTTCCGCGGACCGGATGCGCCCCAAAGCGCTGAGAATTTTGTAGCACCGTCACAGCACAAAAGACAAGGGCCGATCACCGCCAAGGTAGTGGTGCCACACAATTCTTGCGATCTCGAAAGCTCACCACCGACTAAAACTATTGCAGTGACAACAAAGCTCGGGAGCGTAAGCCCAAGAGCCAAAAGCCAACAGCCAGGAGCCTCTCTTCTGTTATTCTTTTCGTTCTTAAGTGAAAGGACCTTATCTATGATCAGCCTGCAAGGACGCAACGCGGTGGTCTGTGGACTGGCGAACAAGCGCAGCATTGCCTGGGCCATCGCGCAGCGCCTGAACGATGCCGGCGCCAGCCTCGCCATCACGTACATGAACGAGCGCATGCGGGAAGAGGCGCAGGACCTGATCGATTCCCTGCCCGGCGCCAGGGGTTTTCAGTGCGACGTGAGCTCGGATGCGGACGTCGAACGGCTCGGTTCCGAATTGAAACAGAGCTACGAGCGTATTGACGTGCTGGTGCATTCGATTGCCAATGCCCCCACGGAAGAACTGAAGGGCGATTTTCTGAACACATCGCGCGAGGGCTTTCGCATCGCGCAGGACACCAGCGTTTATTCGCTGATTGCGCTTTCCCGCGCCGTGGCCCCACTCATGACCAATGGTGGCAGCATTATGACGCTCACGTATCTGGGAGCAGAGAAGGTAATGCCTTCATACAATGTGATGGGAGTAGCCAAGGCGGCCCTGGAATCCACAGTGCGCTACCTGGCCCACAGCCTTGGTCCACGTAAAATCCGTGTCAACGCAATTTCCGCTGGCCCGATCAAGACATTGGCGGCCCGCGCCGTGGCGGGATTCAGCGAGATGCTCAAGGCGCAAGCCGATCGCGCCCCACTCAAGCGCAACGTGGAGCCGCAGGAAGTGGGCAATGCCGCGCTCTTCCTGGCTTCTGATCTGAGCACGGCCATTACGGGTGAGACGATTTACGTGGATTGCGGGTATAACATCATGGGTTTTTAGCCGTTGGCTAAAAACCCGGCTCTTGGCTCTTAGCTCTTGGCCGCTAGCTACGCAGCCGAGGGCGGCTGCGATCCACACTATATATCCATTCGCGTCATTCGCGGCTACTTCTGGGTCACTCCCAGGCTCAACAATTTGCTATTGAGATTTAAAAGCACCTTGGCGTCGCACAATTCCGTCACTGCATTCTCAAATTCCCGAATTGATACCTCTTTCCCCGACTGCGCGAGCTGCGCGAGAAGCGCAGGCCGTGTCTGCGCCGAGTCGCAGCGGCGATAAATCTCGCTTTCCAAATCTCCAGCTATCCAGCTTGGTCGGCCCGTGCACGGGCGCGTGTCAAAAACATGCAGCCGCGCGCCATCATCGCGAACTGTCAAGACGGGCTTGCTGTTTTTCCAAAGATGGTTCCATTCGTACACCAATTCCTGAAGTTTTTGGCGTCCCGGCTGGTCGTGCACGCCGCGATGCACATGGCCCGGGTCGGCGCTGTCTTCAAATGAGTACGCCAGCCGCATGAGGGAATCCTTCGGCAGCGGAAAGACATATTCATAGGCGCGGCTGGGTTGAAGGGTAAGCCCGAAGTCTCGACAACGCATCTGATACGGGCTGAAGCGGTCATAGCGGACTCGATTCACTCCTGATGGCGGCTGCAGATGAAAAATTACGGGAAGCCATTCGGCCATCTCCGCGTACCAGGAATCTGATTCACCGGGCATTCCGCTCAGGATGTTCCACGAAACGTCGATATGAAATTCTCTTGCCCACTTTAAAAGCTGCAGGTTGATGAGAGCAGAATTCCCTTTGGCAATCAGTTGAAGTGCGTTGTCATGCAGGCTCTCAATCCCCGGCTGAATCCAGCGCACGCCGGCATCAGCCAGCAGACGGACCTGCTCGCGCTTGAGGTTCGCCTTGGTCTCATAGAAGAGCGAGTACTTTTCCGCGGCAGCCGCCAGTTGTGGCAGAACGGTTTTGAAATACGATATGTCGAGAATATTGTCTACAAACTGAAAGCTTCGCGTGCCATATCGGCGGGAAAGCTCGGCCAGCTCCGCCAGCACGCGCTCGGGCGATTTGGAGCGAAACCCCATGCCTTCGCCATTCAGCCCGCAGAAAGTGCAGTGAGATTTTTCTCCCCACCAGCAGCCGCGCGAGCTTTCGGCCAGCAGGCCAGGCTCAATCAGATTGCTGAGCGAAGAAGCGTCAAGCGCGGCGAAGTAATCGTCGTAGTCGGGAACGGGAAGTGCATCCATGTCTCGCAGGACAGGGCGCGGCGGATCTTTGATGAACCCGTTGCGAAGATGAGCCTGCGAAATCGCGCCTGCAGGGAGCATGGTGGAATCGGCGCCGCGTCCCCGCTCCAAGAGTGCCCGGCATAGCTCTAAGAAGATTGCATCAGCTTCACCCGACACCACGCAATCCACCCAGGGAAAAGCTTGCAGCGTGGCCACACCCATTTCGCCTTCGCAATTGGCGCCACCCATGATCAGAAGAGTCTCAGAACTCAACTCGCGAATGCGTTTGAGCAGCGCCAGCGAGGCGCAGTGCTGCTGGAAAACGGAGCTGCATCCTACAATGCGCGGCTTACGCTCCACAATGCTCTCCGCAATCTCATCTATGCAGGCGGCGCTCTTCGACCGCACCCAACGCATCAGGTCTTTTCTCTGCTCCAGTTGCGAAGGGAATCCGCTGCATCGTATTTCGAGTACCAGGTCCAGGTACTCTTCATCTTGTTTGGCGGCATCGCCGTTGTTTTCAGAGCGTGGGAGCAGTCCCTGCGCGAAGCACCACTCACCCAGCAGATGGTCCGTGGGCGCAGATTGCATGGCCTGGTAAGCAACTAAGCCGATCGTCTCCGCGAAGGTGAAATTTCCGTAGACAACTTCACTGCTGATGCCGGTGTCCTTCAGCGCGGCATGCAAGAGACCCAGCGCAATGGAGGGGCGCTGGACTTCCGCGAAAGGCATGCAGACCAGGACAACATCCATTGTGATTTACACTATCTGCTCAAGGCTGCGCCAACGCCTGCGGCTTCGTGATCGCCTTCATTGAACGTCCACGATTTTTCGAAGCCGCCGACCGGCCCGGGTATCGGGCTGTGGTCCTGATGCACCCATTCGTAGTACTGAATGACCTCATTCATCAGGCGAGCTTCTTCTCGCTTTTCATGCTGCGTCAGGCCTTCCAGATACTCTCGGTTGCGTTCGAGTTGTGAAAGCGGAGTAGCTTCGATGTGGTCCACCGCGCAGCGCAATGTGTAGCACGCCACGCGGTTACACACGGCGGTCAGATAGTGGATGTAAGCCTTCTGCGCCTCTGTCACGCCGTTCTTCTCCGTCAGTCTCAAGTGCGCCTCGAAGTTCAGACTGCGCAATATGTGGCAGAGGCCGCGATTGGTAAAGTTCCTTTCGTAGAAGGTCGCAACCATCCAGTCATAAAAATGGTCCAGTTTGGGATCGAGGAATTTGTAATCCGGCTCGAACGCCGTTCCCAGCAGGCGGCCTTCGCTTTCGAGCTTGCGTTGCACCGGCGTTCCCGCATAAGGAAGCATGCGGCAGAATGGGGCGACGGTCCATCCATCGCCGATAAACTCTTCCAGGAAAGCAACATTCTGGCGAATGCTGCGGAAGGTGGAAAAGGGATCCACCAGCATGAAACCGAAATCAAAAGACAGGCCGAGCTGTTTCAGGATGCGGCCGGCGCGCAGGTGCGCCTCCGGTTTCATGCGCTTGCTCATATTGATGAGCCCTTCCTCATCCCCCGATTCCACGCCCATGTAGACGTGTGTGAGTCCACCAGCCATCAATCGCCGGAGAATGTCTTCCTGAATTTCATCGGAGCGGCAACTGATTTTGAACGCGATTTTGCCGCCAAAACCTGCTTCCACGATGAGATCGGCAATCTGCATGGCCCACAGCTTGGCGTTTTTTCCGCCGGCCAGAAAATCGTCGTCCTGGAAAAGAAAAATCGGGACTTTGCGGTTGATATGGAGATCAAGCATTTCATCAACCACTGCACGGGGTTTTCGCAACCGACGCAGGGCCCCGCCCTGGCTCTCATAAAACGGGCGAATGCTGCAGAAGGAGCAGTCCCAGGGACAGCCGCGGCTGCCAAGGACTGAAGCCGTCGGCATGGGATGGCCTTCGTAGTCGATGGTCTTGCGGTCCGGCCAGGGAAGCGTATCCAGGTCGTCCACAACCTGTGCTAACTGTGGCACAGCGATTTCGCCAGTTTCGGAATGGAACGCAATCCCAGGGAGCGCTCGCCAGTCCGCTCCGCTTGCCAGGCAATGCAGGATTTTGACCAGAGTGATTTCGCCGTCGAACCGCACCACAGAATCGAGCCCGGGCGTGCGCTTGAGAATTTCCGCTGGCTCGAAGCTGGCGTAGTGTCCGCCCATAGTGAAATGTGCGGTCACGCCCGCGGCGCGCAGTGCGGCAATCACACGGGCAAAATCCGGCGCCATGTACTGGAAGATCAGCGAAAACCCCACAACGTCCGGCTCTTCGCGACGAATGCGCTTGAGAATCGTCTCGGGATCGGAACCGTAGGTCATGATGGAAGCGTGATGACCGGACGCATTTACTGCCGACATCAGGTAGCGCAAGCCGAGATTGTCCTGGTCCTGAAAGCCAATGAGCAGAACTCTTTGCGGGCGTCCAGTGCCGTCGAATAGAGGAATTGCTGCTGCAGGTGAGGGCTGAGGTTGCACGTGCGTACCCCTTTCTCGCGGAACAGCTTGTACAGCGCCGCGGGATAGTTAAACGGACAGCGGATCGCTTTGGCTAAAGTGACCCGCTGTCGGGGAAATGTAGGTTCATCGTGGCTGGCGATTGAACCTTATTTAGGTTTTTCCGCTTGCTGCGCCTTATCCAACTGCTGCTTGATCAGGTTCTCCATGGAATCAAGACGCGCTCTTTCGGCAGCGATGCTGTGCAGCGCTGCCTGAAGCTGAACAGCGGAAAAACGGCTCACGTCCGGGGGCGGAGGATCGCCAATGGGGCCAATCCTGCCAAGTGTTGCCGCTGTTGCGGCTGGTGCCACGGCCGCAAACGGCGTTGGCGCCGGATCCACAACTGCTCCCGGCCGATGAAATGCAGCCGGATCGACAACCGTTCCCGGACGATGAAATGCCATGAACGGAGTGGGCGCGGGATCGCCGATGGGACCTGGCCACGGCCAGGGCCGGGGCCACCACCCCCAGCCTCCGCCACCACCGCCGCCCCAGGGCGCCGGATCTACTACCGCTCCGCCCGGAAAGTGGGTGGCTGCACCGCCAGCCTGTGACAAGGCGGCTTCTAAGCGAGTCAATCGATCCTCAAGTTTCTTAATTGCATCGTCAGCCATAAAGGCCTCCATTATGTTGTTGGAGTTGCGAAAATGCACTAGCCAGACTTTCGGCAAGAATGGGCTGAGGGCGGGCGCGATCGGCCAGGATGGGAGCCCCACACCCCCGGGTAATTCCAGTCGGTTCTTACTAGCGCCAACTGTTACAAAAATTCAGCGCCGTTCAGTCTAGGCGTATTCGGTTTGGGAGTCAACACGGGACGCATCTTGGGACCAAAAAATGGAGTATGGGACGGAGAGGGTTCCGAGTTACTACTCCCTAAATTCATATTCCCGGGTCCCTAAACTGTGAACTGTTGCCTGTGGTAAAGCTTATCGTCTTTTTATCGGATCACGGTCGGAGACAATTACGATCTGCATGTCCTTGGCTGTATCGATAATCTTCTGCACGGGATCGCGAGAGAGGATTCCAGCAGCGCAAGGACGGATCACGAAGATCTGCGTCACCTGCTTCTTGCGCGCAAAATCAATGACCAGTGATGCCGGGTCGAGCCCCTCCAGAATATGCGTCTGAATGTGGAGATTGCGGGCAAACTTGAGATGGGTCTCGATTGCCTCCCGGCTGCGGTTCTGTGAAGCGTTTAAAAGTCCCGTCGGCTGCACCGCAACGGCAAAGCAGTCAGCGCCAAGAAAATCGCTCACGCGCCTGGCCCGGCGAATGACCATGGCCGTTTTAGGATCGGTCGTGAGGTAGACGAGAATCCGTTGCTGTGTCCCGAAGTGCGGGTGAGCGCCTGCTTGCGACAGCGCGGTCTGGTCCGATTCTATCCTTTGCCCGACTTCGTGGGCAGCTTCACGCAGGGCAAGTTCGCGCAGAGCTACGAGCGTAGGCTCACGAAAGAAATTTTGCAGCGCGCGCTGCGCCTGTTCTCCTTTATAAACAACTCCCCGTTCCAGCCGATGCAGCAGCGCACGAGGTGTGAGATCAATCATTACCACTTCGTCGGCTTTTTGAATCAGCCAGTCGGGAATTGTTTCGCGAATGACAATGCCCGTGATGTGGCGGACCTGGTCGTTGAGGCTCTCGAGGTGCTGAATGTTCATAGTGGTGAGGACATCAATACCAGCGTCCAAAAGTACCTCCACATCTTCCCAGCGTTTGGTGCGCGCGGAACCTGGAACATTAGTGTGCGGCAGCTCGTCTGCGGCGCAGATTTTCGGATGGCGCGCCAGAATGCTGTCAGTATCCATCTCCTCGAAGGCGCAACCGCGATATTCAACTTTTTTTCGCGGAATCAATTCCAGGCCGGCTACTTTTGCAATTGTGTCCTGGCGGCCATGAGGCTCGAAGTATCCGATAACGATATCTTTGCCTTCGGCTTTGAGCGCGTGCGCCTCTTCCAGCATCTTGTAGGTCTTGCCGACGCCGGCAGCGTAGCCCATGTAAATTTTCAGTTTTCCGCGTTCGTGTGTGGTCATTGCTTAATGGGAAAGATGCGCACATCAATACCATGGGAGTTCTGGATGAGCCTGTTCATTCTGTTGTCGCGAAGTTTGAACCACATCCTGGAATCGCGGCTGTGCCCGAGAAAGAGTTGCGTAATGCCGCGAGACCTGGCGAACTCAAGGATGGCCTGCGTGGGTTCGACACCATCGAGAACCTGCGTCTGGGCCCCTCCTGCAGCGGCGAGGGCCAGTTTCTGGTCCAACAAGGCGCGATCTACGGCTGAAAGCTCAGTCTCATTTACATAAGCAACAAACAATTCTCCATGAAAACGCTGGGCGACAACTTGCGCCGTCTCAATCATTTCTTCTGTCCGGGTCGTGGGTGTGATGCAAACCAGAATGCGTTCCTGGGCGCCGAAGTGCTGCTTGATGCCATGAGAACCGAGATAGGTGCTGAGCTGATGGTCTACGACATCGGCAGTCAGTATCAGCGCCATCTCGCGCAGCTTTGACAGCTGCTGTCGGCGTTTTTGCAGGCTGATCTGCTCGTCCGGCGAGCGGCCCAGCGGCTCCAGCGGCGGCGCATCTACGATCTCAATTTCATCCGCGCTCTCAATAAATGAAATGGGAACAGTCTGGATTATCTTCTTGCCGGCGATCTGTTCTACCTCGTCGCGCAGCTCTGTCACATATTGAATGTTGATGGAAGCAATGACCTTGATTCCCGCCTGCACGAGCTCCCTGGCGTCCTGCCAGCGAGTTGCATTTCGGGAACCCGGAGGATTGTCGTAGGCCAGCCCGTCAATGAAACATGCATCTGGATGGCGATTGATTAATGCTTCAACATCGAGTGCTGTGCCTCCATCCACTTGCTTGAGAGGGATGACTTCAAGATTGCGCAGTATGGTCTCGACTTCCGGAGGAACGCGCGGCTGGATCGCGCCGACAACCACATCCTGGCCACGCTCACGGCGGCGGCGAGCTTCATCCAGCATGCGAAAGGACTTTCCCACGCCCGATGAATACCCCAGAAGTATCTTGAGATAACCTTTATTGGTTAAAGGGTCCGCCGCCTGTGCCTCGCGCAAAAGTTCTTCCGGCGTTCTGCGACGTTCATGGAATCCTGGATGTTTCATGGCGTCGTCTCTCACTAGTGATGAAAGCTGGAATCGAACGTCAAGATAACTCCGACGATCAATAAATTTTGTGTAGGCGTCAGGCGCACGATTCCTGGCGAACTCTCTCCATCGATAAAAAATCCTCCATTCGGGCCGCGCGAGTCATCAATGCGGTGCTCCAGTCGCACAATCGCGCTCGCCCGGCGATAAGGAATGCGATATTCCAGGGAGGTTGTGTTGGCTTTCACTGTCTGGACAAATCCGGTGGTCCGTCCACCGCGGTCCCAATAGACTTCAGGACGGATGGTCGCGCTGAAACGCCGTGTGATCTGCCAGTGCAGCGGAAGCTGCGAGAACATCCAGACCGCGCGCTGGTTCACAGGAGCGGCAACTTTTTCCGTACCGACGTAATATTCAAATGCCGCTGTGGTTCGACCTGTCTTGCGTTCCAGAATGGTATCGGACAGAAAGCGCCACAGCCCGAGTGAAGTGTCCGATTGGTGCGGGCCATAGAGGACTGTCTCTTTGAGGGTCACATGACTGGTCGGCTTGAAAGCAAGCTGTCCACCGGAACTGGGCACAGCATTTGCATCGGCCAGATGCCAATACCCGTTCACCACGAAGAATGTTCCTGTGAGTTTGTCAGTAAATGGATAGCTGGCATTCACTCCCAGCATGAGATAAGGAGTAAAATCTGCCCCCCACGGCCGCGTGTAAGTGAGATTATCTTTAGCATAGAGGGAGTCGTAACCGATAAAACTGCTGAAGATTCCGCCCTGCAATGTGAGCCCTTTGCCAACTGGCGCAAGATAAGAAACGTCAGTAGGCCCAAGATGCCGGAGCCCTTCAGATCCGGGAAGGTTGGGAGCAGTGGCCGAGAATCCAAAAATTTCCGAGTCTTTGCCGGCCTGAAGTGTTAACTCCGTTCCCCAGCGCGAACTTTCCGAGGCAGCTTTCTTGAGATAAATCGCCGCCATATTTATATCCCACTCATTCACGTGGAACGTCGTGCCGCGGCTCCGGAATAGATGATTCACGGGATCGTTGAAGTCTTCCAGGTAGGCGAAATCCAGAAAGCCGCCATATTGCCATTCAATGCCTGCCGGTTGAGTAGCCGAAGTATCGCTTCCCTGAGTCTGCGCCAATGATGGAACAGAGAACAGCACAAGGAAAGCTGCAATGGCTACACGAGTAGTGGTATAGGCATCATTGCTTGCTGAGAACATTCCTGTTTTTTCCTTAATGCGCTCTGTTCACCGGAAATTTTTCATCCAGAGCCAAATTCAATTCCAGGACATTCACGCGAGGCTCGCCCAGAAAACCAAAAGTGCGTCCTTCAGCGTGCTCCTGAACCAGCTTCAGAATGTCGTTTTCAGCAACGCCACGGGCCTTGGCGACGCGAGGAACCTGGAACTCTGCGCCCGCGGGCGTGATATGCGGATCGAGCCCGGAACCGGAAGCTGTAACCAGATCCACCGGCACCGGCTGGCCGGGATTTTCCGCCTGAAGCGCCGCTACATCACCTTTTACGCGATCAATCAATTTTTGGTTCGTTGGACCATAGTTGCTGCCGCCGGAGTTGAGTGGATCGTATCCACTCCCTGCGGCGGAGGGCCGGGGATGAAAGTAGGCAGCGCCTGTGAATGGCTGGGCAATGATCCGCGATCCGATGACCACTCCATTGCGCGTGATGAGCTGGCCATTGGCCTTATCTTTCGAGAAAACCTGCCCGAAAGCGGTAATGAGAACGGGATAGATCACGCCGACCAACATGGTCGTCACAATCGTGTAGAGGATCGCAGTAAGCAAATGCTTTTTCATATGGTTTTTCCCTTGGCTCCTCTCCGTGTCTCCGTGTCTCTGTGGTGGATTTTGTTTTACTAAATACTAAGGACTAACTACTGCCTTTCTCATGCCAACCCAATCGCACGAATAATCACGTCAATCAGCTTGATCCCAACAAACGGCACAATCACTCCTCCCACGCCATAAATAAAGAGATTGCGTCGGAGGAGGGCTTCCGCGCTCATGGCCTTGTACTTGACGCCGCGCAATGCCAGCGGAATCAAGGCAATAATGATCAAAGCGTTGAAGATCACCGCCGAGAGCACCGCCGATTGAGGTGTTGCCAGTCGCATGATGTTCAAACTGTTCAGCACCGGAAATGTTGCGGCAAACATCGCGGGAATAATGGCGAAATACTTTGCCACATCATTGGCGATGGAAAAGGTTGTCAGTGAGCCCCGCGTCATCAGCAGTTGCTTTCCGATCTCTACGATCTCCAGCAGCTTAGTCGGATTGGAATCCAGGTCCACCATGTTTCCCGCCTCTTTGGCTGCCTGGGTACCTGTATTCATAGCGACGCCCACGTCGGATTGCGCCAGTGCCGGCGCATCGTTGGTTCCATCACCGGTCATAGCGACGAGTTTTCCGTGAGCCTGTTCGGTTTTAATCAAGTCCATCTTGTCTTTGGGAGTGGCTTGCGCAAGAAAATCATCCACCCCGGCCTCGCGCGCGATAGCGGCGGCCGTGAGTGGATTGTCGCCAGTGATCATCACGGTCTTGATGCCCATGGAGCGAAGCTGAGCGAAGCGTTCGCGGATTCCGCCCTTGACAATGTCTTTGAGGTGAATCACGCCGAGCGCGTGATTATTTTCCGCAACCACCAACGGTGTGCCGCCGGAACGCGCAATGGTTTCGACCGTGGCCTGAACTTCTTTGGGGAGAAAGCCGCCGCCTCCGTGGAGATAGCGCTGAATCGCATCCACTGCACCCTTGCGAATCATGCGGCCGTCGAAGTTCACGCCAGACATGCGCGTGTTAGCGCTGAAGGGAACAAACTGGGCTTTCGCTTCGGCCAGATCGCGGCCGCGAAGTCCATACTTTTCTTTGGCCAGCACCACGATGGAGCGCCCCTCAGGCGTTTCATCGGGAAGCGACGAGAGCTGGGCAGCATCAGCCAGTTGATCGTTGCTCACGCCGGGCGCAGCGATAAATTCCGTCGCCTGGCGGTTTCCCAGAGTGATCGTCCCGGTCTTGTCGAGAAGGAGAGTATTCACGTCTCCCGCTGCTTCCACCGCGCGGCCGGACATCGCCAGCACGTTGTGCTGCACCAGGCGGTCCATACCTGCTATGCCAATTGCGGAGAGCAGCCCACCGATGGTCGTTGGAATCAGGCATACCAGAAGCGAAACCAGCACAAAGATGGTTTGCTGTGAGCCGGAATAATTCGCGAATGGCTGCAACGTGACTACCGCCAGAAGAAAGATCACGGTGAGTCCGGCCAGCAGGATGTTCAGAGCAATCTCATTGGGTGTCTTCTGCCGCTCGGCGCCCTCCACCAGCGCAATCATGCGATCGAGAAAAGTCTGTCCCGGATTGGAGCTGATCTTTACCTTGATCTGATCGGACAACACGCGAGTTCCGCCAGTGACGGCGGAGCGGTCGCCGCCCGCTTCGCGGATGACCGGCGCTGATTCTCCGGTAATCGCAGATTCATCCACGGAAGCAACGCCTTCAACTACATCACCATCTCCGGGAATGATCTCTCCGGCTGAAACCAATACGAAATCCCCCGCGCGAAGTTTGGAGCCGGGTACTGTCTCGATGCATCCACTCGACAGTAGGCGATTGGCAATGGTTTCCGACTTGGCTTTGCGCAGAGTATCTGCCTGGGCCTTGCCGCGTCCTTCAGCCATGGCTTCAGCAAAATTGGCAAACAGCACGGTGAACCATAGCCAGAGCGTAATCTGGAGATCGAAACCAAATCCG
>DATDNH010000219.1:0-2554 GCA_036518395.1 Candidatus Angelobacter sp. | reverse complement strand
CAGCCCGCCATGGCGTTTGGCCGCTTCTTCAACCGCGTTCTGCACGTCTTTCTCGCTGGTAACGTCCATTTTGACGAAGCTGACTGCCTCACCCAATTCCTGGGCCAGTGCCTTGCCTGCCTGCTCATTGACGTCTGCAATCATCACGCGCGCGCCGCCGGCAGCCAGCATGCGCACCGTTGCGGCGCCCAGGCCGGATGCGCCGCCGCTTACCATTGCAGATTTTCCTTTGATGTCCATTCTGAAGACCTCACCACTGATCCCGCCGAGCGGGACTGATGAAACTGATTTACACAGATTGAACTGCAGGCAATCAAAAATCAAAATTCACAAATCCAACCATGAACGACTAGCTCAGTCGTTCGATGATCGTGGCATTCGCCATACCGCCGCCCTCACACATGGTTTGCAGTCCGTAGCGGCCGCCGCTGCGCTCCAGTTCATGCACCAGTGTGGTCATCAGGCGAGCGCCGCTCGCGCCCAGCGGATGCCCTAAAGCGATCGCGCCGCCGTTCACATTCACCCGCGACATGTCAGCTTTGGTTTCTGCCTGCCACGCCAACACCACGCTGGCAAAGGCTTCGTTGATCTCAATGCGGTCCATCTGTTCCAGCTTGAGACCGGAGCGCTCCAGGATGCGCCGGGTGGCGGGGATTGGCGCAGTCAACATCATCACCGGATCATCTCCCGCGACAGCAAATGCGATAAATCGCGCTATTGGCTTCAGTCCCAGCCGCTCGGCGACAGATTGCTCCATAATCAAAACTGCGGCCGCGCCGTCAGTGATCTGGGAGGAATTGGCCGCTGTGATGCAACCATCTTCTTTAAAGACCGGCTTCAGCGTTGCCATTTTTTCCAGGGTCGTATCGGCACGGATGCCTTCGTCGCGCGAAACCTGAGCTGTTCCCTGCTGGGTTTCGGCTGCCGTAGGCAGGATCTCGCGGCAGAACCAGCCTTGCTCGGTCGCGCGCGCTGCCTTGCGATGGCTCTCCAGGCTGAATTCATCCAGGCGGCGGCGTTCCAGCTTCCAGCGCGCAGCCAGCATCTCCGCGCTCAAACCCTGATGGAACATCACATTGTTGTAGCGTCGCATCACCGCCGGTCCAAACGGTTTGCCTGGCCCATTTTTGGTGGAGGAACCCATGGGGACGCGCGTCATGCTTTCGACGCCGCAGGCAATCACCACGTCATAGCTGCCGGCGATCACGCCTTGAGCGGCAAAATGAATGGCTTGCTGGCTGGAGCCGCATTGGCGGTCGACTGTAGTCGCCGGCACAGATTCAGGAAATCCTGCGGCGAGCACGGCATTGCGGCCGATGTTCAATGCCTGCTCTCCCGCCTGCATCACGCAGCCGCCAATCACGTCATCAATCAGTTCGGGATCAAGCCGGTTACGCTGCACCAGCCCGCCCAGTGTGTGGGCCAGCAAATCTGCGGGATGCCAGTTGCGCAGCATGCCATCACGCTTGCCCATAGGCGTCCGCACCGCGTCAACGATTACAGCATGTCTGTTATTCATGTCGCTCCGCTCCAAACCGCTTAGGAAACTCTATTATCGCGAAATCCTTCTGCGCCTGTCGCGGCGCAGCTCGTCGCGTGGTCGGCCTCGCCGCGCTTTATCAACCTGGGTGCTACGCCGCAAAAGAACAATAATAATTAGTACTTAGTACTCTCACTAAAGTCAAAAGGGGTTTCAGCAAACATATGTGATATAGATCACTTGACCGGAACGGAAGCTCCCACTAAACTCAGCTCTGGCTTTTGATT
This sequence comes from Candidatus Angelobacter sp., assembly GCA_036518395.1. Lineage (GTDB taxonomy): Bacteria > Acidobacteriota > Terriglobia > Terriglobales > Acidobacteriaceae > Angelobacter. Next base: position 787 of record DATDNH010000219.1, on the reverse strand, counting down.
TTGAAAATGAATTTCAATTTCATTTTCAAAATCGCAGGGTCTGAACCTCTATGTCATTTGCAAGTATGCGGTTTGTGGCTGGCTTTCTTGTTGTGGCCTGGGCGAGCGGTTTCCTGGCGCTTGCGCACGGTCAGGAGAACTACTTCGTCACTTATTCCCACCAGATGGAAGAACCACGCAATCTGGAAGTGGCTACCAGGAACGTCAGCGGCTTCCCGCATGACGGCAACTCATTTCTCGGCAGCGTGGTGGAGTTGGAATATGGAGTAAAAGCCTGGTGGACCTCAGAACTTTATCTGGATGGCCAGTCGACGGCGAACGAAAGCACAGTGTTTACCGGCTTTCGCCTGGAAAACCGCTTTCGGCCTCTAATGCGCGAGCACTGGATCAACCCTGTGCTTTACTTCGAGTTTGAAAACATCGATGGCGCCGACAAGAGTCTTCTGGAGGTGGTGGGGCACGACGGTCGCGCTGATTTTTTGGGCAGAAATGACCGCAGCGAAAAATTGCGAGAGGCCGAATTCAAGCTGATTTTGTCCAGCAACTTCAAGGGATGGAATGTATCGGAAAACATCATCGCGGAGAAGAACTTGAAAGCTGAGCCGTGGGAGTTCGGTTACGCAATTGGCGTGAGCCGGCCTCTCTCTCTGGTGGCCAGCCCGAATCCCTGCCGCTTGTGCCGGGAGAACATTACCCTGGGCGCCGAACTTTACGGAGGATTGGGCGATCGCTACAGCTTCGGACTGCACGACACCTCGCACTATTTTGCTCCGGTAGCCGGTTTGCG
>DATDNH010000218.1:0-16743 GCA_036518395.1 Candidatus Angelobacter sp. | reverse complement strand
TTCACTCATATTAACAAGCAATCTCATCAGTGGAGAGGCAGAAACCACCGACAGCATTGATGGCAACAACATAGAAAATGATATCGCCAGATCACGGCGATCAGGTTGCGATCGCGGCGATTCTCTTAGTCTCCCGCGCCGCTTTTTCTTGCCTTCCTGGTTTTTTCGCCGCTATCTCCGGCCGCGGAGCTGACTGGTTTCTTTGCCTGCGCCAGGCTCATCTTGAGCGCTTCCATGATGTCGATCACGGGAGCCTTATGGACGGCGGGGGCCGGTTCCACAACTTCCTTGCCTTCCACCTTGGCCTGTATCATGGCCTTCAGGTTTTCCCGGTACTCGTCTGTATACTTCTCCGGCTCGAAAGCCGCTTCCAGGGACTTCACCAGGGTCATCGCCAGTTCCAATTCTTTTTCCTTCACCAGGCTGCGATCGGTGCGAAATTCTTCTACCTGCCGGATCTCATCGCGGTAATACATGGTGTGCAGCAGAATTCCCTGCGGCCCCGGACGCAGGATGACAATATGCTCGCGGTTGTGCATGGCAATCTTGGCCACGCCCACGCATCCCGTCTTGCGCAGCGCTTCATACAGCAGCGCATATGGTTTTTCGCCGGCTTCATCGGGCGCAAGATAGTAAGAGCTTTCAAAGAAGATGGGATCGACCTCAGACGATTGCACAAATTCCAGCACTTCCATGGTCTTGGCTGTTTTGGGCGCTACCTTCTTGATTTCCTCTTCGTCGACGACGACGTACTTGTCCTTCTCGTACTCGTAACCTTTTACGATGTCGGCGCGGGTGATGGGCTTGTCTTCCAGTTGGCAATACAAAACCTGCTTGACGCGCGAGTTGTCCGCTTTGTGCAGTTGATTGAAGCTGACGGTCTCCGCGCGGGCTGCGCTGTACAATCTGACAGGAAGCGACAACAGACCAAAGGTCAGATATCCCTTCCAAACGGTGCTTGCCATAGACTTTTCTCCAGATAAGTGGGCGAGTTAAGGTAAATAGCACAAAAACAGGTGCATTTCAACATTACCGTGAAACACGTAGGGGACAGGTTACAGGTTATAGGTTACGGGTGTGCCTCGCTAAACCCATGCCTTGTCACGTCTTTTAAGAAAATCATGAGCTTTTGCACCGTACCCAACTGATTACTATGTCCCTTACTGAATATCGGCGAAAGCGCGTCTTTACGCAGACGCCGGAACCCGAGCCGTCGCCGCCCAAGGATCAGGGAAACCGTTTTTTCATCCAGCGCCACAGCGCCCGCCGTCTTCATTATGACCTGCGGCTGGAGATGGACGGAGTCCTGAAATCCTGGGCCCTGCCTCATGGTCCTACGCTTGATCCCAGCATAAAACGTTTGGCCGTGCTGGTGGAAGATCACCCTATCGAATATGGCAATTTTGAAGGCACCATTCCCAGCGGCAACTATGGCGCTGGCAAGGTCACGCTGTGGGACCGAGGAACCTACGAATGGCTTGGCCCCAAAACGCCTGAGCAGCAGTGGCAGGCTGGAGACTTGAAGGTCCGACTGCACGGGCATCGTTTGATGGGTGAATTTGCGCTGGTGCGCACCAAACGCGCACAAGGCAAGGACTGGCTGCTCATCAAGAAAAAAGATTTTGCCGTGCAGGAAGGCTGGGACCCGGAAAAGGATACACGCAGCATCCTGCCCGGACGCCCGGCGCTCTCGTCCGTCGAAGGCGCAGTAGAAGCCCTCATGCCTGCGAGCATCTCGCCCATGCTGGCCGTGCTTGGGCAAACGCTTCCCATTGGCCCTGACTGGTTTTATGAAGTTAAGTGGGACGGAGTGCGCGCCTTGTGCTTTATTGAAAAAGGACAGGTACGCATGTGCTCGCGCCGCGGCAACCGAATCGAGCCGCAGTATCCCGAATTGCACAAGATTGTTGACGTGCTCGATGCGGAAAGCGCGATCGTCGACGGCGAGATTGTCTGTTTCGACCCGAACGGTGTTCCCAGCTTTCAACTGTTGCAGAACCGCATTAACGCGAATCCAAAATCAGTGCCGAAACTGGCGCAGTCGCATCCGGCAAGCCTGTTTGCCTTCGATCTCCTCTATCTCGACGGATACGACCTGCGCCGCACTCCGCTGATCGAACGCAAACAACTGCTGACCGCGATCTTGCGGCCTGATACCACATTTCGTCTGTCTGAGCATTTCACCGGTAACGGCCAGGAGTTGCTGGACGCTGTGCGCGAAAAGGGTCTGGAAGGGATCGTCGCCAAGCTGGCGTACAGCCGCTATGACTCCAAACGAAGCCGCGAGTGGGTGAAGATCAAAGTCCAGAACCAGCAGGATTTTGTGATCTGCGGAATGATCGCGGGCGAGCGCGACTATTTCGGCGCATTGGCTTTGGGCTATTACGATGAAGGCAAGCTGGTCTATGCCGGAAATGTCGGCTCCGGATTCACTGAGCAGTCATTGAAATCCATTTTTGAAAAACTGAAGCCTCTGGTCACGAGCAAATCACCGCTCAGCGTGGTTCCCAAAGACATAGTCAAAGTCACGTGGGCGAAGCCGGACCTGGTTTGCACCGTGCGTTACACTGCGTGGACCGACGATCTGCGCCTGCGCGCGCCGGTATTTCTGGGCCTGCGCTCCGATCAGTTGCCGCAGGAGTGCGTGCGTGAAACCGCGATGCAAGCCGTTGCTCCGGCGGAACAGTCTGCGCGCAGGCAGCCGCTGCTCCCGGAAGGAACCAATGAAGTAATGCTGACCGTAGAAGACCGGCGGCTGAAATTTACCAACGTCAAAAAAGTTTTTTATCCGCAGGAAGGCTACACCAAGCGCGATCTCATCAACTTTTATGCTGATGTGGCCGACCTGCTCGTGCCTCATCTGCGCGGGCGTCCGCTGTCATTGCGGCGTTATCCCAACGGCATTGAGGGAGAATCGTTTTTCCAGAAGGAAGCGCCAGCGGGAATTCCCACCTGGCTGCGCACGGAGAAAATCGCCACCGACGAAGAGTCGTTTACCCGCTTTGTAGTTTGCGACGACAAGTCTTCCCTGCTCTACCTCGCCAATCTCGGCTGCATCGATCAGAATCCCTGGATGAGCCGCATGGAATCGCTGGAGAATCCGGATTTCATCCTCATCGACCTGGATCCTTATCATTGCGCCTACGATCGCATCATTGAAGCTGCGCAGCTTGTGCGCGAGCGGCTGGACCAGATTGAGCTGCAAAGCTATGCAAAAACCACCGGCGGAGATGGGATGCATGTGTACATTCCGCTGGAACCGGTGTACAGCTTTCAGCAGGCACGCTCGTTCGCGGAGATTCTGGCGCGCTGGCTTTCCGCCGAGCGTCCTGACTTATTCACCACGCCGCGCAACGTGGCCGCGCGGGAAAAAGGCAAAGTATATTTCGACTATCTGCAAATTTCTTCCGGCAAGACCATCTCTGCGCCTTACGTGTTACGCGCCTATCCCGGAGCGCCCGTGGCCACGCCTCTGGCCTGGAGCGAGGTCAAGCCGGGCCTGAGTCCAACCCAGTTCCATATCGGGAACGCGGTCCGCCGTTTCGATCGTGTGGGCGATTTATTTGCCGGAGTCCGGAAAAAACCGCAGAGAATTGAGCCTGCGCTGGATAAACTGTCAAGCTTGATGCATCCATAAGACCAGAGACCACCGCTCTTGCACTTTCGTCACCGGGAAAGGGACTTTTTCCTGTGATATATAAGCAGCTAACCCTCAAAAAAAGATTCGGATGTTCTGTATATTTTGCGGCAACGAAAATGTCGGCGCCTTTGGACACTGCAACTACTGCGGCAGCCCGTTGACGCCTCTGGCGGAAACACGCAAGCAGGATGCAGGTGCGCAGGATGCAGGCGTGCCGGAAATGCCGTTAGAAGAACGGCACACTGAGGAACCGCCCACGCCGGAAGCGCATATGCAGGAGGCACCTGAGCAGGAAACAAAACCCGCAACTCCCCCAAGCCCGCCGGTCGCGGCGTCCCAAAGTGTAAGCGGGCGGAAGAAGCCTGCGGTCTCCGCCGCCCCGTCAGGCGTGGCGGTCCAAGCCATCGGCGGGCGAAAGAAACGAAATCCAGCTCTCATCATCATCCTGGTAATCGTCCTTGCCGGCGCGGCCGGGGCTGTTGCTTTTCTGACCGTGAACCGCGAGAGTGCGGAGCAGCGAATGACACGGCTGATGCGCGAAGCTGCAGGCCTCCAGCCGGTGAAGCAGGCTCTTTTTGCCAGCGACCGCCAGTTTGACGACGCATTTCGCGAGCAGTTCCGCGGCATCTTTCGCGTGAACCGGGAGTTCATTGTGCTCGAGAGCAAGGTGAACACAAGCGAGATCGAGAAGCTCGGTTCACCTGAATCGTTTACCGATCCGGATTACGCCGCCGAAGGGCTTCGACAATTGCACGCGTCTGTGATCTTCCATCGGGAGTTCGAGCAAAAGCTCCAGGACATTGCGGACAATCTCCGGCATACGATTGCCAGCACGAACTGGTTTGCGTCACACAAGGCAGAGGCTCTGGCCGGATTCGAGCACGGATTTGCCGGGTCCCTGCAGAAACGGCAGCACGTCCTGAATGCAGAGCAGGCTTATGTTGAGGCCGCGGATGATATATACGACTACTCCTATGCTCACTACACTGCTTTCCAGTTGGAAAATGGAGAGCTCACAATTGCTGATGAGTCAGTGCTGAACGACTTCAATTCGAAAATAAAGCAATACAATGCCCGGCATGATGATCTGCTTCAGGCCCAGGAAGAGTTCACGCGCTTCCAAAGCGATATGCTGAACAAAATGGGCATGAGTTCGAAGGATGTCGGACTGAAGTGAGAGGCGGGAACACTGCTTTTCGAAACGCGAGACGTGTATCAGGGCACGACCTTGGTCGTGCCGAGCGGGACTTCAGTCCGCGTCATAATTTACATAAATAATTGAGCTTTATTAATAGCCCCTGTAGGCAGCTTAGCTGCTTTCCACTTTCGCAAATAAATGAGAATCGGGGTAAATTCAGCTCACCGTTGAATTTTCGCAGCTCTCTGAAACAGCGGCTATAATAAAGCCGGTGCCCTATTTTAGTGCATCTAAACGCAGCCTGAAGGCTGCTCGGCACGAATGAATTCGTGCCCTGATACAAGTCTCATTATTGCTATTTGCTCAAGAATCCCGCGTGGTCCGTGATCTTCCCTTTTGCTCCTTCCTCAAGGGCGGAGCGCAGCTCGGGTGGCAACGGCGCTTTGGTCAAGGTGTGCGGTGTTACCGAGACATAAACAGTTTCGGCCGTGGCGATGATTCTTGCATCGCCGGCAATACGAAATTCTGTGGCAAATGTGAATGAAGTGTTACCCAGACGGCTGGGATAAACCGAGATCTCCAGCACCTGATCGAAGCGTGCAGGCGCTTTCCACTCGATAGTCTGCTTGACCAACTGAAAATCAAAGCTGCCATTCACCAGCGCTTCGCCAAACCCAAGCGCACGAAAGAATTCGGAAGTGGAAATGTCAACGTAGTCGCTGTAACGGGAATTGAAGACAACTTTCTGCGCATCGCATTCACCATAGCGCACGCGCAGGTAGTAACGAAAATGCTCGCTCATGACCGCAAGTGTACATTTTCGAGAGCTGGTCCGGCACACTTGTCGCTCAAAAATCCTACCACGGAGACACGGACGCCACTCAAGTCAGAGAAGTGTCACCAACCTGGCCCTTTAGCTTCCGTGAATCCGTGGCAAGCCTGTGATTGGGCTTTGGCTGTTAGCTTTTGCGTTTGTATTTGACTTGCTAACTAATACTAAGTACTAACTACTGCCTTTCTTACTTCTGACTGTCACCGGATGCGGTGGCGCCTGCTTCCTCTCCGCTGAGTTCAAGCGCGTAGGTCTTGCCTCCGAAGCGGACTCCGGTCAGAGTGCGTTCACCGGTGCCTGAAGTCTTGACTTCGGCAGCGTTGTCGTCGGCCTTCTGATCCAGCTTGACCACGCGCGCGGGAACCGTGGCAACGACGGCGCGGTCGCGGATAATGCTGACCTGGGCCGTGGGACCATCGCCATTCCATTTGACAATGTAATCGCCGGCGGGAAGTTGCGTACCCGCCACCTGAACGGCGGTCGCGATATACAGATCGCCCTTATGGCTGCCGTTGGCAGCAAATGCGCCTGCTGGGAGCAGGGCCAGAACCAGCATCATGACTTTAATACGCAAGGACTTCATACATCACTTCTTTCTTTCCCGATGCGTCGGGAACCGTCTGGCGGCGGCCCCTGGTTCACCCGTTCGAAATATTGCTCGGTCGCCGGGCGCGTTTGCTTGAGAGCAGATTCAGTTCACTTGCAATTTTCTGCAAATGACCTAGAATGCTCGACGCGGGGTTAATCATCGGGATTGTTCTCGCCTGGGGCCACCAAACCGTGGGCGATAACAGTCCCCGTTAACCCCTTTTACTTTTGAAAGACTTTCCCTTTCTCCCTAACTTCTGAATACGTCAATTTATTCCAAATGTTTCACCACTTCTGTGGTTGAGCTACGAGTTAGACGATTAGCTTTGATATGAAGTTAGCGATAAGCGATTTGCTAACCAAATTTTTACGAGGAATGTCCGTTTTCGAACGGTCGTTGCGAAATCGGACAGTTTGCACTCGTCCAAAAGCAATTTACATTCCAGTTAAAAAAGAGCGCATATTTTAAATTTATCGGGGAAGATCAGTTTGATCAGCGATATCAGTGGTGAGCTTCTCAGGGAATTGGATAGGTAACACTCTGGCTGCCGCGCTCGCCGGTTGACCAGCTTCCAATCACCGCAGAAAATTTTCCGGCTGTACCGCCGGCAACGACCAGGATAATCGCATCCGGCGATCGAAACTTCTGGTAGCAGCGCTCGCCGTCAATGGTGATCTCACGATACTGCGAGACGAACTGGGTTCCCTCACCCGGATTGTCCTGATAATGGCGCAGTGGAATTCCTGTATTCGCGAATAAGAATTCTTTCACCTGCTGCTTGCTGAAGCCATCGCGATGCAGGGTTTTCACGTGCTCAGGGCACAACACCACCACGGCCTCAAACATCATGCACATGCGATACGACCAAACGGTCGCCAACTGGCGCGAGATTGTCTTGAGAATGGTGCGGCCGTGCTGCGCATTGTGCTCACTCACCCCGCGCGGAGGATCACCGGCAAATAGAGTCAGCGCGCTCTGCTCCGGCTTGAACCCACGCTCTACGTGCAGCGGCTCCCATGGACTCTCTTCCTGGTTTTCCGCAATACAGTAAGAGAATTTTCCGGGATTGCCCAGCGCAGACATATCAATGCCATCGGGTCGTCCGCCGCCGATGTTCAACAGGATCAGTTGCAGGGCGCGGCCCAGCGTGCTGTTAGCGCGCGCCACGTTGCTGAAAACGTTCTGCCGCGACCAGAACCCGAGTTGTTCGCGTACCGGCCCGCTGATGATGACCAGCGGCGCCGCAAAATGCGTGGTCGCCTGCACGCCATGGATGTTGAAGCGCTCATCACACACTGCGCGCACCAGCGGGAGCAGCACACGCATCATCTCCGGCGCGCAGCCGGCCATTACGGCATTGGCTGCAATCTTTTCTACAGTGGCCTCGCCATAGACCGGTGGAACTCGGGCGACCACTTCCTGCGCCGGAAGATCTGTGGCCTCCAGCATGGCCTCAACGCGCTCGACGGTCGGCGGAATGACCGGGAGAGCGTCACCAAAATGCTGCATGCAATAAGCAAACGGATCTTCGTGCTCAGTCAGCGTGACACGCGAGGCCGGCTCAGCAGTCGTGCGCAAAAAGTGAATACCGCGCGCCTCGGTTTCAGCCTCAGTTTCCGGTTCCAGGTGGCGCGATGAGCATCCCGGCTTCCACGGCGGCGCTCCATCATGCTCCGGCGCGATGGGAGCGTGTCCAACCTCAGCGGCCAGCTCATTCAGCGCCGCTTTATCAAAGCCGACGACGGCGCGCTGGACCTTGCCAGCTTTGTCGAGCAGAAAAATTGTGGGAACTGTCTGCGGATCATAAGCGCGAGAAATTTTCAGCTCGCGATCAATCTCCACCGGAAACTTGATTTGCATCTGCCGGATGAATTCCTGTGTTGCCGCTTGGGTGTCCTGGGAAATCCCCAGCACTTGAACCGAGTCGCCATCCAGCCCATTTAAATAAGGAAGAGTGAGCTGACAGGTAGGACAATCGGTTTCAAAAAACACCAGCAGGGCACGCTTGCCTGTCTGAACCGCGGGAACAGCAGCAGCGGATTGTCCGGGTTGAATCATCGAGTTTTTAAGTTTACAAAAACCCTGCCACTGATGACACTGATACAACTGATTTCCACAGATAAATCAGGAAGGAAGAATAATGAAGAGACTTTTCACGCTGATATTCGTACTTAGTCTTGCGCCACTAACCCTGGCCGCAACCAGTCCGTACCTTTATAAGACTACGCTGGTTCAGGCGGCCCCAGGAAAGCTCTTGGAGCTGATCGACCTCTATAAAGCCAAGGCAGCGGCTTTTCAGGCCGCGGGCGATGAGGCACCGCTATGGATGCGCCACAGCCAGGGTGATCATTGGGACCTGCTGATTCTCTTCCCTATCGGCAGCTACAGCGATTATTACCAGGCTGAGCGTGTGGCCAAACGCAAGAAAGCTGATGACTCACTCGCCGCCAGCGCTGACAAATTCAAATCTGATATCGCGTGGCAGGAAGACTTATTTGTTTATGGTCCGCCGCTGGCAGATTTGCGCGAGGCTTTTGCCAAGGGCGCTTACTTTCATGTGGAGATGTTCGTCGCGCTCCCGGGAAATTTTGCCGATCTCTACCATGAACGGGAAATGGAGAACGCCTACGCCCACGCACTCAGCGAACCTGTAAATTTCATCTTCACCCGCGATCAGGGAGCAGCCTGGGATTTGTTTACGATTGGAGTCTTTCGCGATCTCAAACATTACGCTCAAAGCGCCGACGTTCCGGTGAAAGATCAGGAAGCGGCAGCCAAAGCTGCAGGATTCGAGTCGCCCAGTCAGATTGGCCCGTATCTGCGCCGCTTCATCAGCACGCACCACGATACGCTGGCTGTGGCGGTGAAGTGATCAGCATGCATCAGTCAAAATCAGTCCAATCAACGGTATCAGTGGTGAGGTTTTCAGGCTTTAGCGGCTTTCGTCGCAGTAGGCGCCGCCAGCACATCAATCACATGCCGAACATCATCGTTCTCGCGCAAGCGAATGGGCAGGAGTTTAAGCTTGATCAGCAGCGGCGGCGAGATCACCAGATGCCCAAATAACTCCGTGCTTCCATCCAGATCACGGATGGCCGCCGCAAGCTGCTCGGGCGGTGTTACCGCCAGCCTGGTCGCTTCCGACCAGGCATGGTCGCGAGCAACTTCAAGACTGAAATTGATGATCGCCGTTTCCGTGCGTAATCCAAATTTCTGCAGCCAGTGAATCCAGGGCGAGACCTTTCCGATCTCCTGCTCAACCGTTCCCACCAGTCCCGCCAGCACGGCATTGATCTGATCAAAATCAGTCTTCAATCCCGGCAACTGATTGCCCGGGGCCACGGCTGCCGCGGCAACCCCAAGATCAAGATTAATGTGCGCATTGATGCCGATCAGGAGTTGCTGCACGATCAGCGGATACCAGCTCTTCGCGGACTTGAATGCGAGTTGCCAGCTCACAGTTGGCGGCTGACCTGAACGGAACTGCTCGAAGGCAGTCAGATAGCGGTTGGCAAAAACAACATCGAGTCTCTCCAGCAACGGCCCATTCTGGAACTTGCCCTGGTCGATCCCGTCTTTTACGCTGCGTGTGACCCTGCGGTACAGCGCAGCAAAATAACCAAGGCGGCTCTTCCCCTCCCAGGCCCATTGGATGATCTCATCGAGCACAGCAATCACCTGGTCAATGGTTTCCGCGGGTTTGGGAATCGCCGGTGCAGAGGCAGCCATGGCGCGGCATCATACCACGGATCCCTCGCGGGCTAGCTGCGCATTTCGAATTGGGAAAAGGAGTCGAGTGCTGTCAAGCCGCCACGCGGCGCTCCTCCGACATGAGCCGACTGATGATAGTCTTCGCTTTGCGTTCCGCGGCGGCGCGGCTGGACGCCTCCCCTCTTTCCACAACTTGCTCTACCGGACGCAGATGGTAGACGGTAAACCGCCAGTTCAAGGGGAGCTGCGTCTGAGGATCGCGTGGCTGCTCCAGGTCATAGGCGAAATCAGCTTCGTGGTGTATACGCATAGGCACTCCTCGGCAAAAGGGTTGCAAACATGCGTAGATGCAGCAGGAGGCCTGGTGGTTTCAACCCAATTTGAGACATTAGAGGCAGTTTGGAAGCCCGGGCATGAAGCCCGAGATCTGTGGAAGCCGGAATTTTCGCGAGTTCTAAAGAACCCGCTCCCCGGGACTAAGGTCCGTGGCTTCCCCCCCGCTTCTGTCCGAAAAGCTACGAGCTCTCCCTCAAAGTGTCGCGGCGGCGCCGGTCACAGAGCGCATGCTGAATAATCTCGCCGATCATTTCTGAATAAGAGCGGCCTGACTTCTTTGCCGCCATATAAAACTCGGAGCCGCTGGAGAGCCACGGGTTGGGGTTAGCTTCGATCACATAAACCTCGCCCTTGTCGGTGAGCCGCATATCGATCCGGCCATAATCGCGCAGGCGCAAAGCCCGGTAAGCCGCCAATGCGGTGCTGCTGGCCAGTTCAGTGATTTTTTCGTCCAGGTCTTCCACCGGCGCAGACTTTGTAACCCTGTACGCCTCGGTGTCCTTTTCCCATTTCACCTCTGTGCCCGCAACTCGAGGCATGTCCGCCGGCAGACGCGAGAGATCGAGTTCAATCAAGGGCAGCACTTCCGGGCTGCGGTTGCCCACAATGCCAGCATAGATCTCCCGCCCCTCAATGTATTCCTCCAGCAGGGCCGGCGAATCAAATTCTTCCTGGATGTACTGGATCCGTTCCATCAACTGTTTCACCGTCTTCACCACCGAGTTCTGATCGATTCCGATGGAGCCATCTTCAGAGATCGGCTTCACAATCAGCGGAAAAGTAACGTCGTGACAGTGATCCAGATTCCCGCGATAGCAGGCAGCAAAGTAGGGTGTGCGAATTCCATGGAAAGTAAAAATCTTTTTGGCCAGCCCTTTGTCCTGGGACACGTACATCGCGTGTGGACCCGCTCCGGTGTACAACTTTCCCAGCAGATCGAGATATGCGGCAACGTGCATCTCCTTGGTGTCGTCGCCGGCATACGATTCCACGATATTAAAAAAGAGGTCAGCATCGCAGCGGGCCAGCGCGGCCAGAGATTTGTCGTCGCCGTCCAGCATCTGGTAACTGGGCTCGTGGCCCAGGCTTTCCAGCGCCTCGAAGATCTCTTCGCGGTCGTGCTTCTCGCGCTTTTTGCGCTTCTTCTTTCCTTTTTTGCGCTTCTTCTCTACCGGCTCAGGAGTGAGTTCTTCCTCGTCTCCCCAGTTTTCGTAAAGCACCGCGACTTTGAGTTTTTTGTCCATATAAATCAAAGCAAAACCAAAAGATCACCACGGAGACACGGAGACACGGAGAACCAATAGGGCGTCACTTGAAACCCCCTAAAATCGAGATCCGCTCGCTCGATCCTTTCGTTCTCAACAAAGCGATTGTCCCGCATACCCCGAGAATCAGTCCCACCATTATCACTGTCACTAGCTTCCACAGCGGACCACGTTCATCCGAGTCAACTATCCATTCAATCAAGGCGATCACACCTGCTGATAGAACCCATCCACCGCACAAAACCAGAACCAATCCTAAAATCCGCCTCAACATTGGCCCGTCCACGCTGGTTTCAAACTCTTTTCTCTCCGTGTGTCCGTGTCTCCGTGGTGATCTTTTTCTGCTATCTTTGCACAAATTTTCCCCGAATCACATAATTCATTGCCAGCGCGGTTGTGTAAACCGTGATTTCCGCCAAGTGTTGTCGTTCCTGTTTGACTGTGGCCTGCAAGCCCAGTTCCTGCACTCGTGCCTCGATTGACTCAATCAACTTTCGCGCCAGCGGACGCTGCACCCCAGTCCAGTAAGCGAGCTTGTCCACCAGCGGCTTGCGATTCTCCCGCAGCAGATCGGCTGCCGGACGCACCCCACTTTTTCGCCGGCTCTTTTTGAAAATATCCTGGAGATCGGTATCCAGCGCAAGATCTCCCGGAGAGGGCTGGCTGCTCATTACCGTTTCATAAAATTCTTCAACTGTCGTTTCCATCTCACTGACAGTAATGTCCTTACGCCCGCGCGGCCGGACCGGGTCAGTCTCGCGCAACTGCCGTGCGGTGCGATCTACATATTGGAGCTTCTCCAGCGCCGGCCAGCCCTGATAGCGCTTGCGCCACTGTGAACGCGGCGTGAGCCACACGGCGAATGTCTCGGCAAAATCTTCATCCGGATGTTTCTGTGCGTACCAGCCTTCCATGTGGCGAACAAAGCTGCGGGAGAATGCAACAGGACGATAGTCGTCGCGATAGCGCCTGCGATACGGTCCGAAGAGCCGTCGCCAATCCGGCGTTTTGTAAAGGCCATAAGCGTAGTTGAAAGCGTGACCGGCTTCGTGGCGCAGGTACATCATGACCTGACGCCGGTCTTCCAGATCGTTCAGCTCCTGTTCGAGGCGCGCCAGGCGGCGGTCGGCCAGATAAAAAGGAATGCCAATGACCGGCTCTCCCGAAGGGCATCCCCACTCATCTGTGAGATAGCATCCCGGCCGAAATTTTTTCAGCCCTTTGCGCTCCAGTTCGCGATAGAGCTGCTGCACCAAACGGTCCAGGGGCGACCCCTCGAGCTTCAGGCCCAGCTCGCGAATGGGCTTCTTCAGGATTTCCTGGACCTCGGGCGGTGCTTGATCAAGGGCTCGCAAGTCTAACTCCAGCAACAGGTTAGCACAGGTGTGCTGAAGGGCAGGAGTTACTCAAGGCACGTTACTCAATTCGCGTGCATTCGCGTTAATTCGCGGCTAATTTCGGCGACTATTCAGTTTCGATTTTCTTCGGCGCTGCTTCCTGGATTGAAACTGTCTTCACGTTCACGAATTCGCGGATCCCGTGATAGCTCAGTTCTCGGCCATAACCGGAGTGCTTGACTCCACCAAAAGGGATGCGCGGATCAGATGCCACCATGGCGTTGATGAATGCCAGCCCTGACTCAATCTGATCGATGAACATCTCACGCTCTCTTTGATCGTTGGTCCAGGCGCAGGCGCCCAGGCCGAACTGGCTGTCGTTGGCAATCCGAATGGCGTCGGCCATGCCTTTGGCACGAAACAGAGAGGCTACCGGCCCGAATAGTTCGTCCTGGTATGCAGGAGAATCTTTGGGAATGTCCGCAAGCGCGGTAGGCTCAAAAAAGTTTCCCTGACGATTCATGCGCTTTCCGCCCACCAGCAGGCGCGCTCCCATCTGAACGGTCTCGTTCACCTGCTCCTGCAGGTTGCGCAAACCGTCGGCCGATGAGAGGGGCCCAATATCGGTCGCGGGATCCATGGGGTCGCCAACTTTAAGAGACTTCATGCGCTGCACAAATTTTTCTTCGAATTGCGGGGCAATTCGTTCGTCCACAATAAAGCGCTTGGCCGCGATGCATGACTGTCCATTATTGATAATTCTCGCCTGGACCGCCGTTTCCACCGCGCGATCAAGATCAGCGCTGGGCATAACAATGAAGGGATCGCTGCCGCCGAGTTCCAGCACACTCTTCTTCAGCGCTTTGCCCGCGGCTGCGGCAACGCTCTTCCCTGCTCCCACACTGCCGGTCAGCGTGACCGCGGCCACGCGATGGTCGGCAATCAAGTCACTCACGCGATCGGTTCCAATCAGCAGAGTTTGAAATGCGCCTTCGGGAAATCCGGCTTTGCGGAAAATATCCTCGATGGCCAGAGCGCACTGCGGCACATTGGACGCATGCTTGAGCAGGCCAACATTGCCGGCCATCAGCGCCGGAGCGGCAAAACGAAATACCTGCCAGAAGGGGAAATTCCACGGCATTACCGCCAGCACCGGCCCGAGCGGCTGGTAACGCACAAAGCTGCGCGTGGCGCTGGTCTGGGCCGGTTCTTCGGCAAGAAATTTCTCGGCATTTTCCGCGTAGAAGCGGCACCCGAAGGCGCTCTTTTCCGCTTCCTGGATGGCCGAACGCAGAGTCTTGCCCATTTCCAGCGTCATCATCCGTCCATAGCTTTCTTTGGCGCTTTCCAGGATCTCCGCCGCGCGCAGCATCATTTGCTTCTTTTGCACAAACGAGACTTTGCGGTATTCCCTGAAAGTATCGGCGGCAAGCTGAAGCTTGGCTTCCACGGCTTCATCTGAATGCTGCTCAAATTCCCGCAGCAGCTCGCCATTAAACGGATTGATGCTGGCCATTGTGTGCCTGGGCGTTTCAACTACATTTTGCGTGCTCATGGGTCGTCTCCGGCTATTGCTTAACCTTTAAGCCTAACGCCAAAGCAGTTTGGGCGCGAGTGGCCTCCGTCCAGCGGAGATGCAAAGCTTCAGGCGCCGGGCCTGCAAGGCAGGAATACACCAATCAAGAAAACGCTCTAAACTGACTCTTTCCCATGTTCCCGATTCCATCCGCGCTCAAGTGGCTTGAAGAGTCAGAAACAGGCCGTGAATGGTTGCGCGAGCTTCCTTCACGCGTGAGTGCGTGCGCCGGAAGATGGAAGCTCAATCTGGAATCGCCATATCAGGAGTCGTTCGTTTCCATCGTCTTTCCTGTCACATGCTCCGATGGTTCGCCTGCGGTGCTGAAGATCCAGTGGCCACATTCAGAATCGGATCACGAGGCCGATGCGCTGCGGCGATGGAACGGCCAGGGTGTCGTCCGGCTGTTCGATTACGATCCCGAGCATCATGCGCTTTTATTGGAGCGATGTGAGCCGGGCGATCATCTTTCGCGCATTGGCGGCGAAGAAGCACTCGACGTGTTTGCAGCCTTGCTGCGGCCAACGTGGATCAAAGCCGGCGAGCCCTTCAAGTCTCTTGTGGATGAAGCCAACGACTGGATCGAGCAATTGCCGCTGAGCTGGGAGCGGATAGGACGTCCGTTTGAAAAAGCGTTGCTCGAGGCCGCGCAGGCAGCTCTCGACAAAGTCTCCCGCACGCAGGGCGAGCAGGTGCTGGTGAATCAGGACCTACACGCAGACAATGTTCTGCGCGCCCAACGCGAGCCCTGGCTGGCGATCGACCCCAAGCCCGTGGTTGGTGAAAGAGAGCTTTCGCTCGCGCCCATCATTCGCGGCCACGCGTTTGAACATAGCCGGGAGGCAGCAATTTATCGGCTGGATAAGCTGACATCAGAACTGCAACTGGACCGCGAGCGCGCTCGCCTCTGGGCCCTGGGCCAAACTCTTGCCTGGGGTTTTGAAGGTGACCGAGTATATGACCGGCACGTAGAAACAGCAAGATGGTTGTGGCAGGGGTGATTGCAACAATCGCCGTGATTGCGCGTGATCGGAAAACCATGCGCAACTATCATCTTGGAAGTAAGAACCGGTGTTGATTTTAAATGACTTAGAAAAGAGTCACAGATCAGAGAAATGTATCTTCGACTTCTCCGCAGTAATCCAATAAATAGAGGCATTTATATGAAACGATTTTCTCTGGTAGTGGTGAGCTTGATTGTTCTGGCGGCGATTTCCGCTTCGGCCGCACCCAGTGCTGCCAAAGCGCCGGCGTTTCCCGGCACTCTGGCGAATGCGCGCTTTGTCTATGTTGCTTCCTATGACGGAGATCAGTTTGATCCGTACCTGCTCCCCGAGGATCGGAGGGCAATCAGCGCGGTGCAGAATTCAATTCAGAAATGGGGCAAACTGACCATTGTGTACAGGCCCTCCGAAGCCGACATCGTGATCCTTGTGACCAGCCGGCCCTCCGAAGATTTATTGGCCGTATATGATGGGCATCAGTTTCCACAGGGCAATTTTCTATGGCGTGTGATGGGGCGCGACGGTCTCCAGTGGGACGAAACTCCATTGGTCACACAATTTCAACAGGGATTCGAGAGCGTTCAGCAGCATAAGTAAGCTTAGACCTGGGTCAGCAGGGGCGTGCCCTCTGTTTGTTCGATTTGGCGCAAAGCGCACGGCACACTTACAGCACACCAGCATCAGGGCTTGGCCTGCTTTGGCGGCCTCAGTTTGGGCTCCCGCTTGTACATTAACTGTGATTTCAAAAAAGGCGAGAGTGGTGGGCCTTAATGTAGAGACACCGATTTCAGAATGTGTTTTACGACGAGCAGTGGCAAAGCCTTCACCGCGTATCCTGGCCAAAATCTCTCGCTCGCTCAAGTTGGTTGTGTACGCACGCAACTGAACGTCATCAAAAGATGAACCTTCACGTCCCCATCCGTCTCCGCCGACGTGTGCGGCACAATCAGTGAAAGATAGTATGGCGTTAACGACCTTCCCGTATTCCGTGTCCCACTCCCCCTCTCCGTTATGCACTTTCTCTAATTGATCCCGAGTCAGATGAAGGTTGTTGTGGAATTGTTCGTGCCATTCCAACCATTGCTGCGGCATGGTTAGAGTGACGCCTGAAGGATGCAGGATAATTTTCTGGCCCTCTCTCGTTGCGTATCGTTGGCCCTCTGCCGACGTATTCGCAGCACGATGGCAGGAACACACGAACACTGCGGCGAATATTGTGGTGATAAAAAGCCGCACAAACCGCCTCTTATTCACTTTAGACGATAGAGTGCGAGCACATGTTCCCTTCGAGGCTGTCCAAAAAAAGTTTGGACCG
>DATDNH010000217.1:0-3942 GCA_036518395.1 Candidatus Angelobacter sp. | reverse complement strand
GCCATAGACGTGAATTGCGCCGGTCAAGCGCGGGATGGGATTGGTGACGGAATGAATAATGTCGCGGCCCAGCGGCTGCGCATCCTTTTCGCACAACGCCCGTGCGCCGGCAGCTTCCACTTTGCTTGGATTGCCGGGAAGCCGCCGCCAGAAAATGTTGTCTTCACGTCCGGTATAGATGCCGATGATGGCCCACATCCTGTGGTTATGGGGCAGCAGTGTCATCCAGGGCGCCCAAATGACATTCAGGATGGTGAGGTCGTCGGCGCGATAAAGCGTCTGCATCTCCGCGCGTTTAGGTTCGCCCAGTGACTTGAGTACGGCCGCCGGATCAGAGACAACTCGCGCTACAACTTCACGGATGGCCGGCTGAGCAGCGTCTTCTTTTAAAGCGGCCCGGCAATCAGAAACGAATTGCTCCAGTGCAAACATATCTCCGCCCATCCTACACCCGCAGAAATAGCCGCACAAATTTGTGGACGCTGCATGCCGTATGCTTCTTTCTAACCACGCCGCCGATGCTCCACCCCTCAGCCGGGGACGTTCGCGGGCTGAATGTCGAAGACCCCGGCGTGCCGTGGGCCGAGTGCTGAATGCTGAGTGCTGCATTAAAATGCAAACGTTTTAGGCAGCACAGGAGTCCAATAACGGTATGCCAAGCTTCCTGCAGGATCTTCGCTACGCGTTGCGGCAATATCGGAGAGCACCCAGCTTCACACTGGTTGCTGTCCTCTCATTGATGCTCGGTATTGGCGCCACCACAGCAGTGTTCAGTATTGTCTATGCCACATTGTTGCAGCCATATCCTTTCCGTGACTGGGAGCGTCTTGCAACTCTGTCCTTCCACGACAAAGGCGGCAACATTCAATGCTGTCTTCCATTAACCGGAACGCAGGTTCAGCAGCTTCAAACTGCAGCCTCAGTTGAAGAACTGGTTGCCTCTTACAGCCAGAATCTGACCACCACTGGCGCGGACCTGCCTGAAGACGTCAACGTTGTTTCCTGGAGTCCGAATGCGACCGCTTATTTCGGTGTCCCGCCGGTGCTGGGTCGCGGGCTTGTCCCTTCTGATATTTCGGCTTCCGGAGAGCCTCAACCCGTAGCAGCGCTGGGTTATCTGTTCTGGCAGAGGCATTTTGGCGGCAATCCGGCCATTGTGGGACAAAGCATTGAACTCGCCCATAACCGCTACCAAATTGTAGGAGTCATGTCGCCTCATGTTTCATGGGGCGGCGCCGATGTTTTTCTTCCCCTCAAGCTGACCGGGGATCCGAGCATAAGGTTATTCCTCTCGATGCGATTAAAGCCGGGAGTGAGCTTTCAAACAGCTACTGCTGCATTGAAGCCTTTGCTGGAAACATTCGCAAAAGAGACGCCTAACAATTTTCCTCAGCGCTTCAGCCTCAGCATTCAGCCTCTTTCCTATGGCATCAGGACGGCCCTGGGGCCGCCGCTATCCTTACTGTTCGGTGCTGTCTGCCTGCTGCTGGTCATCGGCTGCGTCAATGTCTCGATTCTTCTCATGGCGCGTGGCACCAAGCGTCAGTACGAGTTCGCGGTCCGCGCCGCCATGGGTGCGGCCCGCAGCCGCGTATTGCGGCAGTTGCTTACTGAATCGCTGCTGCTGGCCGCGGCTGGGGAAGCCCTCGGCATCGCCCTCGCGTACGGAATGCAAAAATTCCTGATTCGGGAATTACCGTCATACCTGACGCAACGCCAGGCCCTGATTCACATTAATCTTCCTGTGCTTTCGTTCAGCATTGTTCTCACGCTGCTGACAGTCTTGTTCTTCGGGCTTCTGCCCGCTTTTCAGTTTTCTCGCCGTGAACCCCGGCAGACCATGCAGCTTGGAAGTCAAAAACTTGCGGGAGGCTGGGGCAAACAGACGCGCAATGTGCTGATCGCCGGCCAGATTGCTCTGAGCGTCATGCTGCTGGCCGCGGCAGCAACCTCAATTCGCGCGTTTGTCCGATTGCTTCACGCCAACCTGGGCTATGATCCGTCCAACACTGCGGGACTGGTGATCCCGGTGCACGCGAACACCTACACCACATGGGAGGACAGGGCTGCTTACTTCGAGCGGTTGCAGCAGAAGATCGCATCCACTCCCGATGTGACGGCGGCCGCCCTTTGCAGCGGAGCCGCGCCACCCAACAATGGTTGGAATGCATCGGTCGAAGTCCTTGGCCAGAATCTTTTGGGCGATCAGCAGGTGAGCGCGAATTTCGTCAGCCACGACTATTTTGGCGTGCTTCATATTCCTCTTCTGCAAGGCCGCGTGTGGAACCAGAGTGAAAGCGCGCGTGCTGCTCACGTCGCAGTCATCAATCAGACCATGGCGCGGCAGTATTGGCCAAATGGCGACGCCGTAGGAAAGCAGATTCGTTTCCCCAGGTTACTGTCCAATCCGCCTGCTCAGCTCAGTCCACAGGCAAGCGATGACTGGATGGAAATTGCAGGTATTGTTGGAGACGCGTTGAATGACGGGTTGCGCAATCCTGTAAAACCCGCAGTTTACCTGCCCTATACCTTCCGGATGCCGATGTTCACGCAGATTCTTGTCCGGACCCGCGATAATCCTCTTTCCCATTTGCGAACATTCCGCGTCCAGGTACAGGCGATAGACTCTGAACAACAGATCATGCGTGGAACAATCAGCCTGGAAGACTTGATCGCGCAGCAGGACGACTTCCAGCGCGAACACATGGTGGCCTTTCTGTTTGGCGCCTTCTCTCTAATCGCGATCGTGCTGGCGGCTGTAGGGCTTTATAGTGTGGTCTCCTACACGGTAGCGCTCAGGACGAACGAATTTGCGTTGCGCATGGCGCTCGGTGCACAGCGCGGAGATGTTCTCCTGAATGTACTGGTTTCCATCATCAGCGTGGTCGCCATTGGCGTAGCGGCTGGCATAGGAATCTTTCTGCCGCTCAAACGAATTGTGGCTCAACTCGCCGATGCCTCCGGAGGGGATTCACTCGTATTTGTGCTGGTTACGCCGCTGTTGTTGCTGGTTGCAGGCCTGGCCAGCTATCTTCCCGCGCGCCGTGCTATGTCCCTGGACCCCATGACTGCACTGCGGCATGAGTGAGAAAAAGCAGTAGTTAGTACTTGGTATTTAGTAGTTAGCAAAGGCAAAAAAAAGTCAACCCCAGTTTTTTCCGCGTCTCCGTGCCTCCGTGGTGCCGCTTTCGACTTTTTTGGATGTCGAGCGAAACTCTTGTCAATTTCCGTGTTTATGCTATAGTGAACTTATGAAGCGCCTGCTTCAATTTCGATCGTTATCTCTACGACTCCTCAGTCGATCCCGACTGAGTTACTAAATCTCTGCACAATTTCAACTTGTAGGCCCGTGGCGGAACTGGCATACGCAGCTGCCTCAAGACGGGGTCCCCGGCACGCAGCGGTTTTTTGCGTGCGGGGGTGGGAGAGCAGTTTTTTCTGTGGGTTCAAATCCCACCGGGCCTACCAATATTGATTAGGTATTTGCTATCGATGGAGATATTTCAGAGAAACCAGGGTGAGCGAGAAGTGAGCGCCGAGAAAGCGCGAATGGATCGCGAGGGCGAAGCAGTCCCGCAGGGCGGGGTCGCGGAGCCCTCTAATAAACGGAGAGTGGGCCGGACGGTAAGGCACTTGTCTGCTACACAAGAGCGCTCGCAAGAGGCCAGCGGGTTCGACTCCCGCACTCTCCGCCAGAACGTGTTTTGAATGTGGATCGTAAAAGGGAATTTTTTCTGCGGAAGGTACCGCTGAATGGTCGGCAACTGGTCCTGAAAACCGGGGCATGGCGATGAACCATGGGCGTTCGATTCGTCTACCTTCCGCCAAAACATTTGCACAGGTGCGTGAGCCTGGCCGAAACGGACCGGCTGTAACCCGGTTTCCTCTTGTAGGACGCGGGGGTTCAAATCCTCCCCTGTGCACCAAGTGTGAGCGAGAAGT
>DATDNH010000216.1:0-4611 GCA_036518395.1 Candidatus Angelobacter sp. | reverse complement strand
CCTACAAATACATGAGTGGGATCGTATACGAGCAGATTGTTACCAAAGTCGAGTCTCCGGATTTCGTCGAGAGCCCGACCGCGGACATCAAAAACAATGCTGTATATACCTTGCCCACGATGGTAGAACCTGTCGAGTTGGCCAGAACTGGAGATTGAGCATTCAGGGGCCACGGCAGTTTGGGCGTAACGCGCCAAATGTGTTGTGGTCTCCGGCTTTTTCTAACAGTGGATATACCAAGCGGGACAAGGGCACGTCGATCCACAAGGCAGGCAACAGATCACCGGAAAGTTCAAGCCAGTTCAGACGCAGAGTGTCGAAGGTCTGCTGCGCCTAAGACGCGGGAAATTACTGCTTAGCGCAGACCCCCGTGCCGTTCGCGCACGCACCCTGCAGCACAAACACCGCTTGCAACTCTTCATCTGTGATCCACACTCGATTCGCTACGCCATCGATGCCGATGGCGTCGAGGTGCTTTGCTTCCGGGATTGTGATCGTCGCCTTACGTTCCATTGTTTTTGGATTGAAGATTGTTATCGTGTTCTGTTCAGAGACTACATACTGCAACTGGCCACCGCCATCTCTCTGCATGAAGGCGATGTTTGTGCTCATCATCCTGGCTAACGGGTTTTAAGCGGCTTAAGCCCCATCACAGCGTCGTGTGATCTAGGTCACATCCGTTGCGGCCTCGGTCAAGCTAGAGTTTAAGGCTAAGTTTGCGTACTGGAGGCCAAAATATGAAAATCGTCCGACTCTTTGTCGCAGTGTTGGTATTCGTTGCAATGATTGGGATTCTGCTCCCCTCTGCGAGCGCTAACCAGTTTGATAAAGAGACCAGATTTACCTGTAGCGAGCCTGTGCGGGTAGCCGGCGCCGTCCTGCAGCCTGGAACATATTGGTTCAGACTGGAGGACTCAGTGGCGACGCGCAATGTGCTTGTCATCAGAAACGAAGATCGAACCCATATAGTGGCGAGAGTTTACGCCATCGCGAATTATCGTTCCACGCCAGAGGAGCACACGATCTTCGAGTACTGGGACACCTCATCCGGAGAGACGCGGGCTTTGCGTACGTGGTTCTATCCGGGGGACATTATCGGATTTGAATTCGCTTTGAACCCCTAACTAATTGGCTGACGGCGATGGGAGCTGGCCTCGCGGCCCGGCTCCCACCGAGCAACGTTGCTCGCGATTTGGCCTTACGACGGAGTCTATTACCACATTTACGTTTGCCAGCAGGTTGTAGGCTGGGAATCGTTTGAGCCGAATCTTTCCCGCGCCGAGCGGGCATCTGCATCAAAACCATCAGAAAAAACAAACCGTGATTCAAACCTTCTGCTCGCCTGAGGCGGCCACAAGCCGTTTGGGAGCTTGCCTGCCTTGATGCGGGCGACCTCCTTGTGGCTTTGGCGATCGACAATCGAACAGTCGTTGCTTGGTGTTGCTCACACACGCATAACGACTATCGGGTGAGAATGCGATCCAGTTTGGCAACAGTCCCACCGGAATCTTCGGCGATAACTTCCCGCTGGCCACATCGTATACGCCTACGCGCGATACCCGAAGCTGGACATGCCTGAAGGATTAATCAAAGAGTATCTCAGGCCGCCGTCCTCTCCGGCGGAGTGCATTTTGCGCAAACCACGCGTACCATCTCGGCCGATCTCAAGAGTCAAGTTGTGCCCTGCCAGTTCGGAGGCGAACCGGACTGCTCGCAATGCGGCTGCATGGCTTCCATGAGACTTGCGGCCATCGGACATCACAAAGTCGGAATGGGCATTACCGGAGGCCAGCTTTTCAAAGCGTCATTAAGAATCGGCGAGTTGATTAAAAGTCTGGAATGGCCTGCATAAGCCAATGAACCGGCATCTTAATGTTTACGCGTCCTTGGTTGTTAAATCCTCTGAGAAAAGAGAATGCTTGTCAAAAACCAGTCTGTACCTGAAATACCCCAACGCCTCCCCGCAGGATAAGGCGATCTCCACCAACGAAAAGGACCCTCGAAATAATAAGTCGCTGTTATCCACCCATATGACAGAGGCAGAGGTGATCAGTAAAGCCCAGGAGGGCGACATTAGCTGCTTTGAAATGCTCTACGTCCGTCATAAGCGCAGGGTCTTTTCCCTGTGCCTGCGTATGTCCGGCAACTATGCTCAGGCCGAAGATTTCACGCAGGAGGCGTTTGTGCAGCTCTATCGAAAGATTGGGTCATTTCGCGGGGAATCTGCTTTTTCAACCTGGCTGCATCGCCTCTCGGTGAACATCGTACTCATGCACTTTCGCAAAAAAGGTCTCTCGGAGATTTCATTGCAGGAAGCGCTGGAACCGCAGCAGGAAGAAAGCCCGCCAAAAGAAGTTGGTATCACGGACAATATGCTTCAAGGTTCGGTCGACCGGATCACTCTGGAGCGGGCGATTGGAGAACTTCCCCCTGGGTATCGGATCATCTTCGTGCTTCACGACATAGAAGGATACGAGCACAACGAAATCGCGGAACTGTTGTCCTGTTCCATCGGAAACAGTAAGTCTCAATTGCATAAAGCACGCATGAAATTGCGGACCTTGCTTCCGATAAATCGAAAGAAGGGAACAGTTGATCAGATTGCCGCCTGACTCTCGCTGCCAATACCTGGTTTGGTATCACGTCAATAAGTTGACACGACTGTGCAATGAGCGTAGGGTCGGAATAGAGCGAGCATCCTTCCTCACTTTTCAGGTTCTCTGAACTAAGCAGACCATCTGAGCCTCTCCACCTTAGCCTGCCGTAGGAATACCTATGTTCGTACGCAAGCTCCCCATCCGTTTAAAACCGGACGGGTACGGGGCACGTTAGCTGCTATTGGAAAAAGGGAACCATGCGTGTTCATTGGGAAAAGTTGGGGATACTCGGCCCTGTTTATCGTCTCGTCGGTCGTGAATTCGGTAACGACGAGATTGCCGGTCAACTAAAGATCAGTGAAGCCAACGTGCGGCGATGCGTTGCCTGGCTCATGCGCTTTGGCGGGCATAGCAGCCGGGCGGAATTAGTCCTGGAAGCCTTTGCCGCAATCCCGCTCGATGGCGAACACAGGATTGCTTCGGCGATGAGTGAAGTTGATTCAGTATCTGGCGACATCTGCCAGCTTGCCGACCACGGCAAACCGCATCGTGTGGCCGCTGCGATTCAGCCAGGTACGATGCTGATGCGCGAGGGCTTCCTGCTGCCGGATTCGGCCCAGATCGAAACTCTCGACTATTCGTCCACGTGGCGTGTTCTGGCAGAGATGGACAGTTCTAACTTAGGCCAAAGGCTCTCACTGGCCGGCTTCCACCTGTTCTTTATTGCCGGCGAATTGAAGGTGGTCCAATTGGGCAGCGGGCCTCAAGCAGTTCGCAGAGGGATCAAACGGATGCTGGCCCTGAGTTGCAAAAATTATCTTAACTGCACAGAAATTACCCAGATCACTCCTGAGCATTTCCTGGGAGTGCCCTACGTCGCCATTCTTGCCCATTCTTTCCATATACAGGCAGGAACCGAGCTGCAGAGCAGTGCCGAACGCAGATCAGAGCAAAATCAAAGCGATTGGGCCTGTAGCTAGCGAGAAAGCTCCAGGCGAAGGAACACAACTATGGAACAGAGCAGCGACCAACTTGATCCGCTACCCACGATCCAGGCTCCGGTTGCGTTTGATCGCCTCCAGCGGGCCCTGGCGGAGCACATTGAAGATCTGAACAGGCGTTTCAGTACCGGAATGGTTATTGTGCGGACCTCGACAACATTTGAAGTGCATGAACTGAATCAAACAAAGGCCATGGTATATCTGTGTTTGACGGGTAAAAATGATATTCAGTTCAGCCGGTTCATTAAACGGGACCGGGAGATGGAATCGGGCACTATTTATGTGCGTGCGGGCCAGGACGGAACGCCCATTCTTATGTTCCCGGACTTCCCGCACCCCAATATCCAGGTCAGTTACACGGATGCCTCAAGACGTTTGTTGGACGCTTCCTTCTAGCCCGCGCCTTGACACGACTGTGCTATGAGCGTAGGGTCGGAATAGAGCGAGCATCCTTCCTCACTTTTCAGGTCCTCTGAACTAAGTCAGATCATCTGAGTCATCTCATCTTAGCCTCATCCCACGAGGCAACCGTCTGAATAGAGTGGTCCCAAATGCACCTGAAAATCATGATTACGATTTCGCTCGTTGCTCTGTGCCTGGCGCTGTTTCTGCCTGCGAATGTACAGTACAAAGTTTTGTTGCAGTTTCTGGTCTGTGCCTCTGCGGCCTTGATGCTGTTCTCCGCTTACTACCTCGTGCGCAAAACCAAGCCTCGAACGGCCATGGTCTCAATTGCCGAGAAGAGCGAATCACGGACGATGTAACGGCTGCTGGCAGATTTGCTGCAACACAGCCATAGATTGAGCAGCGCAGGAAGAAGCTGCTCGCAAAAGGACTTTATCATGCTTGCCCAGGAAAACAAGGGCCAAATAGAGCGTGTGTTGGAAAGTGCCGTAATCCTGAGTTGGAAGGAACTGCTGCCAGCCTCTCGCACAGGTGTGGTCCAGGTTGAATATGGAACTGCTCCTGAGCCCTCTCTCCAGTATATGAAGATGTGGCTGTCAACTTTGCGA
>DATDNH010000215.1:0-20871 GCA_036518395.1 Candidatus Angelobacter sp. | reverse complement strand
GGGGAAGCGGTGTGTGGCCGCCATTTTCATCAATGTTTATGCCGGTTGTGACGCTGTTACGCATGCTCGCACAGATCATCGAATTGTCGCTTTTACACCGTCAATTCCTTCGTTTCCTCCATGGTTAAGTCGCTTTTGCCTTTGAGGTTGAGTCGGGTTGCTCCTGAGCTAGTGGTTAGAAGCTAGTAGCTAGACTCTGTTTTCATCAATGTTTATGAGGGGTGGTGACGCTGTTACGTATGCCCGCACAGCTTCAGAATTCCCGCTTTTATCCAACATTTTTTCATTCGTGTACTCTGTGGTGAATCGGTGTTGATTTGATTTGCTGTTGCCTGTGGCCTGCGTTTTGATCAATGTTTATGCGGGTGGTATCAACCTATCAACCGCTCGTCAGCTTTTCCTGTTTGGCGCTTTTAGCCAACATCTCTGACCTGGGAATCAGCGGTATTAGCCGCTAGGTTTGCGGTTTTGCGGTTGCGTTTACTTGAAGCTAGGAGCTGGTGCCTAGACTCTGTTTTCATCAATGTTGAGCTGTTCTGGCGGCGTAGGCCGGCAAGCGAAATCCGCCCAGCGTGAATTTATGCGGGTGGTATCAACTTATCAACCGCTCGTGCAGTTTTCGAACTGTCGCTTGTACCCGTCCTTAGCTGTTGACTTCCTCCGTGTCCTCTGTGGTTAAAAGGGGGTGTTGGTTCCGAGCCAGGAGCTAGCAGCTAGGTAGGCGATTTTGAGTCTGCGAGAACCTGAGATCTGGCGGAAGACTCGGAAGCGGGCATTGCCGGCTAATGAGTCTTCTTGAAAGTGATATCGTAAAAATTTGCCTTCAGTTCGATGATGGCCTCCCGCCTCTGAACGTTGAGTTTCCATTCCTGAGGAACTTCGTCGAGGAGTTTTGTGAGTTCTTCTCCCCACTCTCCGGCTGCCCAATATCTTCTGACGCGATGCAGGAGTACGGCCTGATCTTCCAGTGTGAAGCTTCCATCGCTGAATTCCGGGCCGGGAGTGGCCCAGCCGTTGCTGGTGCATTTCACGACAAAATGACCTTTGCCGCTGGGCTCTTGCGAGAGTCGCAGCCAGCAGCTTTCCGTAAATGGACTGTTCGGATAGTGAGACTCGCCCTGATAGTCTCCTAACAATATTTTCCAGCTTTTGTCTCCAGGCTGGTCGGCAAAACTGGCCCGGCCGGAATCCATCGCGACATCGACACAAAACGCTTCTGCAGGATCGATCAGAGCAAATCTGGGAAGTTCTTCTTTGAGTGTGAAACATGCCTGCCGAATGCGTTTCGAATCAGCCCAACGCGCGATGGGAGGCTGGTAGTCTTCGAGACGAATTCTGTGCCGCGTGACAAAATCCATAGCAATTTTGTCCGCCTGATCCTGGGTGACGGATTTCGACCTTAAGGGATAAGAATGACAATCCGCCCCGGGGTGACAGAGCGCAAATTCGCTGATCCCAATGTATCGCCACGACCCAGCATTGTCGATCTTAGTGGGTTGGCCTTTGATCAACGCAACCAGATCGCTCTCCTTGAGCGAAGGCCAAGTCAATGTCAGATAGATTACGCAGTCGCTCCAGCCGGTTTTGTCGGGAAAGAGATAGACCACGAAGAGCGTTCCTCCGCTTGCCCAGTCAATCGGAATTCTTCCGGAGATCCCCGGCGGGAGCTGAATGTTTGCCTGATCGATCCAGGAAGGCTCCGCAAAAATTGGCGCAAGGTCGGCTGCCGTGCTCGGTACCTTCACATATTTCGCAAACAGAGTGAAGATCGCCTGGCATTTTGCCGCCCCGTCGGCATCGGGCGCTTGGAGGGTTGCGTTGAGTTTCACGAGGGCTGAATCATCCACTGCACTGCTGGCCATTTGCGCGTCCGCCTTATTGGGATTCGCGGCGAAGAGAATCCATAAGATAGCAAGCAAAGCAATCCGCTGGTTCATCGGAGATTCCTGGTGAAACTTAGACGATGGCATCAGCACTTTAGCACTGTGTATGCCGCTATTACCAGGACCGTTTAGAGAGAAGTTAGTTTGAAAAAGGAAATTACATTAAACCGTAAGTGTAACAATTCCTGATTGTCTCATCGGAGGAGTCCACCCCCCCATCAATGTTTATGCATAGGGACGCGTAAATATACGGGCACAGCGGGTTGTTACGCGGTTACGGCCAGGAATCGACAAAAAATTGTCACTGTTGGTTTTGACCAGCAGAAGCACGACCGATCCCACTCCCAGCTGCCCCGGCAGCCAATCTGAAATCAAAGATCAACAATCGAGAATTTTCTATCCCCTGTTCCCTGTATCCTGTAACCTTGTTAGCCATGCTTCCCATTCTGCGCGATCTCGTCGGCCACAAGTGGCATGCCAATGCCGCTTATTTCAAGGCAATTCGACAACATGAAAAAGCTGCTCAGGATGAAGAGCTGCGAAAGCTGCTTCACCACATTCTTCTGGCAAATCGCTTTTGGCTCATGTTGAGCCTGGGCCGGCAGTTCGATTTCGAAAAGGACCGACACATTGGAGACTCACTCGACCTGCTCACAACGCATTATCGCGAGACTCAAACCCAGGAACTCCAGTGGATTAATCAGATGCAGGAGGCGGACCTTGAACGTCGACTCGAGACACCTTTTCTGCCGGGATCCAGCTTTTCAATCGCTGAAGGAATCATGCAGATTTGCCTGCACAGCCATGGACATCGGGCCCAATGCGCTACCAGGTTACGCCTGCTCGGCGGCACGCCTCCGGCAACAGATTTCATTCTCTGGTTGAAGGAAAAGCGTCCAGCGCCGGAATGGTAGTGACAAAAGCAATTGGCAAATGGCAACTAGCAGTTAGCTGATCGACCCAAGCCCTCACCTGAGCAGCCAGAAGACCAAAGCCAAAAGCCAAGGCCTAAGAGCCAAAGGTCAGAGTTTTTTCGCAACTTGACAACTGGTGTCCTCATCCATATAGTTGAGTCGTACTCATAATTGAGTATAGTTCAACTACTCACAGCGGATACTCAGCTTTGCAGCCAACAATCACCATCGAGAAACGCACGACGGGACGGCGGGAACGGCGCCGCATGGAGACGCGGGAGAAAATTTTTCGCGCCGCCATGCAGCTCTTTGCCGAGCGCGGGTTTTTTCAAACCACCACGGAGGACATAACGGAAGCAGCCGACGTCGGCCAGGGCACGTTTTTCAACTATTTTCCTACGAAACAGCATGTGTTGACCGTGCTCTCGGAAAAACAAATGGGATGGGCGATGCTGGCGCGGCAGGAAGCTGATGCGGGGAAACTGACTATTCACAACGTGCTGAACCGGCTCATGCACAACATCGCGCGGGAGCCGGGAAAAAGCCAGGCGCTCACGCGCAGCCTGATGACGGCATTTCTGTCCAACGACGAAGTGCGACAGTTCGTCCGCGACAACATGGCTCGCGGAAGGGAGAATCTGGGCGAGATCGTCAAACTGGGCCAGCAACGCGGCGAGCTACGGCCTGACCTGAAGCCGTCCGATGTGGCCATGACATTTCAGCGCAACGTGATCGGCACGCTGCTGCTGTGGGCCATGCAAACCGAAGGCGATCTGGACGCCTGGATCGAAAAAACTTTTTATGACTTCTGGTCGGCGGTTGAAAGCAGGCAACAGGTTATTCGCCACAGCGAGGCTGCGGCAGGGGACAGGTTATCCGCTACGGCGGACCTTCGACAAGAAAGAAACAATAACTCGTCCCGAGAATCGTCTTCATCCCGTAATAGGCCAAAGAACCGGGGACGGAACGGACAAGCTGTTAGCTAGAAGCTAGCGGCTAAGCAGCTCGGAGCTGATTTTTATATGAGAGCAGCCAATCAAATTACCGAAACGGAACAAGAGACGCCATTGAGCGGCCAGACCGCCCAAACCACCGGGCCGGCGCGCCTGCCTCAGCCAGCATCGCCACCTCCGAAGCCCGCGCGTCGCTCGCGTCGCGCACTTGTGGTGCTGTTCGTGCTGCTGGTTCTGGCCGGAGCAGCATTTGGCGTCTGGAAGGCGTTTTTCTCCACGCCGCCTCCTCCGGACAGCATCGTTCTGCTGAGTGGCCGGATTGAAGGTGATGATTCCGCGGTTTCGCCAAAAACCAGCGGCCGCATCCTGGAAATCCGCTTCCGCGAAGGCGACTCAGTTACTGCCGGCGCCACGATCGCAGTCCTTGACGATCAGCAGGTAAAAGCGCGTGAGGACCAGGCCCGTGCCGCACTTGTGGCGGCTGAGGCAAGGGCGAGATCAGCGCAGGATCAGGTCGCTGTTCTCGAAGCGCAGCTCCAGCAGGCGCAGGCGGAGGTGGCACAACAGGAGGCCGCTTATCAGCTCGCCGTTTTTGACCGGGACGCTTATACCCGCCTGGCCAAGTCGGGGGCGGTCTCCGAGCGCCAGGGCAAGCAGGCGGAGACCACGGCTGAGCAGCAGGCTGCAGCCGTAGCGGCCGCAAAACGCCGCGTTGCGACGGTCCAAATGCAGCTTGCCCAGCAACGCGCTGAAATTGCCACGGCTAACGCCAGCACTCTTCAGGCCCGCGCCCAGCTCAATGAAGCGCAGGCCAATGAGCACGACTTGCAGGTGATTGCGCCATTCAGCGGTGTGGTGGCAACCCGCACGGCCGAGCCGGGCGAAGTGGTTACCGCCGGAACCCCGATCGTTACGCTCGTAGATCTCAATCTGGTGTATCTCCGAGGCTTTGTTCCTGAAGGGCAGATTGGTAAAGTCAAGCTGGCCCAGCCCGCGCGGGTTTATCTCGATTCCAATCCCAAACAGCCGCTCGATGCCTACGTTTCCCGAATTGATCCCAAGGCCACGTTCACGCCGGAAAACACTTATTTCCGCGACGATCGCGTGAAGCAGGTTGTCGGCCTGAAGCTTCAGCTCAAGGGCGGGTTCGGTTATGCCAAACCCGGCATGCCCGCCGACGGGGAAATTCTGGTGAGCGGTGATCGCTGGCCCGAGGGTAGGTGGCGGAAATGAAGGTTGCCATTGACGAGCTGCCGGTCGTCGAGCACTCCGTCGAAACGCCCAGCAACACAGCGATTCGCGTGGAGAACCTGTGGAAGCGCTATGGCTCCGTGGAAGCTGTTCGCGGAGTCAGCTTCGAAGTTCGACGCGGCGAAATCTTCGGGCTGATTGGGCCGGACGGCGCCGGCAAGACCTCCACCTTCCAGATCCTCGCCGGAGTCATGGAGGCCACAGGCGGAAGGGCTGAAGTCTTCGGCAAGTCAGCGCGCGAAGCCCGCGCTGAGACCGGTTACCTCACCCAGAGCTTCAGCTTGTATCCCGACCTGAGCGTGATGGAAAACATACGCTACGTTGGCGACCTGCGCCTGGTGCCCCCGGAAGAAATCAAAGCGCGCGCGCAAAAGTATCTCAGTATGTTCGGCATGGAGCGCTTTCCCGCGCGGCTTGCCGGGCGTTTGAGCGGTGGAATGAAACAGAAGCTGGCGCTGGCTTGCGCGCTGGTTCCTCAACCCAAAGTCCTGTTGCTGGATGAGCCAACCACCGGCGTCGATCCGGTTTCGCGCCGTGAATTCTGGGACGCTCTCGCTCACCTGGCGGCGGATGGATTGACCATTATGGTTGCGACGCCGTATCTCGACGAGGCGGAACGCTGCCACCGCATTGCCTTGATGTATCAGGGAGAGATTCACCAGAGCGGTCCACCGGCCGAGGTGCGGGCGAGCCTGCGTGCAAAACGTCTGGAGTTGCGGACGCCGCAGCTCAGCAGGACGGAGCAGGTTCTTTCCCCTTTGACCATTGGGAATGGGAGTGTCATGGACGTGCAGCGGTTTGGAGACCGCATTGATCTGCTGGTCAACGATCCGCAGGCGGCACAGCAGGAAGTCCAGAAAAAACTTGACGAGGAGCACATTCCGGTTCAGGAATTTCACGTTGATAATCCGACGCTGGAGAACACCTTTGTTGCCCGGCTGCGCAGCCTGCGCGAGCGGATCGAGGAGACGCCGTTTCCCGCGCGTCATGATCACCGCAGTCTGCGCGGGCAGATCGCCATTGGCGCCGATCACCTGGTCAGGAAGTTCGGCGATTTCACCGCCGTTAATGATGTGAGCCTTGACGTTCGCTATGGCGAGGTCTACGGACTGTTGGGAGCGAATGGCGCAGGCAAAACGACAACCATCAAGATGTTGTGCGGTCTGCTTGGACCGACATCAGGCTCCATGCAGCTTGCCGGTGAAAGCAGCGGCTTCCGTTCAGTATCGGTACGCCGGCGAATTGGATACATGTCGCAGAAGTTCTCGCTCTACGACGACCTGACCATTCAGGAAAATCTGGAATTTTTCAGCGGTGTCTACGGTGTACCGGAGAGTGAGCGTCAGGAAAAAATTGACTGGGTGCTTTCTTTTTCCAATTTGAAAAACCAGCAAAACCAGATTACCGGCAGTCTGCCCGGAGGATGGAAGCAGCGGGTGGCCTTCGGCGCGGCCACCATGCACGAGCCGCCAATTCTTTTTCTCGATGAACCTACCTCCGGCGTTGATCCTCTCGCGCGTCGCAGTTTCTGGACCATGATCAACTCGCTCGCCGATGCAGGCGCTGCCGTGCTGGTTACAACCCACTATCTGGAAGAGGCGGAGCAATGCAATCGTCTGGGGTTAATGGTGGCCGGTAAGTTAGTGGTGGAAGGCACGCCGAGCGGCATCAAGAGCCGCGAACATGGCCACTTGTGGCAATTCATTGTGAACCAGCCGCAGCGCGCGTCCGATCTGCTGCGCAGCCAAATGGAGCGCTGGCGCGTCTCTCTTTTTGGCGATCGCCTGCACGTAATCACTGACGACGAGAGGGGAAGAGAGAACATTCGACACCAGCTTGAGAGCTACGGCATTCGCGTGCTGAGCATACGTGAAGACCGCTTTTCCCTGGAAGACGTCTTCATCTCCATCGTGGAGAAGGCCCGGCTGCAGGGCGAGTACAGCGGGGAAGAGTAATACCAGGGAAGAGGGAACAGGGAATAGGGAACATCAACGATCGACGTGATCGCAACGTGATCGCGCGTGATCGCGGGTGATCGGGAAACACTAACGACTGCCCTTGCAACTCTCGCTTGATTCAGATGACTTACGAGAAATCAAGAAAAGAGTCATAGGACGGGGACAGGGAACAGAAAGACAATGAGCCGCTGATTGCGCAGAGAAGCGCGATCAGGATCGGAGGGGTGAAAGAATGCGACGTGTTTTCGCGCAGGTCCGCAAGGAACTCATACAAATCACGCGCGACTGGCGCACTTTGGCTCTGGCGCTGATCTTGCCGGTGGTCCTGCTGCTTCTTCTGAGCACAGCCATCTCCCTGACGGTGAATGACCTGCCCATGGTGGTGCAGGATTTTGACGATTCTCCTGCGTCGCACGACCTGATTGATGCCTTTCGCAACTCGCTCACCTTCAGCGTGGTCTCCTGGCCTACAAACAAGCAGCCGGAACAGGCATTGATCTCCAACAAAGCGCGCGCGGCGCTGATCATTCCGCAGCATTTTGGCCGCGACCTTGCTCGTGGCGCCGTGACACAGGTGCAATTGCTGGTGGATGCTTCTGACGCCAATACCGCAAAACTGACCTCCGGCTATGCCGCCAGAATCGTTCATGCATACAACACTAATATCAATTCTTCTGCCAACACTTCACCAATACAGACAGCGATCAGGTTGTGGTTCAATCCGGGCCTTTCATCGAAAAAGTTCTATGGGCCGGGAATCTTTGTGCTGGGTCTCTCCATGTTTCCGCCGCTGCTGGCCGCGCTGGCCATGGCCAAAGAAGGCGAGCAGAAGACGATTCTCCAGGTCTATGTCTCAAGCATCTCCGCCTTTGAGTTCATGCTGGGCAAGGTGCTGGCGTTCATGGCGGTGGCGCTCGCCGAATGCGTGCTGATGTTGATCTTGCTATTCACGTATTTTGGCCTGAGCTTCATTGCCGATCCAACTCCTTTCATTGTGTCCACGATCCTGTACGCGTTTTGTGTGGGCTCTTTTGGAGTGATGGTGGGCTCACGCATTCCCAGCCAGGCGGGAGCACTGCAGGCGGTCGCCTTCGGCGGATTTCTATTGGTATTTCTGCTGTCCGGGCTGCTGTTTCCGATTGAAAACATACCCGTCGGCTTGCGCTGGCTTTCCAATTTTGTCTGGGGCCGTTATTACATCGAGATTGTGCGCGACGCGCTTTTGCAAGGCGGCGGATGGGCGGCACTATGGTGGAAAGTAGTGATCATCGGTGGGATCGGTTCCATCTTCTTCATCCTCGGATGGCGCGGGATGCGGCGCATGCAGTTGAAAGTGTGAAGCTATGAGAAAGCTGTTGCAAAAAATCCTCGATCAGCGGATGCGGGCATTGGTGCTCAAGGAATTTCGCCAGATCCGGCATGATCGCCGGCTGGCAATCTCGCTGATCCTCCCTCCACTTTTGCAATTGACGCTGTTTGGATTCGCCCTGAGCGCAACCGTCACCAATGTGCGGCTGGGAGTGGTGGATGACAGCAAGACACCGGAGAGCCGGGAACTGATTGCCGTGCTCACCGAAAGTAAGAGCTTTACCATGGCAGGCTACTTTTCCTCTGTGAATGATCTGGGCGACGCGGTGAGCCAGGGGAAGGT
Source organism: Candidatus Angelobacter sp. (assembly GCA_036518395.1). Classification (GTDB taxonomy): domain Bacteria; phylum Acidobacteriota; class Terriglobia; order Terriglobales; family Acidobacteriaceae; genus Angelobacter. Next base: position 12,261 of record DATDNH010000215.1, on the reverse strand, counting down.
TGTTGCCGGTGTCGTGATTCCGTACGACTATGCGCGCGACCTGAATCGCGGACGGCCCACGACCGTACAGTTTCTGCTGAATGCCATTGACGCCAACCGCGCCACCATCAGCCGCGCGTATGCCGAAGGCGTGATCCAAAGCTATGCTGCCGGACTCCGCGGGCAGGGAATTCGTGCCACGGTGCAGCAAGTGGGCGGAGGAGACGTGGCTCGCCGCGGACAGGTACAGCTAACATCGGCTTTCCTTTACAACCCCGGGCTGGAGGATTCCTGGTTTATCGCCACCGGAGTTTTCGGATTGCTGTTGCTCATGAATAGCTCCTTGATTTCAGCGGCAGCAATGTCGCGGGAAAGGGAAGCTGGGACGATCGAACAACTTCTAATGTCGCCCGCCACCACATCGGAAATCATCGTTGCGAAGATTGTGCCGCTGTTCGTGCTGTTGAACATGATGATGTTCCTGGCGCTGGGCGTGCTCAAAGTTATCTTTAATCTTCCTTTTCACGGTAGCCTGCCGCTGGTGGTGGCTGGCGGAGCGCTGTGCATTCTTTCGGGCATCAGCCTGGGAACGGTGCTGGCGACCTTCAGCAAGTCCGCCTTGCAGGCGCAGCTCACCGGCTTTTTTATCAATCCGCCGCTCAATTCCCTTTCCGGATCGCTGAATCCGATCGAGGCCATGCCACGCTGGCTTCAGCCGTTCACCGTTCCCAATCCCATTCATCACTTTGCCACTGTGGTGCGGTCGAGCATGTTGAAAGGCAGCGGGGTCACTACTCTGTGGCCGAATTTTCTCGCACTGCTGTTGTTTACTTTGCTGCTCGTAACCCTCAGCGTGTGGAGGTTCAGGAAACAACTGAGCTGATCGGGTCGGCGGGTCATCGGGTCGTCGGGTCAGCGATTACCCTCGCGTCCCGATTCATACCCAAGAAGTAATCGGACAAAACACGAGCACCTATAGAAAGGTTTGGTCAAAGGAAAAATGATTAGTAGGGCACCATTTGCAATGTTCAATTTCATTCAAAGAATGAGCTGCATTTGCGTCGTGGTGTTGATTGCGACTTGTGCTGTGGCGCAGATTGGCTCCTCTGGGGGTTCGTCGCAGGGGGCGACGGCGAATCAACTTCCGCTTTCGGGAAAAAGCGGACAGGCCGGCTCAGTCACTGCTATCCAAACGGCGGTGCCCGGGACAACCACAAGCATTAATACTGTGAACCCGACTGTTCAGGTTCAAGGTCCGTTTGCGGGCGCCACGCGGAGCACTCCGGGAATGTTTTTTTCCGGCACCCTGACCCTGGCCGAGGCAATTCAGCGCGGGCTGCAATACAACCTCGGTCCCGTGGGTCTGGCGAATGCCGTGCGGCAGGCGCACGGACAAAGCCGTGTGGTTCGAAGTTCCTTAATGCCCAATCTAAACGGCACGCTGGCTGAGACTGTGGAGCAGCTCGATCTCAAGGCCCAGGGATTGCGCCTCAGTTCTCCAATTCCCGGCTTCAGCCTTCCCAGCATCGTCGGACCGTTCAATTTCTTTGATCTGCGCGCCCGGCTCACGCAGACGGTCTATGATCGCGCGGCACTGAACAACTTTCGCTCTTCAGCGGAACTGGTGCGCGCCAATGAATTCTCCGTGCGAGATGCGCGCGACCTGGTGGTGCTCGGAGTTGGCGGCGCGTATCTGCAGGTGATTGCTGCCCGAGCGCGCGTGCGATCGGCCCAGGCCCAACTGGAAACCGCAGACGCTCTTTACAAACAGACGTCGCAGCAGCGGCAGGTCGGAGTTGTGGCGCAAGTCGATGTTGATCGCAGCGAGGTCCAGCTACTGACGCAGAAGCAGCGGCTGGTATCGCTGCAAAACGACCTGGCGAAACAGAAAATCAATCTGGCGCGCATGACCGGCCTTCCGCCAACGGACCAATATGACGTGGCGGGAGAGATTCCGTTTTCGGCACTGCCGACGCTCACTCTGGATGACGCGCTACAGCGCGCCTTCCATCAGCGCTCCGATCTCAAAGCTGCGGAAGCCCAGATACGGGCGGCGCAGCGTACGCTGACGGCCGCGCGGGCAGAGCGTCTGCCTTCAGCTTCGGTGAGCGGCGATTATGGGGTGATTGGCACTAATCCGGCGCAGTCGCATGGGACCTTTACGTTGACCGGCACCCTGCGCATCCCGCTGTGGCAGGGAGGACGGGCCGAAGGCGATGCCGAGCAGGCGCACGCAACGTTGGCGCAGCGTGAGGCTGAAAGGGACGATCTGAAAAGCCAGATCGAAGCTGAAGTCCGCAGTGCATTCCTGGATCTGCAAGCTGCCTCCAGCCAGGTAGAAGTGGCGCAGAGAAACATCCAGGTGGCCACAGAAACAGTGGAGCTTACGAAGCAAAGGTTTCAGGCTGGTGTAACCAACAATGTTGAGTTGGTGCAGGCGCAGGAGTCGCTTGCAGTGGCCGATCTCGATTACATCAATAGCCTCTTCGCGCACAACCTGGCCAAGCTGAGCCTGGCGCGAAGCATGGGCAGCGCCGCAGAAAGTTTGACGCAGTTCCTGAAAATGCAGTGAAAGCAAAAGATCACCATCCTTCGGCTGCGGTCGCTCGTAGCGACCTCACCTCGAGGACAGGCTACAAGACGCGGAGACACAAGAAAACAAGAATGAGGGAAGCAAAACCGACCCCAAGACCTTCAACGCAGAGGAACAGAGTAAGCGGAGGAGCTGAGGGGATTGGGTAAATGAGTAAGCTGTTAATTGGATAATTGAAAATCAGAGAAAAATTTCTGAGCCAAGAGCTAAGAATTGCGGTGAATCAAAAAGGCAAAACCAAAATTGAGGTAACGGAGAAAACTCGGGAGAAGATGAAAAGCAAATCGGGGGTCTAACAAAAATCAGAAATTCTCCGTGCCTCCGTGTCTCAGTGGTGAGATTTCAGTTCGATACAATTGCTCTAACCCCATGCCTCAATTCTGTGACGTCGCCCTGCCCGTTCCTCTGGACATGGCATTCACCTACCAGATTACCGGCGCGGTTCCGGTGATTGGCGGGCGCGTCCTGGTTCCGTTCAGAAATGAGCGCCTGGCCGGCATCGTCACGGCGCTGCATGACCGCCAACCGACAGTGCAGACCAAGAGTGTTCTGGAAGTTCTGGATTCCGAGCCCGTGCTTGATCCCGTTCTCATGCACCTCGGCCAGTGGATCTCGCAGTATTACCTCGCTCCCATAGGTGAAGTTTTCCGCACCATGGTGCCGCTGGGGGCGGAAATTAAAAGAGCCAAAATCTACCGCATCGGTGATGCGGGCCATGAAGCCTTGCATGCTTCGGCCACAACGGGCTCTTCACGTCGCTCGCTGCAGCAGACAGACGACCAGATGCTCGAGTATGCCGTGCTCGATTATCTCTCCATGTCCGATGATGTCCTGGAGGGAACTCTGCGCTCCGCCACGGGCGCCAGCCGGGACGTGCTGGACAACCTGGTTCGCAAAAAGTGGATTGCCCGCGAAGATGCTTCCACTGCTCGCGATGCCCGCCGCACGATCCAGATCGCAACACTGAAAGAAATCAGCGGCAAGCTCAATGAAAATCAGCAGAGGATCATTGCTGCTTTGCAGCAGGCCGGCGGAAGGCTGCCGGTCCAACGTATTCGCGACCTTCCCGTTCCGCGCTCTACGCTGCAAACCCTGGTCAGGCGGGGAATCGTGGAATTGATTGAAGAACCGGCTGAATTCACAGTCAGCGGATTGAAAAAACGGGGCCCATCGCATCTGGATTTCATCTTTAACCCACAGCAAAAAGCGGCGCTGGAGGCCATCCAGCAGTCCGTCGAGAAGAAAACGTTTTCGGTTTCCCTGCTGCACGGCGTGACCGGCTCCGGCAAGACTGCGGTCTATCTGGCGGCGATGCAGTCAGTGCTGGAATCAGGACGTTCGGCCATTCTCCTGGTTCCCGAGATCGGACTTACCCCCGCTGCCGCCGCTAATCTTTATCAAGTCTTTGGCGATCAAGTGGCTATCCTGCACTCGGCGCTTACGGCAGATGAGAGGGCAGAGCAGTGGCATCGCATCCGGCGCGGCGAAACCCGAATCGTTGTCGGCACGCGCTCGGCGGTCTTTGCTCCGGTTTCCAATCTCGCGCTTTTGGTGGTAGACGAGGAGCACGACCACTCCTACAAGCAGGAAGAAACTCCGCGGTATCACGGACGCGATGTTGCGGTCATGCGGGGCAAGCTGAGCAATGCCGCCGTTGTGCTGTCATCTGCCACACCGTCGATTGAGTCATATCACAACGCGCAAACCGGCAAGTATTCTCTGATCGAGCTGACTGAACGGGTGGAACGGCGTCCTCTGCCGGAAGTTGAAGTCGTAGACATGCGGTTTGAGTTTCAGCAGATGGGTGAAGACCGGCTCTTCTCGGGGCCGCTGGTTCGGGAAGTCAGCGAGCGCCTGGAACGCGGCGAGCAGGCCATGATTCTGCTGAACCGCCGGGGATATTCTTCGATCGTGCTATGCCGCGCCTGCGGCGAAACCTTGCAGTGCAAAAACTGCTCTATTGCGCTGACGTTCCATAAGTCCGGCTACCGCATGGAATGCCACTACTGCGGCTTCAGGCGCGCGGTGCCGAAAGTTTGTCCCGGATGCGGCAGCGAATACATCTACTTTCTTGGCGCGGGCTCGGAAAAAGTTGAGGAGCGGCTGCACGAAGCTTTTCCCCAGGCGCGCATTGGGCGCCTGGATCGTGATACCGTGCGCACGCGCCACGATTTTGAACGCGTGCTCAACCAGTTTCATGCGGGCGAGATCAACCTGCTCGTAGGTACACAGATGATCGCCAAGGGCCACGATGTTCATGGAGTAACGCTGGTGGGCGTCGTGGGAGCCGATTTTGCTCTCGGCTTTCCTGATTTTCGCGCCGCTGAGCGCACTTTTCAGTTGCTGACCCAGGTAGCCGGGCGAGCTGGCCGCGGCGAAACGCCGGGTAAAGTGATCCTGCAAACCTATTATCCCGACCACTACGCCATCCAGTTTGCCCAGCAGCACGACTATCGCGGCTTCTTCGAGAAAGAGGTGCGTTATCGCCGCTGGATGCACTATCCACCGTTCAGCGCGCTGGCCAATGTGCTTGTCCGCAGTGACAAACTGGACCTGACCCTGAAATGGACTGGCCAGCTCGGCAAGTGGTTTGAGGGCACGCGCAATGAAGGAGTGCGCGTGCTCGGCCCTTCGGTGGCGCCGATCATGAGATTAAAACGCGATTACCGCTACCATTTCATCGTGAAGGCCACTGGCCGTGACAAGCTGAATCAGGCGTTGAAGAAAATGCTGGCCTTTGCCGACAGCCAGAAGATCCCCCGGACGCACGTGATTGTAGATGTGGATGCGCTATCGCTACTTTGATGAAAACATATTTCTGAACCCCACCGGCAGTGGATCATAACAAAAGGTGAGAACCAGAATCAGAAGACCGATTACAACCAGAACTTTTCTTTTGCCATCCAGCCCCGGCCAGGTTGGCACCGGCGGATGCTGCCCGGTAACCCGCAACACCACTGCCCACAACAGCCAGCCTGCCCAGAAGTACCATGCAAGCGGCAGGAGGACCAGGATAGACAGCAAAGTGACAGTTCGATGTGCAGCAGGATTACTGGCAAAAACAATGTGGCCGCCATCGAGTTGCCCCCCGGGAATCAAATTCAGCGCCGTCGCAAACATCCCGACCCAGGCAGCCATGGCGACGGGATGCAGGTACAGCAGGCTGGGATCCAGTTGTGCGGCGGGCGCATGGCTCCCTAATGCTCGAAACAAATAATGGGCGAACTTGAAGATCAGAGGAAACCCAAACAGGGCAGAGTTCTGCGTCTGCTCCGTCAGGGGTTTGCACGCCAGCAGCCCATACAGCAGCACGGGAATGGCCACCACAAATCCGGCGATTGGACCCGCAATCCCGATATCGAACAGGTCTCGGCGGTTTCGGATGGGCGATCGGATACGGATGAAAGCTCCCATGGTGCCGATCAGGCTGGGAAAGGGGATAAAGAAGGGCCACGTTGCATATACTCTGCGTCGCAGGCACAAAGCATAATGTCCCAGTTCATGCGCAGTAAGAATGCCGAGCAGGCAAAACGAAAACGGAATACCCAGAAGCAGCCTGTGCCAATCCGACAGAGTCCAGGTCCACGGAAGAAGGTATGGGACATCGGCGACGATGAAAAAATCCTGATTGTGATCAAAGTCGTACTGCATGCGCGCGCCCACGCACAATGTGCTCAGCAGCGTGGCAAGAAACAGAACAACATGCAGCCAGTAGCGTCGCCTGGGCGGTTTGACGACTACAACTCTGATTTCCTGGTGTTCAGGATCAAAGATTTGAAATTCCTGCGGGGGAGGGGAATCATCCGGCATGAGCAGACCAGCCCAGAATTAGTCGATGGACTGTAGCTCCTTGCCGGGCTTGAACCTCACGGCCTTTCCGGGCGGGATGTTGACCTCAGCGCCGGTGCGCGGGTTGCGGCCAATGCCGGTCTTGCGAGGACGCACATTGAAAACGCCGAATCCACGCAACTCGATGCGCTCGCCCTTAGCCAGTGCCTGCTTCATGCTTTCAAATACGGTTTCCACGGCGAGTTCGGCCTGGGTCTTGGTAATACCGATCTTGGTTACTACCGCGTTGATGATATCGAGCTTAATCACTGTCGCACCTGTGTAACTTGCAGATACTATTGAACTTTTGCGCACATTGTCAATGAAACAAATGGGCACCTGTTTTTGAGCCGCTTGAGGAATGGGATTCCAGCCCGGTTTTCAACAGGCCGAAGCTCAACTTTCGGGATGATAAGATGACGCTTCAGTTTTCAATTCTGCAGGACTCATCCCAGGCTAAGGACTCCTTTTCCCATGGCAATCAAGAGTGACCGCTGGATTCGGAAGATGGCGCGCGAATACGGAATGATCGATCCTTTCAGCGATCGGCAGGTGCGCGAAGGCGTGATCTCCTATGGCGTTTCTTCCTATGGCTACGACCTGCGTGTGGCCGACGAATTCAAGATTTTTACCAACGTAAATTCAGCCATCGTCGATCCCAAGAAGTTTGACGCGCGCTCCTTCATCGATGTTCGTGCTGATTCTGTCCTGATCCCGCCGAATTCCTTTGCCCTGGCGCGCTCGGTTGAATACTTCAAGATTCCGCGCGATGTCCTGACCATCTGCGTGGGCAAGTCTACCTATGCGCGCTGTGGCATTATCGTCAACGTCACACCATTCGAACCGGAATGGGAAGGCTTTGTGACGCTCGAGATTTCCAACAGCACTCCATTGCCCGCGAAAGTTTATTCGAACGAGGGGCTCTGCCAGATCCTGTTCTTCCAGGGCGATGAGCCTTGCGAGGTCAGCTACAAAGACAAGAGCGGCAAGTATCAGAAGCAGAGTGGCATTGTGCTGCCTAAGCTGTAGAAAACCAGCCATTCGTACCTTAGTATTTAGTAGTTAGCTAAAGCTCGCCCAAGGTGCATCAACGCGGAACGCCCAGCAAAGTACGGTCCGTGATTTTGGAGCAAACGGGCTTACCTCGCAGCTTTTGCGCCATTGTTTTTTTCTTCTTTCGGAGGAGGCAATGTGGTCACTCCAATGGAATCAAGGTGGTCAAGCTTCAGGTGTTTGGTATTGAAAATGAACCAGGCCGCGCCCGCCAGGGAGGGCCGGCTTTGAGGCGCCCACCTGAACTCGAATGGCACGATGCTCTCTCCATGCAAATTAGCGTAAAACGGTAGCGTTGTTCCGTTTATGTCGATGGACTCAAATTTCAACCCAATCTCAAAGTATTCGCGCCCGGAATGTTCCGCCAATACCAGCAGGCGGCCATGGATGTGAGTACCCACGGGGGCAATGATGTTTCCTTTTTTGTCGCGAATCGGGGAACGAAGCACTCCTTCAACCGGATCCCCCGCGGCGGCGGTATCGGAGTCAATTGGGGTCACGATCCGCCAATCAAAATGAGATCCAGCAGGAATTGGGCTCTCGGGTCGTTGGGCAGAGCCGCCGCTTCTTTCGACATCAACGGCATCAAAGCGAAGCACCGACTTGCTGCTGTATTCGTGACAGTCGGCGTAAGTAGTAGTGTTGCGTGTCTCTTCGCCATTACGACCAAGGACCAGCAGGCGGGTCTCGCGCGGAACCAGTACCCGGCTTCCATGGATCGGCACCCGCTCATATTCAACCTCGCTGATCGCCTGGCATTTGCCGCTTTGTTCCCGCAACTCAGCGGTCCGCACCAGCAGCCGAAAGAGATCAGGATCATCCCGATCCAGAAGGAATGTGCCACTGTATCCGGTGATGTAGTGATCTTTCCTATTCATGTCAATTTCATACTTGCTGATGTTCTGCGGCATGTCATATGAATACTCGAGCAGACGATGCCCTTCAATGAACTGTTCGCCTTGAAACTTGACCGCACTATCTCTAAAAATTGCCCCGATAAACGGGCCGAAATCTCCTGAAACAAGCGGGCCATTGCCTGCCACGGCTGCAAACGTCTCCTCTTCAAACCTCGCGGCCCCTACCCAGGAGAAAATCTCTCCTGAGCCGGCAACCGTTACGTCCAGACGCAGGCGGTCCCATCCTCGGAGCGTCAATTCATGCGTTCTTTTCTCGTGTTCTGCTATGACATCTTTGCAGGACGGCGACGTCCAGTGAAAGGGTGGAAGGTAATACCGCCGCGTAATCGTCTGCACGCAGGTATACCGCGGCAGCCGCTCCATGTCCGCCAGCAGGCGCTGTTTACTTTGACTGAAAGTAACTGCTGGATCGGGCAGGCGCTGGCCTGAGCTGCTCGATGGCGAGGCAACCAGGAGCGCAATGCAGGCAAGCAGGCGATACATGGTTCGTGCCCAGGTAATTTTGCGATTTTACCTTGAATGGAGTGAGAGGTTGCTGACCTTGTCGACGCTGCATCAGCGCGGATGTTCCACCATAGCGGTACGGTCTTACTCCGTGAATTATGGGGATCAACTGGAATTCGGGCTGGCTGTTCAGCTATTGCAACATTAGTACGTTCTCAACAGCGCCATTAGCTTTGGATACGGTCAACCGAAATCCACCACCACGAACACGAGAATTCCGAGTATATGTAAAGATCCAGCTTGATGGCGCTTCTGCGACTCTCACCGCGTAATCACGAAGCAGAATCGAACCAGCTCTTATATTGGCAATCTGTCGAGCGTCCTCTTCCGCAACCGGCATAACTAGGTGTTCACCTCGCTTGTTCGCGCTTCGCGCGATAGACGTTGCAGTGCAACGTCTCTACGTCTGAATTTTTCAGCTTTCCGGAGAGAATTGGTAAGTAGAGCGAAAACGGCTACGGCTGGCGTGCTTCTCCCGCTTTATACATGTAACGGATCGAAGGCTTATAAAGCAGCAAATTGGACGCCCCATGCCGGTTCAGCTTGATGCAGTTTTTGTCGTACCACTCGATGAGCCCGGTTACCTGCTCACCATCCTTTAAAACCACCACGACCGGGGTTTTGCTCTGCATCTGCTTCTGGTAATAAAAGTTCTCGGCATGGGTCTGGTCGGAGAAGGCCTTTTTCATGGAAGGCATGCGGTCGGTCCGCTCCAGGCGCTCCCGGCGCTCGGACACCGGTTCGGTGCGTGGTATCGGCGCGCTCAATGACGGCCGGATGAGTTTCCGGTTAATGAATTCTTCCTGACTCGGCTCAGGAGCTTGACGCGCGGCTGCGGAATCCGTACCGTCCTTCATGGTTGTGTCACCTCTGCGGCATAGGAAAACTCGGCTGGGAAGCAAAGCTGACCCAAATTGTGCCGGGAATTCGATTGCGGATTGCTGTAACCCTATCACAGCATGGCTGTGGATTCAAACTGTGAATTTGCGCCAAGATGCGCCTTAACCCTTTTCCAGCGAAAGCGCCATTGCATCCAGCGAAAGCGATCGCAACACGTTGCGGCGCATTCCACTCTGCACCTGGCCCAGTTGTTGCGTGGCCTGCACCACCCACTGGAAATCAACCACGCCGGCCAGCGCCTTCAGCTCCGCCGCAATGTCCGTATTGCGCACCAGATCAGGTGTCCCCGAATTGATGGCCAGGAGGTCTTTCAAAAGCAAATACAGGGCGCGCAGAAGCTGATCCGTTTTTTCTTTTCCTTCCGCTCCCGCGCGATAGTTCTCCGTGGTCTGAAACAACATGGAATGGTCAGCAGCCCGCGTGGCTGCATTCAGCAGCACCAGCGCATCCTTTCGTGATTCCATGTATTCAGCCAGATCGAGTGATCGCGCCAAGCCTACAGCGCCTCCGCTCAGCCGAGCCACAAGCTGGCGTTGCCGCGCATTCCATTCCGGGCGATGTTTTGCCAGATCCTGCTCAATTGCTTCCGCGGAAAGCGGAGAAAACCGAAAAAGAACGCAGCGCGAGCGGATGGTAGGCAGCAGGTCTCCGGGGTTCTTCGCCAGCAGAAAGATGGTGGCATAGTCCGGCGGCTCTTCCAGAATCTTCAGCAGCGCATGGGCCGTTTCCTTCATAAAAGCTGAATCCGTAAAGATGAAAATGCGCCTGCGACCTTCCACGGGAGCGTAATGGATGGTCTTGATTACGTGCCTGACCTGGTCCACCTTGATCATCATCTGTGGCGGATCAGGGGGAATGATCAACACATCAGGATGGGTCTGGACAAAAATGCGGGTCTCGCGTTTATCCGTATCGCGCAGCCCTTCCCGCGCCTCTACCGCTTCCGCGCAAAGCGTTTCCAGGTCCTCCGATTGCGCAATTCTCTGGCAGTTGCTGCAAACGCCGCAGTAGTCACGAAGCCCGTCCGTTTCGAGGGGTTGAAGGCAATTCATGGCCCGCGCCAGCATCAGAGATAGGGTGTATTTGCCAGTGCCTTCAGCGCCGGCAAGAATCACGGCGTGAGGAAAGCGGTCGCGCGCCAGCATCTCGCGCAGGCGACGCACAACATCAGGATTGCCGTGGAATTCGGAGAAAGACATTTATAAAAATCTACCACGGAGACACCGAGACACGGAGAAGAGCGCAACTTTGTAGCAATAAGAGACGCAGCCGAGGGCGGCTGCCGAGGGCGGCTGCGCTCCACATGTGCTTGCGTTATTGACCTTTGCCATGTAGAGAAGTAGCGGGAAATTCGTGGAACCCACTGATGCTCAGGTTCGTAGATTAGATATGTGAAGCTCTACAGTCTTCAGTCGGGATGAATGTTGCATTGGCTGAATGCCGAGTGCTGAGTGCTGATTGCTAATTATGCGTAAACTCATCAAGATTTTCGCCATTATCGGATTGCTGTATTTATCGCTGTCCCTTGTCGCCGGTATTGTGCTGGCCGAGGGCAGCCTGCGTTTGTATCACCGTCCTCTAAGCCACAGACTCGAAGCCCAATCCATCGCCCACCGCGAATTTCAAACTGATCTGCAGGAGGTCAGCATCGCCGCCTCGGATTCAGCCATTCTCAAGGCATGGTATGTGCGTCCGCGAAACTTTAACGCAAATGCTGTCGTGCTGACGCATGGCATTACCGACAACCGGGAAGGCGTGGCTGGTTATGCCGAGCTGTTCCTGAAACATGGCTACGCGGTGCTCCTGCCGGATGCGCGCGGGCACGGCGAAAGTGGCGGTGAGTTTGCTACCTATGGAATCAAAGAGGCCGATGACCTGCATCGCTGGGTCTCTTGGCTGTATGCTCACGACTCTCCAGATTGCGTTTACGGATTTGGCGAATCCTATGGCGCGGCACTGGTTCTCGAATCACTGGCAGCTGAGCTGCACTACTGTGCCGTGGCGGTGGAAGACGCTTTTTCTACCGCGCGTGAAATGAGTTACGAGCGCGTCTCAGGTTTTCTTCACCTGCATGCCTGGTTTGGGAAGACTCTGGGCAGGCCCATCATCGCTGCGGCCGATTTTTATGCCAGGGAACGCTACGGCATTGATTTGCTGGAGCCCAGCCCACTCGACGCTGTAAAACATTCGTCAGTGCCGGTCCTGCTGATTCATGGTGAGCTGGACCAAAGCATCAATCCCCGACATTCGGTCATCATCGCCAATGCCGCTCCCAGCCATGTCCAGCTCTGGCTGGTTCCCAAGGCGGGTCATACCGCTGCGTGGAGCGCTGCACACGATGAATTCGAATCGAGGGTCCTCGGATGGTTCGCTTCACATCGCGCCGAAAGCAAAAGCCTTGCATCTGTAAATAGACAACCCTTCCTGGACTTTGTCAGGTGAAGACTGATGGAATCGACTGCAAATAGTTCTTGGTGAATTTGCAAC
>DATDNH010000214.1:0-7675 GCA_036518395.1 Candidatus Angelobacter sp. | reverse complement strand
GCTCGCTGGCCATGAAAGGCTTTGTGCCCAAAGAAGACGCCTTCATGGTGAAGAAGATCCGCGAAGCTGGCGCCATCGTGCTGGCCAAATCCAACATGGCCGAATGGGCTTTCAGTCCGTATGTGACCGTGAGTTCCATCGGCGGGATCACGCGCAATCCTTACGATCTCGACCGCGTGCCTGCGGGGTCCAGCGGAGGCACAGCCGCGGCAGTGGCGGCGAACCTGGGCGAGGTCGGGCTGGGCACGGACACCGGCAACTCCATTCGCGGCCCATCATCGCACAATGCGCTGGTGGGCATCCGGTCAACGCTGGGCCTGACCAGCCGCGATGGAATCATTCCTTTGTACATCGGCAATGATGTGGGCGGGCCCATGGCGCGCACGGTGGAGGACGCCGTCCGCGTGCTGGAGGTGGTCGCGGGATATGATCCGGCGGATCCCGTGACAGAACTTTCCCGAGGCAAGATTCCGCAGAGCTACACGCAGTTTCTGGACAAGAATGGCCTGCGCGGCGCGCGGATCGGCGTCTTCAGGAAATATATTGACGCCCCAACCACCGATCCGCAAATCAAGGCACTTACGGAAAAGGCGATTCAGGACCTGAAGGCGCAGGGAGCGGAAATCGTCGATCCATTTGTGGTTCCCGATTATGAAAAACTCACAGAGAACATCTGGTGCGGCGACTTCCAGCAGGACCTGAACCATTACCTGGCGACGCACGCGCAGAATGCCCGCTACAAAAATCTGGCGGAAATCGTGCAGTCAGGTCTGTATCTGCCGTACATTGACGGCCGTTTGAAGGCGTCGATCGCGCCCAAAGAGGGTGGGAGCACGCCCTGTCTAGACATTTATCACAATGAGAAGAAGATCGCTTTCCGCAACGCCATGAACGCAGCCATGGATGCGGCGAAGGTGGACGCCATCATCTATCCCACGTGGAGCAATGCTCCGCGTAAAGTAGGCGACATGCAGAGTCCCGCGGGCGACAACAGCCAGATTCTTTCCCCGCAGACAGGTTTTCCCGCCATTACCGTCCCCATGGGATACACCTATGAAACTCTGCCGGCCGGGCTGACATTTCTCGGCCGGCTCTTCAGTGAGCCCTCGTTGATCAGATATGCCTATGCTTATGAGCAGGCGACAAAGCATCGGCATCCGCCGGAAAAGTTTCCTGCACTCAAAGTCGCAGCAAAAGAAGGAGGCCGGCAGTGAAGAAAATCATTTTGATTCTGTTTTTTGTCGTGCAGGCACTGGTGGCGCAGAATCCACCGGCGGCCACACCGGACAAAGGCGAGCAGCATGAGTTCATCATCGCCAACTTCAAGACCGAAAGCGGCGTGACTGTGCCGCAGGCGCGCGTGGTCTACGGCACTTACGGGCATCTCAACGCAGAGAAGAACAACGTGGTGCTACTGCCCTCGCACTACATGGCCACCTTTCACGGTTATGAATGGCTGATCGGGCCGGACAAGGCCCTGGATTCCTCAAAACTTTTCCTGGTCGCCACCGAACTTTTTGGCAATGGACGCTCTTCCTCGCCCAGCAACACTCCTGAGCCCCTACATGGCCCGCGCTTTCCCGTAATGACCATCCGCGACAACGTGGAGGCGGTTCACCGGCTGTTGACGGAAGAGCTAAAAGTCAACCATTTACGCGCCATCGTGGGATTTTCTATGGGCGCGGAGCAGGCCTTCCAGTGGGCGGTAAGTTACCCGGATTTTGCCGACCGAATCGTGGCCACGTCCGGCACGGCCAAATGTTATCCCCACGGCGTGGTGCGCCTCGAGGGCCAGATCGCCGCCCTTACCGCGGACGCAGCATTCAAAGACGGTGATTACACAGCTCCTCCAACCAAAGGATTGGAGGCGTTTGCCGTTGTCTGGACTGCGTGGCTTTATTCGCAGGAATGGTGGCGCAAAGAGCTGTGGCGCGAACGTAGTTCCCGAGGCGAAACCTTCGAGCAGGTCTTGAACCGGTACCGCACGAGATTCATACCTGGCGCAGACGCCAACGATCTGATTCTGCAAATGCGCACCTGGGAGCGGCACGACGTAGGCAAGACGGCCGGGTTCAACGGAGACGTTGAGAAGGCGTTGCGGTCGATCAAGGTTCCGTTGCTCTACATGCCGTCAGAAACCGATCTGTATTTTCCCGTAGGCGATGCCCGCTATGAAGCCGGATTCATAGCGCACGTGACGCTCATGCCCATTCCATCCTTATGGGGACATACAGCCGGCGCGGCCAGCAATCCGGCAGACGCGAAATTCCTGAATGAAAACATTGGGAAGTTTCTGGCTGCCGCAGATTCGCACAGATGAACGCAGACAAACCAGGTTCACCACAGAGACACGGAGCCACAGAGACTCCACGGAGTCAGCCAAAGGCAAAACAAGGCCTAAGGAACGCGAACGGGATATTAGATTTCACGTGCATTAAGCACATCTATTCGGCGCGCAAGGCTTCAACTGGATTTACTGATGCCGCTTGCCGCGCCGGAACATAGCTGGCAAGGAGCGACGCCGCACCCAGCACGACAGCCACGACCGCCAGCGTGGGAACGTCGCGCGGCGGCGTTTCAAACAGCAGTTTCTGGATCAATGTTGCCGACACCAGGGAACACACGACTCCCGAGAAAATTCCGATCGCGCTCAGCACACCCGCTTCCTGCAGGACCATCCTATAAACCGAGCTTCGCTGTGCGCCAAGCGCCATCCGCACCCCGACTTCGCGTGTTCGTTGGCTCACCGAGTAGGCGATGACGCCATAAAGTCCGACGACGGCCAGTACCAGCGCAAGTGCCGCGAATCCACTCACCAGCCATGCCGCCGAGCGATGCATATAGGCAGCCGGCGAGTCGTGGATGCGATCCTCCATGGTGATCGGACGCACTGTGGCTACGTCCGGATCGACTTCGTGAATGACCCGTGACAAACTGGGCAGAATCGCTTGCGGAGATTGCGCGGTGCGCACCACCAAATCAAATTCGGCCTCCGGTTCCTGATTGAACGGCAGGTACATCGCTGGACGAATTACGCTATCCAGGGCCCCTTCGCGAATGTTATCCACCACTCCAACGATTTGCTTCAGGGACTTGGGGGAAAGTTCCGTATCGCCGATCTGCTTTCCCAGGGGATCCTCGCCTTGAAAATAAAGTTCCGCCAGAGCCCGATTAACGATCACAACGTTCGGTTTCGTGAGATCGTCCGCATCGGCAAAAAAGCGTCCACGCAGCAGTTTGGCCTGCAGTGTTTCGAAGTATCCTGGACTAACGTCGCGGAAGTTCACATCGTTGTGTTCGCCGTTGTACGGCTTACCCACAAAACGAATCCAGCGTGTGTTCCCGTTGTAACTCACCGCCATCACTGAAGAGGTTCCCACGGACTTCACTCCAGGAAGGCTCGCGATCCGGCTCAGCGTTCGCCGCGCCCAATCCAGAGATTTGGCTTCGGTATCGTAACGCTTTCCGGATGCGCCAACACTTAGCGTCGCAAGGTGATCCGGATGGAACCCGAGTTCCACGCGCAGGAGACGGTAGAGACTCTGGCCAAGCAAGCCGGCGCCGACAAGCAAAACCATGGCCGTTGCCAATTCCACGATGACCAGCTTCGATCCCACCCGTCGCCACGAGGAGCCGGCCACGCTGCGGCTGCCCTCAGCCAGATCACCACGCATCCCGGCTTTCGACAAGCGCGCGCGCGGCGTGAGCGCGAACAATATCGTAGCCAGGCATGAGATGGCGGCCGCGAACGCCAGCACCCTCGGATTCAATTTGAGTCCAAGGAGAAAGGGCATGGAGGCCAGCATGCGCGCCGGAATCAGCTTGGTGAAAAGCTGCATTGCCCAATAGGACGCGGCCAGCCCTGCGCCGCCGCCGGCCACAACCAGCAACAGGCCTTCAGTCGCAAATTGCCGCGAAAGCCTCGCAGGGGAAGCGCCAAGCGCGCTGCGGACTGCCACTTCGCGTCTGCGCCCTTCCGTGCGCACCAACACCAGGCTGGAGACATTCACGCACGCGATCAGCAGGAGGAGCCCGGCGCCGCTGAGAAGAATCAGCAGCAGCGGTCGAATGTCACCCGAAATCACTTCGCTGAGCGCCACGATCCTGGCCCCTTGACCGCGATTGGAATCCGGATACTGCTGCTCAAGCTGGCGCGCCACCAGTTCGGTATTGGACTGTGCAGTCGCGACCGACGCTCCGTCCTTGAGACGGGCCACGCCGTAAAGATTGTGACAGCTCCGCCGCTTTTCGCAGTTGCTCGTCGGTTGCAGAGGAATCCAGAACTCCGCCGGCTCGGACGGCACGAAGTGGAAATCGGGCGGAAGCACGCCGACGATTGTGGTGGGGGTGTCGTCGAGAATCACGTTTTGTCCGACAACGTCACGACGCCCGCCATAGTTTGCCTGCCAGGCGCCGTAGCTCAACAATGCGACTCGTGGCGCGCCGACGGCGTCTTCGCCCGCCGAGAAATCGCGCCCAAGAAAAGGCTTGACCCCCAGCGTGCTGAAAAATCCAGCACTAACGCGGCCAATCGGCGTCATTCGGGGACCCGATGCCGTGGGGATCGTCGCGCCGTTGTGGTTATAGATATCGAGAGACGTGAAAACGGTATTGAGGCGTTTCCAATCGAGATAGTCTTGATAAGAGAGGTTGCATCGTTCGCAGCGGGATGCGCTCTCGTACACTCCCATCAGCCGCGCCGGACTCTGGTAGGGAAGCGGTTTAAGCAATGCGGCGTCGACAAACGCAAAAATGGCCACGCTGGCGCAGATGCCGGTCGCGAGCATGACCATTGCCGTGGCCGCGAATCCGGGACTCTTGCGCAATTGGCGCAGCGCGAAGCGTGTGTCCTGAATAAGGTTTTCGAGCAATGGCAGGGTCCTGCGTTCTCGCCACGCCTCCTTGGCCGGGCCGATGCCGCCGAGTTTCATGATCGCGTCGCGCCGCGCTTCGCTTGCGCTCATACCGGCGCGCACCTTGTCATCGATGTGTAATTGGAGGTTGGCTTCGATCTCGGTGTTTATATCCTGGTCAGAATGGCGCAGAATTCCAAACAGTCGCAAGAAAAAGGAGCGCAGATACTTCATGAAAACCCTCCCGACGGCCTAACCCCTATGGGGACCCCATATGTGAGACGGCCAGCGGTTCCCGTGGTTAGCTGAATATCCTCGGGATCTGGCAATGATCATTTACAGGGCGCTCGTGCAATTTTTCTGCGTATCTCTTGCCTCCGTGCTGGATAACAGGTTCTCTTGCTTTTGCAAATTCGCGCTCATTCAGGCCATTCGCGGCTAAATGGTTTGATCTGCGCTCGTCTATGAAATCTGCGGCCCAGTTTTGGTTATGGCTTCGCCCTTCGCGCGATCACGGCCTTATGGATTCACGCGAATTCAGGAAGTCGGATTGCCCAACGCGGTAATTGCCAGGTGCGTGTCCATGTATTCGGTCACCTGCCGCAGCTTGCCGCCCGCAAGTCGAAAGACGAAACAATAATGATTGTTGTAGGATCGGCCATCTTTTGTCGTGTTACTGCCCCGCGCTTCCACCGCGACGCAGTCTTCGTCCGCTATGAAGTTGTGAGCGGCAGTGATGATTGGAGGCGTCAGCCGGGCCTGAAGCTCGCCAAACAGTTCTTTGATGACAGCGCGCTTCCCTTCATAGGTTCTGGACCACTGGGTTGAGCCGGCAATCGTCCATTTAAAGTCGTCTGCCATGCTGTCCACGAATGGCCTGGCATTGCCCTTCGCCAGTTGATCAAAAATCTGCTGCACCAATTTTTTATTTTCGGCTGCGCTCATGGAATCATTCCTTGTAGAACCTGGCGCCCGCGAGCGCCGCAAACATCAGGGCGGGAAGCGTGGCAAAGATCAGCGGAATAAGAGTGGCTGGCGGGAAGAGGCCGAAGGTGCACCAGGTGGCGTCTTCCAGGCTCACGATGAACCACCACGCGAACGCCGCAATCACCGCGGTTTTTGCGCCCGGGCCATAGCGCGGGCGAATGGCGGCATAGAGCCACAGAATGGAAATCCCTTCAACCAAATCGAGCACAATGTTGAGAATAACGAAGCCGGGTGTGGGTGAGCCCAGACGGTTATGGGGAAGAGCGATAAAATCTTTTGCGACCAGCGCAGTGACCAAGGTGCCGAGAATGATCCAAACGACTCCGGCAAGCAGTCCGCAGGCCAACACCCGGTTCCAGTTGAGTTTGTTCAAGGTGCTGGAATTATACCGGGCGATAAGGTGAAGAACTTCGTGAAAGCTGTTTAACCACAGAGGACACGAAGGAATGCGGGTGAGGCATCAAGTTTCCGCGAAGGAGGATTATGCAAACAGAGTTGATCATCGAAGCACAGATCAGAAAGCGGGAGGATGGCACCGTGGGAGTCCTTGGAGAATGTGGACACGTTATCTTTGGCGGCCTGTACGCCGACCTGGTGTGGACGGACTACCAGCGCCAACTGGCAAGATTCCGGGCGCAACCGAATCCGGAATCGGGGAAGCTTGAGATCCGCGTTCTCCTCGAGGTGGAAGCCATGGAACCCTATTAAGCTAACCACACATTCGACTCCGCTCAGTGCAAGCAGAGGGCGCGAAGGAATGCAAGCGAGGCATCAGGCGACAGGTCACAGCAAGGCCAGAGCAACCGAAAGTCTAGTCCCGAACCGTCACGGGACAGGCCCAAATCTTTCTTAGCACTCCAAACTGGCAAAGGATGAAGACAACGTTGGAGACAATCAACTGGAAGGAAATAGCTCCGGCGAGAAATATCTGCATGTCTTCCGACCCGTACTGTTTGTGGTAAATCTGAAAGATAAGCAGAGTCGCCAGTCCGGCAATCATCGGCGCATCCGCTACCCACAGACTCTCAAGAAAGATCTTCCGGCGATCGCCTTCGTGCAACCAAAAGAGGACAAAATCGGTAATGCAGAACAGGAACCCAATGGCTGCAACATACCGGAAATGCGTATCGCTGTGATGATGCAAAGAGTAGGCGCCAGCGATGCAGAGTGCCACGGTCCCAAGAGAGAGCAGCAGTGCCAGCACTCGATTGACGCGGTCTTTTGGGAGAAAGGGAAAGGTGAAGTAGTAGTAAGCGCCGAACAGCAGGGACCAACTGATGGCTCCAAGCTCCCAGGATTCGGGAGGCGGGAGTTGCGGTACTGCAAGAACGCGCGATACCAGGGACTTCATCCACCCCCAGTCGTTCCCAAACCCGAAGCAAAAGATCAGCAATATTCCACTGACCGTAATCACCCACAAGCCAAAGTGTTCCTTAAGCGACACGAAAAATGTCGAGCTTTCATCCGGAACCGGCCTCGCAGCACTCACAGCGCCCATAACTACCTCCAATACAAGTAGAGGGGGATCAAATCTTGCTCTATTAAATAAGTGCTAAATGGCGTCATTTCGTTTCATGCTTCTGGCTGAATTTTCAACTTTAGAAGAAAGCGAAAAAACACTTCTTTAGAAGAAAACGAAAAAACGCGCCTTTATCCTCCACTACCTCCACTGCATTGAATTTAAGTGAGATAGGCGGTGGAGGATCGGGTGGAGGAACGTTCTGAATCCTCCACTTTCCTCCACCGTCTGGAGGTACTCATTTCACACTTACTGTTTCTGCCTCGGCTACGGGTGTGACAGGCTCATTCGCCATCGGCTCCGCAAGCTCAGTGGA
>DATDNH010000213.1:0-5725 GCA_036518395.1 Candidatus Angelobacter sp. | reverse complement strand
TGGTTCAGCGGCCGTGGCTGAGTGCAGCGCACAGGTGGTTACGACGAGGATAGCAACCGCTAACGATAATCTGTTCATGACAGGAAACAGAGTACTCGCCAAGGCGAGCCTTCGGCAATAGGCAATAGGCAACGGCTTAGGTGACAGGTGACAGGTGACAGGTTACAGGTGACAAGAAGAGGAGGGAAGAGGGAAGAGGGAACCCATTCGACTCCGCTCGGGGCAGGCAGGCCACAGAACAGCAGGCAATAGAAAGACAGCAGCCAGAAGTCAGAAGTCAGAAGACAGAAGACAGAAAGCAGTAGGCAGTTCGCCACGGGCGAATCTACGACCCGCGACGGCGGGTCTGCGACACTCAGCAGTCAGCACTCGGTAAAAGCAACTGCATGAAAGCAGATTCCTCTCCCACCCGTTTGTCTAAAACCGATCTGTAAAACCAAACGCAAACAACGGGCGGGATCGGAATGACAAAATGCAGGCCAAACAGCCAACAGCCAAAAGCTAAAAGCTAAAAGCAAATGCAGCATGTGCTTCTACGTTATAGTGAGGGACATGTCCACGCATGAGGATCTGCTACGGCAGATCGAAGAGCTGGCGGCCGAGGCTTCGGATACGACGACGCTTATGCAGCGCTTGTCCGAGCACGTGCACTCGGTGATGCCGCGCTATAACAGCGTCAGCTTCCGACTTATCGATGCGGCCAATCCCGGGATGCTGATTCTAGGTCCGTACACTGGAAGTTTCACACCACAACTGCGAATCGCGTTTGGCCAGGGGCTGTGCGGAACCGCTGCGGCTACGGAAAAAACCGTCGTGGTCAACGACGTTGCCGGCGACGGCCGCTACGTCCAGGCTTCCTCCATGGTGAAATCGGAGATGGTGGTGCCGATTTTTGTGAACGGAAAATTCGCGGCGGAAATCGATATTCAAAGCTATTTTGCCGAGACCTTCAAAGATGCGGATCGCGCCTTTCTCGAGTCCTGCGCCAGGGCGGTTGGGAAGTTTATGGAAAAAAGCAGGCAATAGGCAAAAGGCAACAGGCCACAGCAAAAGCAACAGCAGACCCAAAAAGCAACTGCAACACCTTTCAACCACAGAGGACACGAAGGACACGGAGGACATGGAGGCAGACCACAGGCGACAGGAGAGAAATCGATTTGCGTCTTGCTGGTTTGCTATTGCCTGTTGCCTGTGGCCTGTGGCCTGTTGCCTGCCTTAGGCGGCTTGTTGTTCCCCGGAAAGGAAGACGTCCTTTGCGCCGGAGTTCTGGAGGAGCTTGCGGCCGGCCTGCGCCTTGCGCAGGTTCTCACAATGGATGGAAACGAGTATGCGTCCGCTCTTGATTTCCTCTTCGTAGCGCCTGGCTTCAATTTCAGGGACTCCCAGTCCAATCAGCGCTCCAGCAATACCGCCAATCGCGCTTCCTACGCCGGCGCCCGCAATGACTGCGACGATCGGCCCGGCAGCGATCAGTGGACCAATGCCCGGAATTGCCAGAGTTCCAATGCCTGCAAGCCATCCCAGTGCACCGCCGATGACCAGGCCTGTTCCGCCACCTGCCAGTGCTCCTTCCGGAGCTTTGGTGGCCTTCTCAAGCGCGAATTCCTTAGTGAGATCGCGTTCGGGAAAGATGACAGAGATATCGTTGTTGCTGAATCCGGCTTCCCGGAGCTGGTCGACCGCTCGTTCAACGTTCTTGCGATCCAGGTAGACACCATACACGGCAACTGGACGCGCACGGCCTGTGGCTACGTAAGTTGCCGGCATGACGGCAGGTCTCTTGGTCGCTTCTTCACGCGCAAAACCGCTGCGCACGCGCTGCCGGAAGCGCTCGAGAACGGGACTGGGCCGGACACGCGCCGGATCGGCATCGTATTGCCAGGCGCGATGGTAGTCAGATTCGTAGCGGGCAAAAGCTTCGTCGGAGGCCAGAGCCTCTTCGCGGAATTCAGGCAAAGCTTCCACATCCGCCTGTCGCAGATTGACGTAAAGATCATTGTCGCTGCCGGATGCATATACCTGATCGGCTGGGACGACAAACCAGCGGCTGCGCAGGAAACCCGAATCCACGAGCAGGTAACGCAGATCTAAAGTGCGATCATCGATCAGCGCATCATCAACACTGCCGAGTTTTTCCTGATCCGGGCCATAGACTTTTGCTCCTCGCAGCTCGCCCAGGCGGCTGGCGTCGATGTCGCGTACTCTCCTCAACATAAAATTTCCTCCCCATTTTTTTTAAGTATTTGGTAGTAAGAGACTGCGGGAGAGAGATGGGTTGTCAACAAGGCAGGTGACAGGTGACAGGTTACAGCTCAGATCGCCGTGATCGCACGTGATCGCACGTGAGCGCGCGTGATCGGAACAGCAGATTCCTCACCAGCAACACCAACTGCAAACAACCAACTGCAACACCAAAAGCCGGACCAGCAGAATCAACTTTCAGCGCACTTTCCAGCGTGACCGTGGTCACAGCGGGCAAAACTTTTTTCTGTAAATTGTTAGTTATGGACGGTCGAAAAGGGTTCATCGCGCCAGTCGCGTGAACACCAAAGTAGACGGATTGACCCAGCGAACCAGAACAACCTGGACGCAGCCAGACCTGAAAATCAACGACTCTCGAAATGAGGAGTGGTTGCGGTCTGGACCGCAGAAGCGGTGATCACATCGAGGGGCTGTGACAAGCGCGCATCCCCCATTCACTCAAGTGAAGCAGAGCACGCCAGAATTGCAGCCCCTCTCCAAGGACATCTCCTGATTCGAGGCATACCATGAAAACGTTAAGTCAAACTCAGCTCGAAGAGTCGCCACAAAAGAGCGACCAAAGAATTTCTGGAAGCTCGACGGGCGTGGTCTCCCGCCCCGTTGAGGTCGGACGTTCTGGAAAAGACCAGAATCCCATTGTGAGAACCCGCTCGGGTAAGGTGCGCGGGACCGTTGTCAACGGCGTTTACACGTTTAAGGGCATTTCCTTCGCAGCGCCACCGTACGGCGCCAATCGGATGCGGCCTCCACAACCGGTGGAGTCCTGGAGCGGCGTGCGCGACGCGCTCAACTTTGGCCCGAAGTCGTTTCAGCCGCCATATCCTCCGGTGATCGATCCATCGGTTCTTCCGGAGCTTGCCGGTCCGGGTGAGGACTGCCTGAACCTGAATATCTGGTCGCCCGATCCTGGGGCGGCTGGGCTACCCGTGATGGTGTGGATTCCCGGCGGCGGTTTTGAGTTTCACGCAACCAGCGCGTCACCGTGGTATGACGGCAGTCGCTTTGCCCGTGACGGCATCGTATGCGTGACCATCAACTATCGAGTTGGCGCCGAGGGTTTCCTTTATCTCGGCAATGGATCGGGCAACTTCGGATTGCTGGACCAGATCGCAGCGCTCGAGTGGGTGCGCGATAACATTGCCGCATTTGGCGGCGATCCCAACAATGTAACTGTTTTTGGCGAGTCGGGTGGAGCGATAAGCCTTGCCATGCTGCTGGCGATACCACGAGCCGAAGGACTGTTCCGGCGCGCCATTGCGCAGAGCGGCGCGGCCCATTGCGTGCTCTCCGAGGAGAGCGGATGCCTGGTTGGCCTGCGGCTGGCGAAGAAGCTTGGAGTGGAAGCGACGCTGGAAGCGATTGCCGCGCTGCCGGTGGATCGCGTACTTGCGGCGCAGGAGGCGTTGAAGGCCGACCTGATTGCGCGTCCTGATCCGCAACTCTGGGGCAAGGAGCTGGTGGCCAGCATGATGCTATGGCAGCCGGTGGTGGATGGAAAGATCATCCCACGGCCTCCGATCGAACGGATTGCTGCAGGAGCCGGTGCTGATGTTGACGTCATCATTGGCACCAACATCGATGAGCAAAGATTGTTCCTGGTCCCGGGCAGCATTGACTTGATGACTCCTGAAGCGCTGGCCGGAGCTGTGGCAATGTACGGGCTGCCGGTCGAAAAGATGTTGACCGCCTATCGCGCGGCGTATCCGAAGGCAAGCGCCGGAGATTTGTTCGCGGCGATCCAGACTGACTGGTATTGGCGCATCCCTGCGATTCGGCTGGCCGATGCGCACGCGAAGAACGCGAAGAATGCGTCGACCTATATGTATGAGTTTGCCTGGCGGACGCCGCTGCTCAATGGACGCCTGGGTGCGTGCCATGGGCTCGAGATTACATTTGTCTTCGACACACTTGGCAAGGGAACTGAGGGAGTCCTGGGTGCTGATCCTCCACAAAAGCTGGCTGACATCGTGCATGCAGCATGGGTTGCGTTTGCCAGGACGGGAAATTGCGGCTGGCCGAGGTACGATCTCAACCGCAGAACAACAATGCGCTTCGATATAGAGCCAGGGGTAGTGGATGATCCGCGACGCCCAGAACGGACACTGTGGGAAGGAGTGAGGTAGGGAACAGGCAACAGGAAGACAGAAGTCAGAAGACAGAAGACAGCAATCGGCACTCAGCAAAAGCAACGGCAAACGCAACAGCAGATTTCTCTCCCGCCCGTTTGTCAAACAACGGGCGGGATCGAAATGACAACACCATCGCCGAAGCGCTTAGGACTTAGCACTCAGCAAAACCACCAAAAAGACGAAGACCAAAATCAGATTTCCGGGCGGGATCGAAATGGAACGATGCCGCCAGACTCTGCGGCTATGCAATGACAACGCTAATGACGCGCGGGCGGACATGGTTTTTGCTTTGAGGCTTCGCTTGAACGAGCTAAGGACTGTTTGCACCTGAAAGCGCCTGGTTTGATGCGGAGCCTGCTGCGCGAATGTGGCTGCGCGGATGCTTACTCCACGGAGCCGATACTCGAGGTCGGGGCTGATCTCCGTGAGCAGTTGGGCGCGCAGAGGCGTGAATTTGCAACAGAATGCTTCCACAGTTTGGCTGCCCAGCATCTGCGCATAAAGTTTTGCGACAAACACGGCCCAGAGGACAATCAGCAGTCCGCACAACAGCACAATGACAGCAAAGCCCGGGAGCGACTGCCGGTATGCGTCGCCGGTAAAAAGGAAATAAGCGGCAAAGAAAATCAGAATCAGGTTGATGGCGCCGAAGATTCTGGCAATGTAGATAGGCAGCTTCCATGAGCCGCTCTTCTCGTGGGAACACGAAAATATCAGCGCCCAGCCTTTCAGCCAGGCAAGGCGGTCCCGCTTTGCAATGGAGCCCAGGATTTCCTTCAAGTCAGGCATATCGGGAAGATTGAGTTCGCCCGAGAGATTCAGCAGGGCCTGGAATCTGGCGGGATCGGAATCGGCGGCACGCAGCCTGTCCACGCAAATCTCCCAGTAAAAAATGCAGCGGTCGAGCAGAGTGGAGACGTTGCGATTCGACGTCCGGGAAATGAAATGCTCATGGGTGAGCAGCTTCGAGTAGCCTGCGCACCGGTTGTGCGACGTAAACTTGTACGACAGCAGGAAAAGTATGAGCATCGACATGAGGCTGAGGAGAATGGCGGCGAAACTCATTCCCAAAGCCGAGTGCGGCTCGGACGTCCGGCCAGCCAGAAACCATAGGGCCGGCGCAGCACCCACAACCACGTAACGGACGTACGTGGTGATGCACGTCCTGACGTGCGCCAGTTCCTGACGAACTGCCTTATATTCAGCGAAATTCTGGGATTGCATGGCTCCCCCCGTTCAGCCAGTTGCCGTAACTCCCGCAGGCGGTGATTCCGCTTTGGGTTCCTGTTTTTATGCCGACTTCAGCGCAAAATTCAGGAACTCACAATCGGGTA
>DATDNH010000212.1:0-2053 GCA_036518395.1 Candidatus Angelobacter sp. | reverse complement strand
GTTCGGCTCGCGCCGCTATGAGACCAGCGACACTAGCCGCAACAACTGGCTGCTCGCGCTGCTGACCCTCGGTGAAGGCTGGCACAACAATCACCACCACTTCATGGCTTCGGCGCGCCAGGGCTTCTTCTGGTGGGAGATTGACATCACCTATTACACGCTCAAGGCCATGTCCTGGCTAGGAATCGTCTGGGATCTCCGCAAGGTACCTGCGCACATCCTCGCCGAGCAACCCGCCGTCGCGTAAATTCCTGCCCAACCCCGCCGCACAAGGCTCTCTCGTATATTCATAGGGGCCAGCACCGCAGCGCCCTCCCGCTTGTTCCCGGTAAGGAATTTTCATCGCCCGCTTAGGCATATGGGCGTGACGGGAAGCACAGACATGCTTGCCGAATCAGTCGATGCTGGAGGAGGTTTCCCGGATACTGTCTGCCCTTAACAAGGGGGAAAGATGGCCAAAATTGTGAGTTTCATCCTCCGGTGGACCGCTCGGATAGCCGCACTCCTCATTGCAACCATATTCTTTGCCTTCCTAGCCGGCGAGCCGACTGGCTCGCTACGGACCATCCATGTCCGCGACTGGGTTGGCCTGGTGCTGTTGTTTGCGTGCATTACGGCGATGTTGGTCGCATGGAAATGGGAATTTCACGCCGCGCTCGTCTCTTTGTTCTCCTTAGTGGCGTTCGCTGCAGTAGTCCACATGAACCGGTATGACGTTTTGTTTATCGCAGCAATTCCCGACATGCTGTTCCTGATCGATTGGGAATTAAGGCGTTTCCATGCGTCGCACATCACAAAATCGGCCTGAGGTTTCTATGATTCCGAGGCATTCCTGTCGCATTGACTCTCGCTTCGCACCGGACCTACCATCATCTCAGGTGCGCTCCCGCTGCTGGTCCCCCTCTTTTCGTAGGAGCACAAACCATGCAAAATCGCACTTCCTTTTTTCTGCTTGTCCCGATTTGTCTGTTTCTTTTTGCGTGTTCTACCGAGGCGCCTAAAGATCCTGCGGAGCAGTCGCTCATCGACGCCAGAAAAAGCTTCCAGGCTTCCGATTTCGACGCTGCACTCACCAATCTCGACAAAGCCATCAAACTAGGCGGCGATGATCCGCTGGGTCAGCAAGCCACGGTCTTGCGGATTGCTCTCGTCACTTCGCTGGCTGATACGGGCAAACAAATGGCCGAGGCCTACGGCACCGGCTCGCGCGAGCCTGCCGCGCGGTCCCGCTATGGGCCCTTTAGTCGCATGCGTTCCGATTATTACGGCATTGCGCGCGCTCGCTTGATGGACGCCGCACAATCGCTGATGAATCAGCGCGGCAAACTCTCAGCCAACCCCATTTCGATTGAGGTCCCTTTTCCCGGCTTCACCGGTGGAATGGATCCCGCCGTCGCTAAAATTCTGCACGGGCAATGGCTGGAGGATGCCGAGCGCGTTGGCGCCGAAGTCCAGCTCAACCGCAACGCTCTGGCACTCACGCTTTCCGCGATCGCTGGAGCCGGCGCGGATTCCAGCAAGGGACAACAGGCCTTCGCGGCCGGAAAAGTGGATATCGATTCGCGCGTCTATATGCTCGCGCTCAGCGACAGCTTTCTTCAAATTGGGGCCATTTTTGATCTCCGCGCCCTGAATGAGAACGACCACGCTCGCATCATCCGGGAAGTTGTCCGTGACAACCTGGACGTCACGCTGAAGTTGCTCGCTGCTAAGCCAGATAAGGATCTGGAAGCCCGCGCAAAGAAAATGCAGGCAGACAACGACAAAATTCTCAAGAAACTCGGCGCGTGACTCCCATACTTTCAGGGTATGGTTCGGAAACAATTGATGTATAATCGGGCATCCTGGCCAAACAGAAATTCCACAGGAGGCCGCGATGTACTCCCGCATACGACGCATTAGTTTCTTCTGCTTGTCCTGCACGTTGCTCTTTTCTGTCGGCTTGGTTCTTGCGCAAAGTGGGGCGAATCAGGTCAAACAGCAGCTCCCGATCAGTCTGGGCACGTCGGGCGGCAACATCCGTGACATCACGCATCGATTCTGCTGCTCCGGA
>DATDNH010000211.1:0-2813 GCA_036518395.1 Candidatus Angelobacter sp. | reverse complement strand
CTCTATGAGTCAAAATTTTCCGCCGATGGTTTAATTATTGACCGATTCTCTGACCGTGTGACGGAGTGCGAACGATTGACAGGGACGTGGCGAAGCTTAACGAACACAGGACGGCGGGCTGCGGGCTAATTCAGAACGAGGGCGGGAAGGGGCGGCGAAGCTGAGCCTTTAAAGGACCTGGCCTAGGTCTTCTCAAAACTGCTTGCAGTTCTGGGGGAGGATAGAAAGCGACGCCAAAGCAACGGCAGAGTACGCCTTGCAATCTTGAGCGACAATCGCCCAATCGGGCAAGTCGGTCAAGGTAGCATCAAGCTTCGTGGCGAACTCTTTCCTCTAACACTAGTGCTGCGCGGAAGTGTTGCAGTGCTTGGTCTGCTGCGCGAACCCTGGCCTCCAAGACGTTTCGCAGGCGTATATCATCCTGCTGCATCAGTTCGTCATTCAACCGGTGCATGATTCCTTCAAGGTCGCGAATGTGTGCCTCGACCGTACGTTGCATAAGGTCGTAGGAAGTGTATGAAGTGGCAATGATAACGATGGCGTTTACATCATTCAAGGTTTTCCAAGCACCGCAGATTGTCAAGGCAACCCCAGTTGGCGAGCAAATCCAACGCCGGGCTGGGGCTTTAATTTCCACTGTCGGTTCCGATTTCACGCCAGCGTGGTACGGCCGTTTTCTTGTCCCTCTTTTTTTCGCCAAGACAAAGCCCGACTCCGCCCTAATGGCGAGGGGTGGGCCACGCGAAGCTCATGGAGCAGGGTCATAGGTGGTCATGCCCGCCTGGCATGATGCAGCAACTCACAAGCGGAGGATCATCACATGCAGATCGCGTCGGTTGGAATCGACCTCGGCAAGACCACTTTCCACTTCGTCGTCCTGGACGACCACGGCAAGATTTTCAGCGAACCAGCTGATCGAGCAGCGCCACGTCCAGGCCCGCCTCGCGATAATACTTCCGACAGAGTTCCAGCAGCGTGAACCCATCCTCGTAGGCGGCAAAGCCACCATGCTCCGCCTTGTCCAGGTAGATGAGGCCGCCTTCCACCACGAACATCGTGATCATCGGCTCCGGTGAGGACTCGGTAATCACCAGCGTGTGCGCCTCGCCCGCCGGTTCGTAGATATAAGTTCCGGGCTTGGCGATCCAGTCATGCTCCAGGTATCGCCAGTGACCACGCAGTGTGTATCCATGAACCGTGCCCACGTGGTAGTGAGTTCCCACCCTGCGCCCAGGCAGTCCTTTCAGGACTACGCTGAATCCGCCCGACGTGACATTGAAACAGCAAGGCTGCAGCCAAACACCGTCCGCGTAGGGAACCCAGCGACGATCATCTTCCAGGCTGGTGTTGGCGATGAAGTGTTCACGACTCCTGCGAGCCGGAGCGAGGCCGTCGTTGAAACTGCTGAATGTGGTGATCGGCATAGGTGCTGCAAATCATACGCTTCACTTGCCCATATGGCGCCATAACTGTTTGGCGCGTTGATTGTGCCTCTGGAACTTATTCCGCCGCGGGACCGTAACCATTCCGCAGGAGGTTGATATGCATGACACAAAGGAGCGGTTGTCTGTACTGTGGATATTCGCGTTATTGAACTATCTGTATGCGGACGTGCTTGCCCTGTTCGCTTTCCTTGGCTCGCCGAATACAGCCCCACACCTCCCGCAATGGGCTCTGCTGGGTTCAGCGGTCTTGATGGAAATACCCATCGCCATGATTCTGGCATCTCGACTGCTTCCGTTTAGAGCGAACCGGCTGGCGAATATCATCGCGGGTGGCGTTATGACTCTTACCAACGGTTTCCTGACCTTCGTTCTGCCTCTGACTAACGGTAACTTTCGGGATCCTGTTTATCCGGCGTACGTGTTCTTCGCAACGATCGAAACTGTGGCCACCTCGGTCATCATCTGGCAGGCTTGGACTTGGTCCGGCGTTGCAGCCGACGTTAGTACGGAGCGGAGCGTCCGCCGGCCGGTAGCTGGGGTCATTTCTTCTTAGCTGCCGAATGGCTCAAAGGGTAAACGATCCATGCCTTTGCAGTCTCCACGGTACCGACTGCGAACTGCAGGTTCGATGCGCATCATCGCCTGTTCACTACAGTTGACTGTGGTTTGAGTATTTCCACGTGATGGATCAGCAGCGTCATTGCAGATCTTGTCTTTCCTTTCCTGTGTGCTAGTTTTGAATCCTCTGGGTGAGCGGCTGCTGGGCTCGCAACAAAATTTGCTCAATGAGGTCAATGTGAAGAGAGAACGCCTGACACAGATCGTCCTGGTGATCGTGGGGCTGTTGAATCTGGCCCTGATTTATTTTCTATATCTGGATCTGCGGCATTCCAGCTGGCTTTTGGAGCGCAAGAACGAGTGCGATCCGATGTTTCTGAGCTTCTTTATTCCGGTCGGGGTCTTTCTGCTCGTGGCTGCAAGGAGACCATCTGAGCATCGCTCCATGATTGCTCTGGTAGCTTGGTGGAACATCTCCCATGGCGTGGTAATGGCCATTCAAACCGTGCAAGCCTGGATTCACACAGTCCACAGGAACTTTGCTGATGTGATCATGTTCCTGGTGATCGGAGGCGTCCTGTTAGCGCTTCTGCCGGCAAAACGAGTAACAGTCGCGCAAGAAGTTGCGTGAACGAGCGTACCCCCCACACTCTGCGCGGATAACCATGATGCCTTGAAACTCCCCGCCCCGCAGGGGCGGAATCTGCACGAACGGAGAACGGTCGCTTCCCCCTTTCAGGCTGAACCAAGACCTGCCGACGATTCTCGGGTATAGAGCCAGGAATAAAATGGGGACCGAATGGAATTGTC
>DATDNH010000210.1:0-25940 GCA_036518395.1 Candidatus Angelobacter sp. | reverse complement strand
AATCAGTTCTTCTGGTTGATCGTCAGGCCACGCCCGAGCAGCGCCAGGCGCTCATCAATTTTGCGCAGGAAATGGGCGGAGAGCTGCTTCGCCACGTCGTCAAGGTTATGGACGTGCCGATCAATATGCAGGTGTTGCAACAGCACAATGCCAGCGCCTCTGTTCACGCGGGTAATTTTGTGACGGTGGAAACGCGGCCCATCGGCGACAAAGATCATCTCTGCGGAAATGAATCCACCTTCTACCCGCCGCTGACCGAGACCACTCACGCCATGCCGGCAGTTGCCCTGACTGATGAATTCCAGGGCCAGGGCCTGAATGTCACGTGGACACTGCACAACAAGCGCAGCGCGTTTGTAGGAACATTTGAGAAAAACCAGCTATTGGCTTCCAGCCGCTAGGTTAGGACGACTCGAAGGATCCGAAAATAAAAGGCGCCCCGCAGGGCGCCTTTTTTGTCCAGGCCAATCGTCAACTTACTGCTGGGCACCCACAGCGGTCTTCTCGCCGGTCTTGCTGGCTGCGGTTGCCGGCTGGGTGAAGAATTTGTGGTCGTAGAGGTTACGGTAAAACTTCCCGCTGATTTCTGCCGCTTTCGGGCCATAGGTAGGACGGCCACCGCGCAGGAAAACTACCGCTACAATCCGTCCATACTGAGTGTTGGCGTAGGATGCAAACCATCCAAACCGCGTCCCATCCTTGGAGCAAGTGCCGGTCTTGCCCAGGATTTCCTCTTCAATAAAGTTCTGGCGCACACTGCGCGCAGTGCCGTACTCTACGGCACCCATCATGCCGTCAGTCATTTCGGGAATCAGGGGGCCGATGTCCAACTGGCGTTTGATCTTGGGTTGAAAATCCAGGACTTCATCGGTCGTAAGCGGGTGCTGGAGGTAATAGAGGGTTCCGCCATTGGCGATGGCTGAAACCAGGGCGCCAAGTTGCAGCGGAGTTACGGAGATGCTCTCGCCAAACGAGCACATCTTACCGACGCCTCCATGGCTGGCATCGAGCACACGATTGGGATAGATGCCCGGGTGCTCGCCGTCAATATTGAATCCGGCATACTCGCCCAAGCCAAACTGGTGGGCGTAATACTTCACTTTGGCAAAGCCCAGCCGGCGTCCCAGCGCTTCAAAATAGGCGTTGTTCGACTTGGCCAGCGCTTCAGTGAGCGTCACCTGAGTGTGTTTGCCCAGCGTGATTTCGGTGTCGCGGGTAATGAGCTTTTCGCTCAGCGCGGCCAAGGCAACAGATAGTTTGATGGTCGAGCAGGGCTGTGCGCCTTCTGACAGGGCCAGTTTCTGGTTCACCATAGCCAGGACGCGTCCGCTGGTGGGATCAATTGCCACCATGGTGCCATTCATGTCACCCAGCGCGTCTATTGCCGCCTGGCGGACTACGGGGTCTTCACCAGCAACCACGTCACCTTCGGTGAGGTCAGTCGCGTACGAGCTGGTATAGAAATGCTCGTAATAACGATGGCGCCGCTTCAGGCGGACGTTGCGCAGCTTGCGGCTGTGGCGCAAATGCGACATGCGCGTCTGCGCGCGCGGGCTTTCTGCCACCCCGTCGCGCTTGGGGTTCTTGGTGGTGTGCGTGGATGTGCGGGCATACAACCCTGTGGATAACAGGGTCGCAATCAGCAAAGAGAACAATGTCCGGAACCGAAAACCCATGCTTAAACCTGTCGCGGGGGAAACTTCCTTGTTTGAATCCTGTCCCTTTTTTCGGCTGAATCGGCCAAATAATAGGAACCCTGAAATTCCAGAGCAGTTCTGCGATAGTAAGGGACTTTCTGCATCCAATGCAAGCACAAACTTAATCCTCTTAACCCAAAAAGTAACTTCTTCGATACCAAATGGCCGGCAGGAGTGGCTTCTCCGCCGTGTCATAAAGGTGCGACATTCAATCCATCCTCGACTACTGTTAATGCGAACAGGAGTTTGGATGCTGCCCGACGCCATCCACACATCTGTGAAGATCAGTCCGAACCGGTGTTAATCAGTGGTAAGGTTTGGCCGATGGCTTTTAGCTGCTTTTAGCCAAAAGCCAAGAGCTGAGAGCCAAAAGCGGCTTCTCTATTGCCGTTTCCTTATAAACGCCGGCACATCCAGGTCATCCGGCTCGATTGACCCTTTTACCGCCTCCTTCACCGAGTCGATGGTCGGGCGCTCGCGGGTAGGTGCAGCCGCTGCCATCCGCATTGTCACGCTGCTGCCGACCGGATAACTATTGACTGGCGGCGCCGGCCTTGCAGCCACGGGCACGGCGTGCTGTGTGTGGTATGCGGAGGCGGTTCTGGCCGACGAAATCGCCACCTGGGCCGCCGAAACTGACCGCTCCTTGCGCTGGGGCTGGTCAGTCTTGAATCCGGTCGCGATGACCGTAATCTTCACTTCATCCTTCATCTTTTCATCCTGCACCGCGCCAAAGATGATGTTGGCATCCTCGTGGGCCGCGCTCTGGATGATGGTGGAAGCCTCATTCACCTCCGCCAGCTTCAGGGAACTTGAGCCGGTAATGTTGATCAGGATGCCGCGCGCGCCATCAATCGCACCCGCCTCCAGCAGCGGCGACGCAATCGCCGCCTGTGCCGCCTGCATAGCCCGGCGTTCGCCCGACCCCGTGGCCGTGCCCATCACGGCATATCCCATGCCGGCCATGATCGTCTTCACGTCGGCAAAGTCGCGGTTGATGATTCCGGGAATGGTAATAATGTCCGAAATGCCCTGGACGGCCTGACGCAGAATGTCATCGGCAATCTGGAACGACTCAAAGAAGCCGGCGTCCTGGGCCACAGCCAGCAGTCGTTCGTTGGGGATGACGATCATCGTGTCCACGCTCTCCACCAACTCGGCCAAACCGCGATCGGCCTGGCTCTGCCGGCGCCTGCCTTCAAAGGCAAACGGCTTCGTCACTACGCCAACGGTGAGCGCGCCCATCTCGCTGGCCAGCGAGGCAATGATCGGGGCCGCGCCTGTGCCGGTTCCGCCACCGAGACCGGCAGTTACAAAGACCATGTCCGCGCCTTCCAGCACTTCGATGATCTTGTCGGCGTCTTCGAGTGCGCCGCGGCGCCCAATTTCCGGATTCGCGCCTGCGCCCAGACCATTAGTGAGCTTGGTGCCAAGCTGAAGCTTGATCGACGCTCGCGACATCTGGAGCGCCTGAAGATCGGTATTGGCCACGGCAAACTCCACGCCCTCCATGCCGGCGCAGATCATGCGGTTGACGGCATTGCCTCCGCCGCCGCCCACACCAATTACCTTAATCTTGGCGTTGTTGCGTGGATCTTCGTTGTACTGGATACGAACCTCGTTTTCTAAATGGGCTTTCCCGTTTCCGTCATTCATCACGTCACCTCACATGAGACGGTGCTGAGCACCGTCTCTACCAATATGTTTATTTCCGTTCGTTCGCGGCCAAAGTTTTGCCGTTGCCTTTTCGGTCCCGGCGATCACGTGCGATCTCGGCGATTGCTAAGCTCCAACCCTCGCCCACCATGCCTTGAACCTCGAACCCAATCCCTGATCCTGCGAAATCCTGGCCACTTTCGTGCGATGGGCATACATCGCTAATCCCACCACGGTGGCGAATTCCGGCTGCGCCAGCTCTGACGGCATGTGCACCAGGGGCATCGAGATCGCCAGCCGCACCGGACGCGCCAGCACGCGCTCGCAAACTTCCGCAAGGCCATTCAGCCGCGAGCTTCCACCGGTCAGGACGATGCCGGCGCCGCAAAGATCCAACACGCCAGCATGCTGGAGGTGGTCCCGCAACAGTTCGCAGAACTCAATGGCGCGGGGCTCCAGAATTTCTGCCAGAAACCGCTGCGGCATCAACCGCGATGGACGGTCACCCACGGCCGGCACCTCAATTTCGTTGCTCTCCGGCACCTTGTTGCTCACGGTGTGTCCGAACAGCTTCTTGACTTTTTCGGCGTCGACCAGCGGCGTTCGCAGTCCGACGCCCACGTCGTTCGTGAAGTGGTCGCCGCCAATAGGAATGGCGCCGCTATGCACGGCCATGCCATCGGAGTAGACGATCAAGTCGGCCGAGCCTGCCCCTACATCCACCAGGCAGACGCCCAGCTCTTTTTCGTCGCCACGCAGTGTGCAGTCCGCGGCAACCAGACCTTCATAAACCGTGTTGTCCACGTGAATGCCGGCGCGGTTTGCCGCTGTGACCACGTTTTGTGTGGCGCTGGACGATGCCGTCACCAGATGCAAATTCACTTCCAGGCGGCATCCCATCATGCCTGCGGGATCCCGGATGCCAACTTGATCGTCGAGAATGAATTCCTGCGGCAGCAGATGCAACACCTCGCGATCGACGGGCAGCTTGACTGAGCGCGCTTTTTCTACCGCTTCGCGAATGTCGTCGCGGCCGACTTCTCGCGGCCTGGATCCCAAAGCCACACCACCCCGGCTGGTGATGCCCTTGATGTGCGCGCCTCCAACCGAGATGACAGCATTGCCAATCTGGCATTCCGCCACCCTTTCCGCTTCTTCCATGGCTTTTTGAATGCTCTGTACGGCCTTATCCAGTTCGGTAATGATTCCTTTGCGCGATCCACGTGACTCGCTCAAGCCGTGGCCGCGATACCGCAAGCCTGCTTCTCCTGCTTCGCAGATCAGCGCCAGTGTCTTGGCGCTGCCGACATCCAGAACCGCAATCGTATTGTTTTGTTCTTTACTCATGGCCCTTTACGTTCCTATTCCCACCCCTCACGGGGCGGGCTCAGTAATCCCGCGCCTTCGGCGCTCACCTTCTCCGGTTTGCTCCCGGTCTTTGACTGTTCGCCGTTGCCTGTTGCTTGTGGCCTGTGGCCTGGTTTGCTGTGGCCTGTTGCCTATTGCCGGTTGCCTGTCTCGCTGTTGTCTGGTCGGGGTTCACTACGATCTGCCCCTCATACCTGAGATCAATCGATTGGAGATTCTGGAACTGCTGCAGCCATTCCGCGATATGCGTCACATACAGCTTGAAGCGCGAGAGAAAATCTGAGTTTCCCAGGTGGACCGTTACGGCTCCGCCAGTGTTGTTGGCTGTCACTTTGATGTCTTCCGGATCGGACAAATCAACCTCGCTCAGCTCCTGCGAATAGTGCGCACCCTCCGAGTCCAGATCGCGCACCAGCCGGTTGTAGATCCTCATGGCGGCGGCGCGCGACGAAAGCGGTTCGGTGTCTGTGATTCCTTCAATCACCGGAAACGAGTACTTCACCTGACGGCTGGCCGGCATCCCCAGCACCACTCCATTGGCGTCAATCAGGTTGATCTTGGAGCCAATCCGGGCAAACGCCACTGGAACGCGCTCGCTGATGCGAACCGCGATGTGGTTTGGCAGGAGCCGCATGACCGTGGCTGATTCAACCCAGGGAATTTGTTCCAACTGCTTTTTTCTTTCTTCGAGAGGGACAAAGAAGATGTTGCGCCCAATATCGGCGCCTACGACGTCCATGATTTGCACATGCGACGCATTCAGCACGCCAGTGATCTCAATGTTTTCGCTGGAGTCCAGGCGGAAGCGCCAGGAATGAATACCGTAACGATACGTGGCCACGGCAGCGCCGCTGAACAGGAATATGACCACGCTGATGATCAACGCTCTTTTGAGACGGCTTTGGGTCTTTTTGCCTAGCGGGCTGCGACGGACGGGAACGCGTTTTGCGGTGCGGAGGAACTGGGTTTCTTCATCGTCGTCAAGTTCGATCGCGCGCGCAGAAATACAGTCTGAATGGTCTGCCCCGTCGCGGGCAGCCACCGTGGTGCGAGGCTCGTCCTGGTCTAAAAGATCAGTAAGATCGCGCGCCATCAAACTATTTTTGTGTGCGGAGCAGCGCCACGAATCAATATACCTGTTTTTGCCGAAATTGAAAGAAGTTTTATGGGTTATGACCCTTTTTTTTAGTACGCGTGGAAATTGAGAATCGGGACGGCCCTTCTACATGGTGAGAATCGGGTTATCGGTGCATCGGAATATCGGTTCATCGGAAAGATTTGGTAATTGGGTAAATGGGTAATTGGATAATTGAAAACCATTTGAGCACCGACGGTGGGGTACTAGCTCAGACCACTGTGAGGTGAGTTTTTACGCTGGAATCGCGCGATGGTGCTTCTGCAGCTCTGCAAGGATTTCCGGTCCAAGCTGCGAAACGTTGCCTGCGCCGAGCGTCAGAATCATGTCGCCGGACTTGGCAATTGCTGCAAGTTCCCGCGCTGCTTCATCGAATGAGGCAAGATAGCGCGCATTTTTGCTGCCCAGTTCTTGAATCGCGGTGGCTACTTTTTCGCCACTCACGCCGGGAATGGGTTGCTCGCTGGCCGCGTAGATGTCCAGGACAAACACGGTATCAGCATCTGCGAATGCTGTACCAAACTCTTCCAACAGGTCCCTGGTCCGGGTATAGCGATGGGGCTGGAACACCACATGGATGCGCTCAAATCCGCATTGTCGAGCGGCCGCCAGCGTGGCGCGAATCTCGGTTGGATGGTGTCCGTAATCATCGATCACGGTGATGCCATTGGCCGTGCCCTTCAACTGAAACCGGCGATCAACGCCGCGAAAACCTTCCAGCGCCTCGCGGATGCGCTCGCAATCGATGTCCAGGCCAACTCCGACGGCAATCGACGCCGTGGCATTCACCACGTTATGGTTGCCAGGCACCTGCAAGTGAAAATCGCCCAGAGATTTGCCCCGGTACTCTACCGCGAAGTGAGAATAGTGGCGGTTGGCGCTTCCGCATTCGATCTCGCTGTGCAGAATGCGGAAATCGGAGTCTTCGCGCAAACCGTAGGTGGTGGCGCGCCGGGCGAGACGCGGCAGCAGCAAACGCAGCCGCTCATCGTCATTGCAGAGCACCACCATGCCGTAGAAGGGCACGCGATCCACGAAATCCACAAATGCCTGCTCTACATCCGCCATGTCGCGATAGCAATCCATGTGCTCGCGATCTATGTTGGTCACCACCGCCAGGATCGGGGATAGCTTGAGAAAAGAGCGATCGCTCTCGTCAGCCTCAGCTACCAGGTATTGCGATTTGCCCAGACGGGCGTTGGAGCCCATGGCGTCCACGCGTCCGCCAACAACTACCGTGGGATCAAGCCCGGCTCCGGCCAGAACCGCTGCCACCATGCTGGTGGTCGTGGTTTTGCCATGCATGCCGGCAATCGCGATACCGTACTTGAGGCGCATGAGCTCGGCCAGCATCTCAGCCCGGGGAATCACCGGCACATGCTGCGCGTGCGCGGCGGCAACTTCGGGATTGTCTCGTGCAATGGCTGAACTGGTGACGACAACTTCCGCGCCCGTGATGTTCTCTGAGCGATGTCCTTCAAAAATGATCGCCCCCAGGTGGGCCAGGCGATGCGTGACTGAGGAACTCTTCAGGTCGGAGCCGGAAACTTTGTATCCCAGCGTCAGCAGCACCTCGGCAATGCCGCTCATGCCGATTCCGCCAATCCCTACGAAATGTATGCGCTGGATTTTTGCAAACATGCGTTTTCTACGCCCTTGGCCCTCGGCCTTTGGCCCTTGGCTAAACCAACTCAACCACGAAGGACACGATGTACTTGGTTTGCGGTTTTCAAATTACCCAATTACCAACTTACCCAATTACCAATTTTTCTCCGTGTCTCCGTGCCTCTGTGCCTCCGTGGTGCGTTCTTTTGTTAAAGTCACGGCCATGGTGGCCATCTCTCCCGCCGCATCTGGATGTCCCAGCGTCTTCGCCTTCGCCGCCATTGCCTGCAGCCTGCCTGGATCTGAAAGCAATTCCGTTACCTTTTGTGCCAGTTTGTCGGGCGTCAGCTCCGCCTCCGGAATCAGCACCGCCGCTCCCGCATCGGCAATCGCCTCAGCATTGCGTCGCTGATGATCATCGGCAGCGCGGGGAAAGGGAATAAAAATCGCCAGCTTGCCTGCGGCGGTGATTTCCGCCACGGTGCTTGCCCCGGACCGGCAAACCAGAAGATCGGCCCGGGCAAACGCCTGCGGCATATTGTCAATAAACGCCGAAACTTCCGCCGAAATTCCAGCCCGCGAGTAAGCTGCTTGCACGTCATTATAATCGCGCTCACCCGTCTGATGGATCACGTGCAGCGTGGGTAGACGTCGTTGTACCTGAGGAATCGCCGCCGCAACGGCCTGGTTGATAGCATGAGCGCCCTGGCTGCCGCCAAAGACCAAAAGAGTGGGCGGATGGTTCTGTGGCTGGGCAGACACATTGAAGAATTCCGGACGCACCGGGACACCAACCACTCGCGCATTGCGAAAATATTTCCTGGTCTGCTCAAAATGTACAGCTGCGGCGGTGACCCGGCGTCCGATGACTTTGTTGGCAAATCCGGGAATAAGATTGGGCTCAAAAGCTAATGTAGGAGTGTGGCTGAGGATGGCCGCAGCCATGGCCGGTCCCGAGGCATACCCTCCGACGCCGATAACCACATCAGGCCGGAACCTGCGAATGATTCGTCGGGAATGAAAGATTGCTCGTGGGAGATCGAAAAGTGTTCTCACCCGCGTAGCCAGGCTGACGTTCTTCAGCGCCCCGACTTTTACCAGTTCGAGCGGGAAACCGGCCTGCGGCACCAGCCGGTTCTCCATCCCGCGTGCTGTCCCGACAAACAGGACATCCGCGCCGTAGCGCGCCTTCAGTTCGCGCGCCACAGCCAAAGCCGGAATCACATGTCCGCCAGTGCCTCCACCAGCAATCAGGACTCGCATGAATGTCTAGAGTATGCGGAATTGCAATTCCTGTGCCAACAACCTCGCCTCTTAGGGTTTACAAAGAAGTGACTTTAACGTCTGGAGCGCGCGCTTGAGTTTTGGTCGCGTCGATTGCTAATTGCCGATTGTGTTTTTTTCAGTCCTGATCCAAGCGGTCGCTGCGAAGGCGCCCATGGTAAAAATGGCGGCCAGCGCGGATGCGCTGGTGATGTCGCTCACCCTCCATTGTGTTCCCGAGGGATCAGAAACCACAGTGCCGCCGCGCGACGGAATAGCCAGTAATACGTTGCCTGTCGCGCACACGGCGTAGAAAAGTATTGGCATTCGCCAGAAGCTTCGTGGCAATGGAGTCGGCTCTAGAGATTGGCGGCCCAGGTACAGTGCGAAGAGCTGGTAAAAAACGTAAACCGTGAGATACCAGCCGAGGAAGTTGCTTACGGGCACGCCAAAGAATGCGCCGCCCTTTGGCCAGATCCAGCAGTGCACGAGCGTGGACCAGACTGCATCGGTGGAAAAATCCCAGGCCACCATGATAAAGCCGGCGGCCAGAGGTACAGTCAAGACGCTGGATCCATGTAGACGGCTTCGGGTCTCCCCCAGGATCACAAGAGCGAGCGTCCAGGACATATAACCAATTCCCAGATAAGCCAGTCCCAGCATGATAGGAACCTGAAGAAGCTTTGGCCCCATTACCTGCGTAAAGGAATAATGTCCAAAAGGAAATCCGGTAGCTACACTTAAGTTTTCAAAGACGTTTCCGACAATCAGGAACAAAAGAGCAAAAACCAGGGCGCCTCGGACCCGGTAAAGAATGCTGCCATGAATCAGAGCAGCAACCAGCGGCACGACAACGTGCAAGGCGATGATCGCCAGCATGGGAAATCGGTCAGGAAAAACTGTAAGCACTCGCGCGACGGCATACACGCCGAGGAGCGTCCAGAACACCGGCATAGTTCCGTACCACACTGCTGCCGGCGCAAGCTCTGACCTTGCGAGTGCTGGTTTGGCCGCTGATTGTGCTTCAGTCATCAGGAGGAAATAAATCTACCACGGAGCCGCGGAGACACGGAGACGCGAAGAATCTTAGATCGTTGATTGTTGATTTTTGATTGAACAATAATTCCTGTACTTGTTCCTGTGATCAAGATGACAAGCCAAAAGCTAAAGAGCCAAGAGCTACAACCCCAAGTAGGCTGCGCGGACGGTCTCGTTCGTCAGGAGATTTTTTGCGGTGTCTTCGAGGACGACGGCGCCGTGCTGCACTACATAGCCACGGTCGGCGATGCTGAGGCCGCTCACCACGTTCTGCTCCACGATCATCATGGTGATGCCCTTTTGCCGGACTTCCTGGATCTTGTCGAACACTTCATCCACAACTTTGGGGGCCAGACCGAGCGAGGGTTCGTCCAGGAGGAGAAGCTTGGGCTGGGCCATGAGGCCGCGGGCGATGGCCACCATCTGCTGTTCGCCGCCGGAAAGCGTTCCCGCAAGCTGGTTCATCCTTTCCGCCAGGCGCGGGAAGAGCGTGAGCTGCTCTTCCATCAACTGTTTCAAATGCGGACGCGCGCGGGGCGTATATGCTCCCAGGGAAAGATTTTCCCTGACAGTAAGGAATGGAAACACCTGGCGTCCTTCGGGCACGTGGCTCACTCCGCGCGCGACCATGTCATGCGCGGGAGTGCGGGAGACATCACTGCCGGCAAAACGCACCAACCCGCTGCCCGCGCGCTTGACTCCTGAGATCACCCGCAGGATGGTCGTCTTGCCCGCGCCATTGGATCCGATCAGGGTGACAATCTCGCCCAGGTAGAGGCGCAATGTGATGCCAAACAACGCCTGCAAGTCGCCATAAAAGGCTGTCACGTTGTTTACTTCAAGGAGTGGCGACGCGGCTGGCGCGCCGTTGGCCGACGCTGCTGTCATTTTGGCAGCTCCTTGTATTTTGCCCCCAGGTAAGCCTCAATTACGACGGGCAGGCTCACCACATCAGCGGGCTTGCCTTCGGCAATCTTTGCGCCATAGTCCAGCACAACGATGCGGTCGGCGATTTTCATGACCACCTGCATCACGTGCTCCACGCCGCCCACGACGCTGACTCCCCATTCGGGCAGGCGCTTCACCAGTCCAGCCAGCGCAAGGGCCTCGCCCGGTGTGAGGCCGGAGACCACTTCGTCCAGAAGGATCAGCGTGGGTTTGGTGGCGAGCGCGCGGGCAATTTCCAGGCGCTTGAGCGCGGCCAGTGGCAGTCCATGTGCGGGAAAATCTTTCAGGTGCGACATCTGCAGGAAGTCCATGATCTTGCCAGCTTCTTCCTGGGCCTGGTTCAGCTTGCCGGTGTGCATGAATGCGCCCAGCATCACATTTTGGAGCACAGTTAAATTGCGCAGCGGTTTTACGATCTGAAAAGTGCGGCCAATACCGAGTCGGGCGGCACGATGGGGCGCAAGCCGAGAGATGTGCCGGCCGTTGAAGATGATCGAGCCTTCGTCGGGATGGAGAAAGCCGCTGATGAGATTGAAGACCGTGGTCTTGCCCGCGCCGTTGGGGCCGATGATGAACAGGATCTCGCCGGCATTCATCTCGAAAGAGACGCTTTTCACGGCGCGCAATCCGCCGAAGCGCTTTGAGACATTTTCGAGATGCAGAACGACGCTCATATCTTCGCAGCAATCAGCACTCAACATTCAGCCCGCCAACGTTCCTGCTGATCTTAAAAATCCTCATTGACAAGGAAACTTCAAATTCCTGGCCCGCATGCACGGCTAAAAAACGCCTTATGCTGTTGTTGCTCCAGCAGACGCCGGAGCTTTCTTCTTACGAATCCAATTCCATAGCTGCTTGATTCCGCCCACGATGCCTTCCGGCAAAAACAGCACGACCACAACGATCAAAATGCCATAAATCAGAAGATGGCTTTCCTTGAACCGGTTTTTGAACAACTCTGAGGCTGAGAGCAGAAGGATTGCGCCCACAACCGGCCCCAGCAAAGTTCCTGCGCCGCCCAGCATGGTGATGATCGCCATCTGCAGCGAGATATCAATGGTCAGCACATTGTCGGGAATGATGAACTGAAAGGCGCTGGCATAGAGCGAGCCTCCCAGCGCGGTCACAAATGCACTGATCAGGAGCGAGCGGTTCTTATAGCTGGCCGTGTCGATCCCCACGGCGCTGGCGGTGTCTTCGTCCTCGCGAATGGCCATGAGATAGTACCCA
This sequence comes from Candidatus Angelobacter sp., assembly GCA_036518395.1. Classification (GTDB taxonomy): domain Bacteria; phylum Acidobacteriota; class Terriglobia; order Terriglobales; family Acidobacteriaceae; genus Angelobacter. Next base: position 14,000 of record DATDNH010000210.1, on the reverse strand, counting down.
AAACGGGATTGCGAAACCCAGAAGTTGATCAGGAATGTGAGCGTGGCCAGAGTAACGGCGGAAAGATAAAACAACTTCCAGAAATAGCGCCCGGTGAAGAGTGCTGGGGTAGCAACGCCGATAGCCCCCTCGGTGAATGGCGAGTTGGTGGCGATCAGGCGCAGGACCTCGGCGGCAGCAATGGTAGACAGCGTGAAGTAGGGCCCGCGCAGGCGAAACATGATTCGCCCAATCACCGCAGCGAACGCGGTGGCGATGATCGCTCCCAGCAGAACCGAGACCCACAGGGGTACCGAATGTTTCGTCAGCAAGGCAAGGCTATAGGCGCCAATGCCGAAGAAAGCGACGTGGCCAAGCGAGAGCTGTCCGGCATAGCCACCCACAATGTTCCATCCCAGGCCCAGCGCGGCAAACAAGGCGATGCGGAAGAGCACCTGCATTTGATAATCGTTCTGCACGGCGAATGCCAGAGACGATGAGGCAAGCACCACGACAATCAGGATTACGAGCTTCCAGCCCCGCAGACCTGTCATGCCCGCTGCCTCCCAAAGATGCCGCTGGGCTTGACGGAAAGCACGAGAAGAAAGAGGACGAAATCAACAATCAAGGCCCACTGCTGGCCCCAATAGCGGCTAGTGAGACTCTCCGTGACGCCCAGCACCAGTCCACCGAAGGCAGCGCCTTCGATAGAGCCCATGCCGCCGAGGACAACAATGACAAACGCCTTCAGTGTGTAATCCTCTCCTACAGTGGGAAAGAGATAAAGCGCGGGCAGCAGCAATCCGCCGGCAATTCCGGCGACGGCGATTCCCAGGGCGAAGCTGACGCCCTGGATGCGTGTCACGTTGATGCCCATGAGGGGTGCGACATCGCGGTTTTGTGCGATAGCGCGCAACGCCTGCCCGGTACGGCTGCGCACTACGAACGACCGTAGTCCCATAATGAAAACCGCGGCAATCACAAAAGACAGCAGGTAGGCTTTATTTACGAAAAATGGCCCAAAGCGGAGCGTGTGGTTCACCAGTTCGATATTGGTCTGGTGATAGTCGGCGCCAAAGGTGAGCTGCACGCCATCCACCAGGATCAGGGAAATGCCGGTCGTCATGAGAATCTGCATGAAATCTGAACGATCGCGGATGGGCTTGATCAACAGCAGGTAGACGAGATAGCCAAAGAAGAAGAGAAAAACCCCGGCCGCGAGAAATCCAACATAAGGATTCAGCCTGAACCGGTCAAACAGCAACCAGCTCACATACATGCCCACCATGAGGAAAGCGCCGTGGGCAAAGTTGACGATACGCATTACACCAAAGATGAGGGCGAGTCCCATGCCAATCAGCGCATAAAGCGCGCCGGTCAATAAACCGTCAATGCAGGCTTGGAAGAACCCGGTCATTGAAAAGAATTGGAAGAACCCGATCATTGAAAAGAAGTAGTTAGTACAGCAAATCAAAAACAAAAGCAAAATCAAAAAAACAGTAATTAGTACTCAGTATTTAGTAGTTAGCTAAAGCAAAATCTTTTTCCATCAGCGTACGCTGGCTTAACTATTTTCTTTCACTCCATTTTGGTGTCGGAATAATCGGCTTGCTGTCTGCGGCGTCGGCCGGATAGACGATACGATACTGTCCGCCCTGCACCTGTGTTACTACCACGGTGTGGCGGTTCTGCCCGATGGAATCAAATTTGATCGGGCCAAATGAAGTCATCTTGAGGTCGAGACTCCTGATGGCATCGCGAATTCTGGCGCTGTCCAGCGATTTGGCGCTATTGATGGCCTGCACGGCAGTCGTGAGCGCGGCGTAAGCGAACATGCCGTGATGCGTAGGATGGGAGTTGTAGCGCCGGAAGTATTCAGCGTCGAACTCTTTTGAGCCGGGCCAGCGTACTGTTGGCAGCCACTGCGACACCGAGAATGTGTACTCCGCGTTCCGGCCCGCGCCTTTGGCGGTGGGAAACTCCGCGCTGGCAAATCCGGTTCCCGCGGAAGTGTAGTAGCGGGGATTAAGATCGATCTCCTGCGATTGCCGCATCAGCGTAGTGGCGTCCAGAAGGTACGAGCCGAAATAAATTGCGTCGGGATTGGCCTGCTTGACTCGCTGCAACACCGAGCGGTAATCGGGAGACTTAGCTTCGTAGGATTCGACCGCCACCAGTTTGATTCCAGCATTCGATGCGGCGGCAGTCATGGCCTTCATGCTTGCCTGTCCAAAATTCGTGTTTTCATAAACGATGGCAATGGTTCTGGGAGCGCCATTGTTTTTCAGGAAAGCGATCGTGGTGTTGGCGTAGTCAGCCGCGCCGGCGCAGATGCGGAAGATCCATGGCGATTTGGAATCCATCACGTTGTCTGCATTGGCCGCAGGAATAATGAGCGGGACCTGCCGCTGGATGACGGCTGGAATCATGGCCTTTGTGCTCTCACTGGAAAACGAGCCGATCAGCATGGGCACGCGATCCTGATCAACCAGCTTGGAAACGCCCTGTACCGCCTGGTCCGGCTTGCTTTGATCGTCGTAAAAATCCAGCTCGAGTTTTCTGCCCAGCACGCCGCCTTTGGCGTTGATCTCGTCGAGTGCGATGAAGTAGCCGTTCTTCAGCGCTTCACCAAAGGCAGCCTGACTGCCGGTGAGCGGCAGGATGATGCCAATGCGGTTGGTATTCTGGCAGACGCCTGTGACTGACGCCGCAATCGAAAGAGCAAGCAAACCTGCGAGCCTGAACATACGCATAATCTGCCTCACGTGAGGGCAAAGAACTGATTGCTAAATTGCCGCATTATACCGCTTTAGCACTCAGCAATCAGCATTAAGCATTCAGCATTCAGCCCGCGAAGCAATTTTGGGTTCCCGAAATTCTTGCTGGCCAGGTTAGAGATCAGGCATGAAATCTACTTGCGTTCGCTCCACTTGGGCGCGGGAATAATCGGTTTGGCATCCGCCGCATCTGCCGGAAACACGACGTGATACTTGCCGCCCTGCACCTGCGTGATCAGCACCGGATGGTGATTCTGGCCATTGGTATCGAACCTTACGGGACCGAAAGTCGTCATGGGCAGGCTCAGGTTCCTGATGGCGTCACGGACTTTGTCACGGTCCATGGATTTGGCGTCGTTCATCGCCTGGGCGGCGGCGATGAGGGCGGCGTAGGCCTCTACCGCATGATATGCAGGATGCGAGTGATAGCGTTTGAAGAACTCATCATCGAATTCTTTTGAACCTGACCAGCGCGCTTCCGGCAGCCACTGGGAAACAGAAAAGGTGTACTCGGCATTTTTGCCCGCGCCTTTGGGAGTAGGGAATTCGGCGGCAGCAAAGCCGGTTCCCGCCGAGGTGTAGTACTTGGGATTAAGATCGATCTCCTGCGACTGGCGCATGAGGGTGCCGGCGTCGAGCAGGTAAGAGCAGAAATAGATCACGTCAGCATTCGCCGCCTTCACGCGTTGCAACACTGCTTTGTAATCCGGCGCCTGGGCCTGATAGGACTCCACCGCGACCACATTCATGCCTGCCGCTTCGGCAGCGGCCTTCATGGCTTTCATGTTGGACTGGCCAAAGTTGGTGTTCTCATAGACGATGGCCACTGTTTTGGGCGCGCCATTCGCTTTCAGGAATTCAACTGTGGTTTTGGCGTAATCATTCGCTCCGGCGCAAATGCGGTTTACCCAGGGCGATTTCGAATCCATTACGTTGTCGGCAGTAGCAGTAGGAATAATGAGCGGCACCTGGCGTTGTGTGACCGCGGGAATGATCGCCTTCGTGCTCTCACTCGAGTAGGAGCCCAGAATGATTGGGACTTCGTCCTGATCAACAAGTTTGGAAACACCCTGGACGGCCTGGTCAGGCTTGCTCTGATCATCGTAGAAATCCAGCTCGATTTTTTTGCCCGCGACTCCACCTTTTTTATTCACTTCGTCGAGGGCAATCTCATAGCCATGCTTGTGGGCCTCCCCAAAGGCAGCCTGGCTGCCAGTGAGAGAGGTGATCACGCCAATCTTGATGGTGTCCCCACCTTTTTTTCCGCAACCTGCCAGAAGAAAGGAAGCAATGAAGACTGCAATGAGAGCCAGGAGCGTCCTGATACGCATAATCCCTCCACGCGGAACGATTTTGTTTATCTTTGCGGCGAAATTATAACAAGAGCGCCGTGATCGGTCGCCGCGGCGGCGGATCGCGCGTTGATCGGAAGAAGGATCGCTGGTCGCTTATTGCAACGACAGCACGATCTTTTCCGCGTTGAGCCAGTATTCGAGTTGCTGGCTGGCTTTTTTGTCCTTTGCGGATGGAACTTCGAAAAAGAGATAGCCGGAAACCGGGGACGCAGCGTTGCCTTCCGGCAGGCCTTTTTGGGCAAGCTCAGAGTCGATGGTACGGCCACTGTCGCCTGAATCCGGGGTTGGCGTCGGCTTGCCACCCATGCCTACACCTACGCCTACGCCGCTGGTGGTATAAACTCCGCCCGGAGTCCTCTGGCCAGTCCTGGGGTCAATGCCTCCTGTTTTATAGCCGATGCCGGAGGTCTGCTCAACCATGACGTCGGGGCCGCCGGAAGATGGCGCAAATGGTGCGGGTTTCTTGTGCACTTTGGCCGTCAACGCCTCTGCAGTTAGCGGCTTCAAGGCAGTCTCGTTGCCGGCAATGCGAAGTCCAAAGTCGCCCAACGCAACATTAATTGGCTTGTCCCTGGTGGGATACAACGCCACTTCCGCGACGCGACAGCAGCGGCTCAGCTCTGCGGGAAAGCTTTGCGCACCTGTTCCGGAGTCAGCAGCACCGCACCGATTGCTACTCCATCATGGGCGGTGTGTGCCGGGTAATCATCCGCGCTGGCGCGGGGAACTGTGCCTTTGGGTGCATCGGCATACACGGTTACTGCACAGATCAGACCGAGAACGAACAATGTGCGCAACTTCATTGTTGCCTCCATTCGCTGCCCTTGCACCTAAGTATAAGCCCACGTCCCGGAGCGCTGAGACGATAAACAGTTCTTCAATGCCAGCTTCCAAGGTCTTTTAATTTTTATCCCGATTCTGATTCTTAGCTCAACTGTGATGTGGGTCACATCCTCTATGTGAGCCTGACGGCTAAGATGCGCTAATTCTCGCTGGAGCCAGGGGACAGCGGAAGCTGGCAGTACTGACATTTGACAGTGCCGAAGCGCTTCGCACATCATAGCGGCGTTTCGTCGCCAGTGGGCCATGTGGGACCCACTAGCGCGTATCAGCGTCTAGCGATTCGCGTGGCGAATCGCGGGCGTTTAGGCAGACGTTCATCGCAGCGATGAATAAGGAGGAATTATGGCAACTCAAACAGTCCACTCAGAAGGAATCGAGCAGCTTCTACAAAGCCAAAACGAGATTCATCCACCGGCATCCCTGGTGGCCAAGGCTCGCCTGCGCGATTATCCCGCAGAGTACAAACGCTCCGTGGAGGATCCGGACGGTTTCTGGGGAGAGGCGGCGCAGGAGTTGGAATGGTTCCAGCCGTGGAAGAAGGTGTTTGAGTGGAAGTACCCGACGTTTGAGTGGTTTGCCGGCGCCAAATGCAACATTACCTATAACTGCCTGGACCGGCAGGTGAAGAGTGGCAGAAAGAATAAGGTTGCATACATCTGGGTAGGCGAAGACGGCACGGAGCGGCAGATCACTTATGGGCAGCTCCTGGATTTTGTTTGCCGCACAGCCAACGCCCTGAAGTCTCTGGGAGTGAAGAAGGGTGACCGCGTAATTATTTACATGCCGCTGAACCTGGAAGGCGTGGTATCCATGCTGGCCTGCGCGCGCATTGGCGCAATTCATTCGGTGGTGTATGCCGGTTTCAGCGTGCAGGCGCTGCGCAGCCGCATTGAGGATGCGCAGGCACGCGTCATTTTGACAGCAGACATCTGCTATCGCCGGGGAAAACGCGTAGGATTGCGCTCGATTGTTCAGGAATCGATTGCCGGTTTGGAGAATGTAGATAAGGTGGTGGTGTTGCGGCGGACGGAACCTCCTATTGAGCTGGAATTGCACGAAGTTGATTTTTACGAACTGGTGCGCAAGCAGTCGGCCAGTTGTCCGGCGGAAGTCATGGAGGCGGAAGATCCGTTGTACATTCTTTACACCAGCGGAACCACCGGCAAACCCAAGGGTGTGGTGCACGTCCATGGCGGCTACATGGTGGGGATCCACTATCATATGACGCGCTTCTGGGACATTCGCGATGATGATGTTTTCTTCTGTACTTCAGATATCGGCTGGGTTGTAGGACATTCTTATATCGTCTACGCGCCGCTGCTCGCGGGCACAACCACGCTATTCCGCGAAGGAGCAATTGACTATCCCAATCCGGCGATTGCCTGGGAGCTGGTGGAACGTTATCGCGCATCGGTAATTTTCACTGCTCCCACCGCCGTGAGGATGTTCATGCGACACGGCGATGAGCTGCCGAAGCGTTACGATCTGCGCAGCATTCGCTTGTTCACCTGTGCGGGCGAGCCGCTGAACCCTGAGGCCCTGGTGTGGGCGTATCGAGTGATCTGTGGAAACGGCGAATGGGGATTTGTTGCCGACAACTGGTGGCAGACAGAAACGGGCGGACCTTGTCTGGGGACGCTGCCGGTGCTGGCGGCACGACCGACGAAGGCAGGGAAGCCGCTGCCCGGAGTTGTGGCTGAAGTAGTGGACCCGCAGGGGAACAAGCTGCCGCCAAATAAAGGTGGGTTACTGGTGCTGCGGCGTCCTTTCCCACACATGTTTCGCACTGTCTATGGCGATCCCGCGCGATATGCGGTTGACTGGGGCAAAGTGCCGAATGCCTATACGACCGGCGACGTCGCGATTTGCGATGAAGATGGTTACTTCACTGTAGTTGGTCGCGCCGACGATGTGCTGAATGTGGCGGGACATCGCATTGGCACTGCCGATGTTGAAGGTGCTCTGGTGAGCCATCCGGCGGTGGCGGAGGCGGCGGTGATTGGACGTCCTGATGAGATCAAAGGAGAGAACATCAAGGCATTTGTGATCCTGCGGGTTGGGCACACGGCGTCGCCGGAACTGGAAGCTAAGCTCAAAGACCATGTGCGCCATACTCTGGGGTCGATTGCCATTCCCAGTGAGATTGCCTTCCCGGAGAAGCTGCCAAAAACGCGCAGCGGGAAGATCATGCGACGGCTGCTGAAGGCGCAGGAACTGGGGAAGGAAGTTGGCGATATATCGACGCTGGAAGAGTAGCGGCCTGGCGCTACTCTTGGCTTTTGGCTACAAACATCTTCCTACGAAGAAAATCCCAATAGTACCTTCAGCCAAAGACGCAGCCGAGGGCGGCTGCGCTCCACACCTATTTTTGGATCTGCACTTATTTGAAATGAGGCACGCCTTATTTGCTCGTAACACGTCTAAAGTTCATGCACCAAAAGAATAGGCTCTGCATAATTTTTGTTTTTGCCTCAATTCTGCAAATCGCCGGTCAGGACACAAACAAGCCCGCTGACCAGCAAAAGCTCGAGCAGCGCGGCAATGAGGGCATGGGCTTTGATCAGCAGAAGATCACGCATCACTTTCTGCTGACCAAAGATGGCGGAGTGATTCAAGTGACGGCGAACTCGCCCGATGACAAAACCAGCATCGACGAGATCAGGATGCACTTGAAGCACATTGCCGGGGCATTTTCCTCGGGGGATTTCGATATTCCCATGTTCGTTCACGACAAGACGCCTCCCGGCGTGCCTGTGATGAAACGCCTGCGAAAGAAAATCTTTTATAAGGTTGAACTGGTTGATGCGGGAGGAAAGGTCGTGATCGGCACACCTAATCCAAAAGCGCGCCAGGCAATCTGGGATTTTCTTAGGTTCCAGATCAGGGAACACAAGACGGGAGATCCATTGAGGAATTTGTAAATTTGAAACCCGCGCTTTGCGCGGGAGACGTTGCAGTGCAACTTCTCTACGTTTTGATTCTTTACCTTCCTATCATCCGTTGGGCTAGCTGCGCCTCTTCCAGTTTCGGGTAGCTGGCTGTAACCGTTCACAGTCTGCCCACTCTATTGTTCAGATGGACGCTGCTGAGTAGAAGCAACTTGCACAACATGTGCGGCACAACAGCCATCTAAATAAGTAAGCACCAGCTTCTACAACTTAAATTTTGTGGTAGCAGATGGGAGGTATCTCTATGCAAGACAGACTTAACTCCGCCTGGTGGGCCCTGCGCCTGGCTTTCTTCCTGGGGCCATTTCTTGCCGGATTGGACAAGTTCTTTCACTTCCTGGTGGACTGGGACAAATATCTCAGCCCCACAGCTCAACGAGTGCTTGGCAATTTCAGCCATCCATTCATGCTGATTGTGGGCGTGATTGAGATGGTTGTCGGCTTGATGGTCATTACGCGCTGGCCGCGGCTGGGCGCCTACATCGCCAGCCTGTGGCTGCTTCTGATTGCCATCAACCTGATCACGACCGGCCAATATTTTGATATCGCGCTGCGCGACATTGGCCTGTGTCTCTCCGCCTTCGGCCTGGCCAAGCTCACTGAAGCCATGGCCCTGACCGCCTCACGCAGGACCCGTGAATTAGTGGCAGCCTGATGCCTCAGCGGCATGGCTTCCGGAAGGCCATGCCGCATAATTTTCTTTGTCCACTGCCTCCATCCTGTCCACATCGTCTAGAGGAAGGTCCGAAGCTAAAGGCCAAGAGCCAAAGCCAAAGGCTGCTTTTTTGTTAACCAGGTTAGTCTTCGTCCGTTGTAGCGGATGAGGAGATGTTCATGCACCGCAACCGTCACTTTGTTTCCGGGGCCGCACGAATGGCCCTGCTATGTCTCACACTTATCCCCGGAAGCTGGATATCAGCCCAGACGCCGGCGTCTCGCTCAGCAGCAGCAAGTCCCGCGAACACGAGCGATGAAGATCGTGAGGCAATGCGCGACCGGCTGTTCAAGCTGCTGCGGCTGAGTCCCAAGCTGACTGCCGTCCTCAGTCGTGATCCATCGTTGCTTGCCGACCAGGAATACGTGGCCCGAAACAACCCCGAGCTGGCGCAGTTCCTGCAGCAGCATCCGGAAATTGTCCGTAATCCGGAGTTTTATCTGTACGCCAACGGAGCGGGCAGAGGCAATCCCGGCATGCGGTTGGAAGAGTATGTGTGGCCCGAATCGTACCTCTACCGCACCTCTCGTGCCTGGGATTACATAATCCCCTTCCTGGTGTTTGTGTTCATTTTGAGCGCGCTCCTCTGGCTGTTCCGCGTTTTGCTGGAAAACCGGCGCTGGAACAGGATTCTGAAGCTTCAAAGTGATGTGCACGGCAAACTTCTGGATAAATTCGGCAGCAGCCAGGAACTGCTCACGTACATGAACACCGAGGCGGGAAAACGCTTTTTGGAAGCGGGACCTATGCCGGTGGCCGCCGACCTGATCTCGGCCGGACGAATGTCTCTGTCCAGGATTTTGACCCCTTTGCAGCTTGGAGTGGTGCTTTTCCTGATTGGCGCAGTATCTTTTTCATTACAAAGCATACCGGGCGGTGAAACGGCTTTTCATATACTGGCAATGCTGGGCCTCGCGCTGGGAATTGGGTTTATCATTTCAGCAGGCCTCGCATATCTGATGGCGAAGCACCTGGATCTGCTGCCACAGCGCGGCGCCGATCTTGAAAAGAAGGCTCTGACTGCCAAAGAGCAGTTGTGAGCCGGGCCCAAAGCAACTTCTATGACCTGGGACAACGCGATCACGCAAGTCACTGTCGCGACAGCGGAAGCCGTCGCCGAGCCGCCCATGGATGAAGAGGCTTTCGCCGCTTTTTATCAGCGGACGGCGAGGCCGGTCTGGGCTTACCTGGCGCGCGTCTCGGGCAACGCGACGTTAGCTGACGACCTGCTGCAGGAGAGCTACGTTCGTTTTCTGGGCGCGGCCGCTCCGTGGCAGCACGGAGAAGTGGCGTGCCGCAATTACCTGTTCCGCATTGCGACGAACTTGTTGCGCGACCACTGGCGGCGTCCGCAACCAGCAGCGCTGGACGACGTTCCCGAAATGGCACTGCCGGCGATCGACAGCCGTGATTCAGAGCGCATCGATTCTCACGCGCTCCTTGGCCCGGCACTGCTCAAGATGAAGCCGCGCGAGCGTCAACTGCTGTGGCTGGCCTATGCCGAGGGCTACAGCCATAGGGAGATTGCGGGGATCACGGGACTGAAAAGCGCGAGTATTCGCCTGCTGCTGTTTCGCGCGCGGCACAAAATGGCAGGCCTGCTGCGACGACGGGAGTTGGCTGTGAGGGCGCGAAGATGAAGTCTTATTTTTGCTCGCAACAAAATCAGGTGGAAGCCGCGCTTCGCAGCGGGCAGTGGCCTGAGGCCTGCGATGCGGCATTGCGCGCGCACGTGGAAAATTGTGTTGCGTGCAGCGACCTGGTGCTGGTGACACAAGGCTTGCAGCAAGCGCGAGCACAATCCATTCAGACTGTCCGTCTCGCCGCGCCTGGAACTCTCTGGTGGCGCGCCCAGTTGCGGCGCAGGAACGCAGCCATTCAGAGCGTAACGCGACCTGTTGCTGTGGCAGAAAAGGTCGCGGTGGTCATCCTGCTGCTCGCGGCGGTAGCTCTGATTGTCTGGCAGCGCGGCCAGGTGGCTGGCTGGCTGGCAGGTATTTTGAGTCCGCTGTCAAACATCATTCAGGTTCCGGCAGCCCTGCTGATTGGGTTCGCCGCGCTCGTCTTGTTCGGCGGATTTGCTGTGTATTTGCTGGTGGCGAAAGAATAAAGCAGCAATCAGCATTCAGCCCGCAATCATCCTTTCCCCCAAAAAGAATCGTTTTGGGCATGGTGAGACTGTGCAATTGCGTTCAGCGATTACAGCCTGCCAACGCAGGGGTGTCCCTCCACGATGGAAAATCTCTCCGCGCACTGTTCAATTTACAATTTGTAAATACATCGTAGTGCCAATGACTCTCGACGCCAGAACCATCGTCTCGTACTTGTGGTTTGCAACCGGGGTTGTGTGGCTCGTCGGTGCGTTTACTGCGAAGCGAACATCTCGCAGGCAATCTCCCGGTTCGCGACTGGTTCAACTCACGATTGCAGTTGCGGCATTTACGATCGGTTTCGATAAACGTTTCGAGGTTGGCTTGCTTGCCCGGTCCTTTTTGACCGGCTCGCGGGCGGTTATTTTTGCCGGCGTGGCAGCTACATTTGCCGGGCTTTGCATTGCTGTGTGGGCACGGTTTCGCCTGGGTGGAAACTGGAGCGGTACGGTCACACTGAAAGAGAACCACACGCTGATCAGGAAGGGACCCTACAGCATGGTGCGGCACCCGATCTATTCAGGAATCCTATTAGCGTTGCTCGGCACCGCCTTTGTCTTCCGCGAAGTACGGAACCTGGTAACTCTCGGCCTGGTGCTCGTGATGTTACTCCTGAAGATCCGGACGGAAGAACAATTCATGCTGGAGCAATTCGGTGCTGAATACAAGGAATACAGCCAAAAGGTCAAAGCGCTGATTCCCTTTGTTTATTGAAAGGGATGACAACAACTACTGTTTCAGCGCGATGGAGGAATGGTCGTAAAACTCCAGGCGCACGGTGAAGGACTTGCGGGCGTCGAACGCGGCCTTGTTCAGGGGATAGGCAAAAATCACCATCCCGGATTGCGACTTGAGCGCGGGAATTTTAATTTCCGTGCGCAGCGGCGCGATTTTACCTTCGGCCAGTTCCGGGGCGGCCTGCAGATAACGGTCCACATCCACGGCTGGTGCCGCATCGTCTGTCATTTTCTTCCCGTCAGCAGCTTCGACTTCGCCGGTGATGGATTTGATCCAGAGATAGTCATCCTTCTTGTTGTTGTTGATGTTCAGATGTGCCGCGACCAGAACGTTGCCCTGGTTTTCCGCGGAAAGCACTTTACTGAGACTTCCCGCAGCGTGAGGAGTGGGACGGTTGGCAAAGGCAACAACGGCGATGACGATGCCCACGGCAGCCAGCGCGATCAATACCGGCACAATGGGTGGCAGCGTCCATTTGGCGCTATCGAGTTCTTCAGTGATGGGGACATGCCCGGCATCGGTAATGGAGAGAGAAGACTTGCGGGTGGGAGCGGGCGGATTGTTTGGCGCCTGCGTGGGGGACTGGTTTGCGTTGTCTGGCATGGCCATGCTCCTCAATTGTGAGATGCGGAAATACAGTATTTAGTAATGATAGCCCTTGACTTTTGCTCTGGACTCGGCCCACCGATGCCGTACTGCGCGGATCCCCAGAAACCAACAACAAAGCCAAACCAACTATAGATTAAACCTGTGCCAGCACAGGACGGCCTCGCCTCATCGCTTTGGCGAAGGCGGCGGGCGGGAGAGTGTTCAGAACATCATTTTTAGTGAGCCAGGCGCGGCGAAGCTGAAGCACGCCGTAACGGATTTTTTCCATGTGCGACGTGTGATGTGAATCCGTATTGACGACAAACTTTACGCCTTTGGAGCGGGCCAGCCGCAAATGCTGGTCACGGAGGTCGAGCCGGTCAGGATAGGCGTTGTGCTCCATGGCCACTCCGGCCTGCGCAGCCGCAGCAAAGACCCTGTCGTAGTCAAAGGTGTAGCCCTCCCGCCGCAGCAGGAGGCGTCCCGTCGGATGGCCGATGAGTGAGACGTTGGGGTTGCTGATCGCGCGCAACAGGCGTTCTGTCATCTGCTGCGGTTCCTGCTGAAAATGTGAGTGCACGCTGGCAATCACCAGGTCCATCTGTTCCAAAACGGGATCAGAGAGATCGAGTTCTCCTTGGGACAGAATGTCCACTTCAATTCCGGCAAAAATCATGATGCCGGGGATTTCCTTCGCTGCCTGCCGGATTTTTCTGATGTGTTCTTCGGCGCGCGCGTCATCCAGTCCGTTGGCAAAAGCCAGGTTTTTGGAATGGTCGGTGATGGCCATGTATTTGTATCCGCGCTCGCGTGCCGCCATCGCCATCTCTTCAATCGTGCAGCGGCCATCGGTGGTGACGGTATGCATGTGCACGTCGCCCTGGATGTCAGCATCGGTGACCAGATCAGGCAGATTGCCCTTTTCCGCAGCCTCGATCTCGCCACAGTTTTCGCGCAGCTCCGGAGGTATGAACGTGAGGCCGAGCTTGCCGTAAATCTCTTCTTCGGTTTGGCTGGCCACGCGCTGGTTGTCCTCCACTCGAGCCAGGCCGTATTCGTTGAGCGTATAGCCCATGCGCAGAGCGCGTTGGCGCAGCGAGACATTGTGGTTCTTTGAGCCGGTAAAGTACTGGAGCGCGGCGCCGAAGGATTCAGGAGGAAGCAAGCGGACGTCTACCTGGATCGAGGGGTTGCGCAGCTTGAAACTGACCTTGTTATCCCCTTTGGCGAGGATTTCGAGTATTCCGGGAAACTCCAGAATTGCTTCCTGTACTTTGGCGCGCTGCTCGTCATTGGTACAACAGTTTCCCGTCACCAGTAGATCCAGGTCGCCGACAGTTTCGCGGCCACGACGAAGCGAGCCTGCTGGGGTGATTTTTTCCACTCCCGGCAATCGTTCCAGGAGCGCAGTCATTTTCTGCGCGATGGCATCGGCTGTGTCGAGATGAAATCTTCCCGTAACCTGCCTGTAGCTTTCGATGGCTTTCAGGATTTTCTGTTCGGTCTTCTCGCTGAGCCGGGGCAACGTGCGCAGCTTGCCTTCCTGCGCCAGTTTGGCGACTCCCTCAACGTCGCATACCTGGAAGGCGTCCCAGATCAACGCGATGGTTTTTGGTCCGAGCCCCTGGATTTTGAGCAGGTCCAGCATGGAAGGCCGATATTTATGAAGCAGCTCTTCATGCGCCGAGAGTTTGCCCTGGGTAAAGATTTCGCGGATATTGGCAGCCATGCCTTTGCCGATGCCTGGGATCTCCAGCAGCGATTTTTCATTCTGGTAAATTTCGCTGAGCTGGACTTCCAGCCCCTCAATGGCCTCAGCGGCCCGGCGATAGGAGCGGATGCGAAAGGGATCGTCGTTGCGCACTTCCATCAGGTCGGCGGTTTCGTAGAAGATGCCGGCGATGGAT